>NZ_SAUN01000001.1:3424558-3735882 GCF_004011505.1 Nonomuraea polychroma
TCGTTAACGTCGCTGTTAATATTTGCCTGCTTCCGTTAGGCTGTCGATGTTTAACGATAGCGGCAATTATTGCGGAGGTTCGTAGATGAGTGTCGAGCTCGGCTACTACACCCTGTCGGTCGCGGACCTGGACCGGGCGGCCGCCTTCTACGGGGCGTTGTTCGGCTGGGAGTTCACCCGCGAGCACGAGCGGTATCTGCACGTCACCAACACGGCCGTGCCGATGGGCTTCGTGTCCGACGGGCCGTCCTCGCAGCCGAACCTGTACTACCACGTGAGCGACATCGACGCGGCCGTCGAGCAGGTGCGCAAGCTCGGCGGCAGCACCGGCGAGATGTTCGAGAGCAAGTCCGGGCACGGCTGCACCTGTACCGATGACCAGGGGACGCAGATCAGCCTGTGGCAGCCCGCCCCCGGCTTCGCATAGCTCGATGGCGTGGCCGTTGTGGCGTCACCGCGGCCACGCCACGCTGAAAACCAGTCCCGGCTAGCCGCTCGTGGACGCCTTGGCGTACTCGGCCATGCCGCCGGCGAAGTCGTAGACGATGCACTGCTCGTCGCCGACCACCCAGGCGTCGTGCCCCGGCCGGCAGACGAACACGTCTCCCGGGCCCACCTCGGCTTCGCCGCCGTCGTTCATCCGGATGCGCAGCCGGCCCTGGACCACGAATCCGTTGTGGTGGACCTCGCAGGACTCCGTCCCGGCGATGGGCTTGACCGATTCCGACCAGCGCCACCCGGGGTCGAACGTGGCCACCCCGAAGGTGAGCCCGGTGAGGTTGCACACGTCCAGGTGGCCCCGCGGGAAGTCACGGCGTTCGTCCGGCTTGTCGATGCTCTTGACCTCGATCATGACGGTCCCCCCTTTCCGTCAGATCCAGTCTTCCACCGGCGACATGCCGCTACAAGGAGTCGGCAGGCGGACGGGACGATCTCCGGCATGTGTCAACGGGGATTCGCCCATGTCGGTGGCGGCGGCCATGATGGGGCCATGGCTGCATGGCAGGAGTTCGAGCGGCAGGCGCCGGAGCTGGCGGCGGTGGCGCGCACGCTGATGGACGGCTACCGGCACAAGGTGCTGGCGACGCTGCGCAAGGACGGATCGCCGCGGGTCAGCGGCATCGAGACGAGCTTCAGGGACGGCGAGCTGTGGACGGGGTCGATGGCCGGCGCGGTCAAGGCGGCCGACCTGCGGCGGGATCCGCGCATGGCGCTGCACGTCACCTCCCTCGCGCCCGAAGGCGCCGATCCGTCGGGATGGGAGGGCGACCTGAAGCTGGCCGGGCGGGCAGTGGAGATCACCGACGCGGGCGTGCTGGCGTCGTTCGAGATGCCGGGCACGGACTCGCACCTGTTCAGGGTCGAGCTGACGGAGGTGGTGTGGACGAGGGTCGAGGGCGACGAGATCGTCATGGACGCCTGGCGCGAGGGGATCGGGGTGCGGCAGATCCGCCGTAAATGATCTACAACGTAAAGGCGTCGGGTCAGTGGACGGAGAAGCCGCCGTCGACGAACAACATCTGGCCGGTGACGAAGGCGCAGGCCTCGCCGGCGAGGAACACCGCCGCTCCGGCGAAGTCCGCGGGTACGCCGTTGCGGCCGACCATGTGGCGGGCGGCGAGGGCTTCGACCCGGCCGGGGATGGCCTGAGCGGGCTCGGTCAGCGGGGTCAGCACGAATCCGGGGATGATCGTGTTGACGCACACCCCGCCGGCCGACCACGCCTCGGCCTGGGAGCGGGTCAGCCCGCCGAGGGCGGCCTTGGCGGCGCCGTACACGCCGCTGTCGCCGAAGGCGCTGACGGTCTGCTGCGAGCCGACGTTGATGATGCGGCCCCAGCCGCGTGCGGCCATCTTCGGCCCGAAGTGCTGGCCGAGGAGGTAGGGGGCGGTGAGGTTGACGGCGATGGTCTGCTCGTAGTCGTCGGGCGTGAGGTCGGCCATGGGCTTGCGGATGTTGTTGGCGGCGTCGTTGACGAGGATGTCGATGTCTCCGGCGCGGTCGCAGACGTGCTGGACGTCGTCGCGTTCGCCGAGGTCGGCGCTGATGCGGGTGGCGGTGACGCCGTGCTCGCGCAGCCGGGTGACGGCCTGGTCGAGCTCGTGCGGCCTGCGGGCGACCAGGACGACCTCGGCGCCGGCGCGGCCGATCGCCTCGGCCATGGCGTACCCGATGCCGGAGCTGCCGCCGGTGACGAGGGCGCGGCGGCCGTGGAGGGAGAACAGCTCCCGCAGATAGTCAGACACGATCGGTCAAGTTAGCACCCGGCCGTGCCGGTGGTGCGGGGGTGGGTGGTGCCGGGGGACGGGCGGCCGCTCGTACAATCGGCTCGTCCGAAGGAGAGGCGGGGGGATGGCCACGCGCGAGCGGCCGCGGCGGGTGACGATCGCCGATGTGGCGCGCCACGCCGGGGTGTCCACGACGGCGGTGTCGAAGGTGCTGCGCAGCGCCTATGGGGTCAGCCCGGCCATGCGGGAGCGGGTCAAGGCCGCGATCGAGGAGCTCGGCTACCGGCCGCATGCGGCGGCGCGGGCGATGCGGGGGCGGACGTTCACGATCGGGGTGCTGCTTCCCGATCTGCGCAATCCGTTCTTTCCCGACATCCTCGATGGGCTGTCCGAGCAGCTCGCCGGCACCGACTACCAGGTGATCATGGTGCAGGGCGGCCCGGATGTCACAGCGGAGACCCGGGCCATCGACGCGCTGGTGGACCGGCAGGTGGACGGCATCCTCATGATCGCGCCACGGGTGCGGCGGGTGCGGCTGGAGGACGTGGCGGCGCAGATGCCGACGGTGGTGCTGGGCCTGCACGAGAAGTCGGCGCTGTACGACGTGGTGCACGACGACGACGAGCTCGGCGCGGAGCTGGTGGTGCGGCATCTGATCGGGCTGGGGCACCGGCGGATCGCGCACATCGGCTACACGCCGGGCTCCCGGGAGCGGGCCGTGGGAGTGCTGGATGCGATCAGGGCGGAGACGTACGCGCGGGTGATGCGCGAGCACGGCCTGCAGAGCCAGATCGCGGTGGCGCGGGCCGCCTACACCGAGGAGGCCGGCTACCGGGGGGCGCGGGAGCTGCTCGAACGGTCGCCGCGTCCGACGGCGATCTTCGCGGGGGCGGATCTGGCGGCGCTGGGGGCGTTGCGGGCGTTGCACGAGGCGGGGTTGTCGGTGCCGGCGGACGTGTCGCTGGCCGGGTACGACAACACGCGTCTGGCCGCCTTGTCGAGCATCTCGCTGACGAGCGTGGACCAGGACGGCGCGGTCATGGGGCGGACGGCGGGGCGGCTGCTGCTCGAACGTATCGAGGGGCGGACGTCGTCGGTGCGTTTCTCGGTCACGCCGAGCCTGGTGCCCCGCCGCTCCACGGGCCCGCCCGCCCCGGAGGCGTGAGGCCGCGACGCGTTGCGGGGTGGATGGTCTGGCGGCGGGGATGGTCGACGGGCACGGGCGGGTGGGGGAGAATGTGGGGCCTGCAGTCTCCAGTCCAGGAAGAGTTCCCTGTGTCATGAGCCTGGATCGGGCCCGCTCGGCGGGTGAGCGCGCGGACGCCGCGCTGCGGGTCGCGGTCGGGGCGGCGCGCTGGATCAGGTCCGCGGCCGCGGATGACGGCCGCTGGCTGGCCAACCCCGACGCGCGCGGGACGTCGGCGCTGGCCCCCGAGCCGGCCTCCCTGTATGCGGGCGCCCCCGGCATCGTGCTGTTCTTCCTGGAGCTGGCGGGGTCACGGGGGAGGAGGAATACCTGCGGGACGCGCGGGCGGGCTGCCGCTATCTGGCCTCGGCCTGGCGCGAGATGGCGGATGTGACGTTCCACCGTGGGCTGGGCGGTGTCGCGGTGGCGTTGTGCGAGGCCGGTTGGGTGCTGGGGGACGGCGTCGCGGAGGAGGCCGCTGCGGCGGCGATGGAACGGGTGGCGCGCTCGGCCCGGCCGATGGAGGGCGGGGCGGGCTGGTCGGGGGATCCGGCGCTGCGCGCCGATGGGGGCGTGGTGCTGGCGCTGCTGCGGGCGGCGTCGATGCTGGGCGTGCCGGCCTATGAGGAGCTGGCGGTGGAGGCGGGGGCGCGGGCGGCGCGGCTGGCGGTGCCGGGGCACCGGTTCGGCCACTGCCCGGGGTTGCCGGAGGATGCGGTGACGCCGGGTTTCCTGGCCGGTACGGCGGGGACGGCGTACGTGCTGGCCCGCCTGTACGGGGCGACGGGGCAGGAGCGCTTCCTGGAGGCGGCGCGCCGGGGAGCGGCGTTCGTGCGTGAGGTGAGCGTGGTCAGCGGCGCGACGGCGCTGGTGCCGCATCACCTGCCGCAGGGCAGGGAGCTGCACTATCTGGGCTACTGCTCGGGCTCGGCCGGGGTGGCGCGGATGTTCTACGAGCTGTACCGGGTGGCGGGCGATGCGGGCGACCTGGAGTGGGCCGAGCGGCTGGCGGGCGGGGTGATGGCCAGCGGCGTGCCGTGGCGGCGGGTGCCGGGGCTGTGGGAGACCGCCTGCCAGTGTTGCGGGGCGGCGGGGCTGGTGGAGTTGTTCACCGGGTTGTGGGCGGCGACGGGGCGGGCGGCGTACCTGGAGTTCGCGCAGGTGCTGGGGGAGCATCTGGCAGGGCGGGCCCTTGAGGACGGCGGCGGAGGGTTGCGCTGGTATCAGGCCTATCGGCGGCTTCGTCCCGGTGAGGTGAGCGCCGACACGGGCTATATGGCGGGTGCGGCGGGGATCGGCGCGGCGATGCTGCATCTGGAGGCGGCGCTGCGCGGTGGGCGGGCGCGGCGGGTGGTGTTGCTGCCGGACAATCCGTTCCCGGAGATCCCGGTGCCGGCGGGCACGTCACGCGCGTAGCGGCACGCCCGGAGTGGCGGCGGCGTTTGCGCGCGGACGGGAGGCGGATGTAAGCTCGAACGCCCCACATTCGGCACGAGCTCCACAGTCCTCCCGTTAGGAGTATATCAGCGAATGGCTAATCGTCAAGATGGTCTCGCGGAAGCCCTTGACATCGAGCAGCGGCATGTGTCGTGGCTGTACGGGCTGCTCGACCACACCAGGGAGCGGGCGCAGGCGGCGCTGCGCGAGGTGTACGGCAGGAGCGGCGGCACCCGCCAGGCGATGGTCGAGCGCGAGACGCTGGCCTCGGAGCAGGCGCGCCGGCTGGCGCAGCTGAACGCGGTCGAGCGGGGCCTGTGCTTCGGCCGCGTCGACGACGCCTCGGGTGGCCGCGTCTACATCGGCAGGATCGGGCTGCGGGACGAGCGGCACGAGTCGGTGCTGATCGACTGGCGGGCGCCGGCCGCCCGGCCGTTCTACGTGGCCACGGCCACCGATCCGCGGGGTCTGGTGCGGCGCAGGCATCTGCATCTGAAGGATCGTGCGGTGATCGGCATCGACGACGAGGTGTTCGACCTGGAGGGGATGAGCGAGGGCGAGCGGCGCACGCTGGTGGGCGAGGCGGCGCTGCTGGCGGCGCTGCGCCGGGGGCGGACGGGCCGGATGGGCGACGTGGTGGCGACCATCCAGACCGAGCAGGACCGGGTGATCCGCGCCTCGTGGCAGGGTGCGCTGGTGGTGCAGGGCGGCCCGGGCACCGGCAAGACGGTGGCGGCGCTGCACCGGGCGGCGTTCCTGCTCTACACCCACCGCGACACGCTGGAGCGGCGCGGCGTGCTGGTGGTGGGCCCCAACGCGATGTTCCTGCGTTACATCGGGCAGGTGCTGCCGTCGCTGGGGGAGACGCAGGTGGTGATGACGACGGTCGGGGAGATGTTCCCGGGCGTGCGGGCGGTGGCGGCCGACAGCCCGGCCGCGGCGGTGGTCAAGGGCGACGCGCGGATGGCCGGCGTGGTGGCCGGGGCGCTGGAGCTGCGCCAGCGGGTGCCGGAGGGTGATCTGGTGGTGGAGCTGGACGGGCTGGAGCTGCGGGTGCCGCACGCGGTGTGCGCGCGGCTGCGGGACCGGGCGCGGGCGGTGCGGCTGCCGCACAACATGGCCCGCAAGCTGTACGTGACCGAGATCCTCAAAGAGCTGGCCAGGGCCGAGACGCGGGCCTTGGAGGAGTCGCTGCACATCGACGAGCTGGCCAACGGCGATCCGGAGATGGAGGAGCTGGCCCAGCCGCTCGACCTGGAGGCCGACCTGGACGAGGTCGACATCGAGCTGGCGGCGCAGCGGTTGTGGGGCGAGCCGGAGGTGCGGCGGGCGGTCGACGGTCTGTGGCCGGAGCTGACCCCGCAGCGGCTGATCGGCGAGCTGCTGTCCTCGGCGGAGACGCTGTGGTCGGTGGCGCCGCCGGGCCTGGACTGGCAGCAGCTGCTGCGGCCGGCGGACGCGCCGTGGACGGCCGGGGACGTGCCGCTGCTGGACGAGGCGGCGGAGCTGCTGGGCGAGGACGACTCGTCGCGGCGGGCGGCGGCCCGGCGGGCCGGGGAGGAGCAGGCCGAGCAGCTGCTGTACGCCGATGAGGTGCTGCGGAGCACCGGCGTGCTGGAGGAGGGCATCTTCGATCGGGCCGACGTGCTGGCCGAGCGGCACGCCGACGACGGCATGGAGCTCACCACAGCGGACCGGGCGGCGGCCGACCGCACCTGGGCCTACGGGCACGTGATCGTGGACGAGGCGCAGGAGCTGTCGGCGATGGCCTGGCGGATGGTGATGCGGCGGGTGCCGGCCCGGTCGCTGACAGTGGTGGGCGATCTCGCGCAGACGGGGTCGGCGGCGGGGGCTCGGTCGTGGGCCGAGGTGCTGGACCCGTACCTGGAGGGCCGCTGGCGGGTGGAGCACCTGAAGGTCAACTACCGCACGCCGGCGGAGATCATGGAGGTGGCGGCCGACGTGCTGCGGGCGTTCGACCCCGGGCAGGAGCCGCCGGAGTCGGTGCGGTCGGGCGGCTCCCGGCCGCGGGCGGTGCGGATGCCGCCGGCGGGGCTGCCGGCGCTGGTGGAGGAGGAGTTGGCCGCGATCGGCGAGGGCCGGGTGGGCGTGGTGACCTCGGATGCCGTCCATGAGGCGGTGGCGCGGCTGCTGCCGGGCGGGGACCTGGACGCGCCGGTGGCGGTGCTGACGGTGGGGCAGGCCAAGGGGCTGGAGTTCGACGCGGTCGTGGTGGTGGACCCGGCGGGGATCCTGGCGCAGTCGCCGATGGGCGGGCAGGACCTGTACGTGGCGGTGACGCGGGCGACGCGGCGGCTGACGGTGGCCTACGAGGGCGAGCTGCCGGACGTCCTGTCCCGCCTGGCCTAGAAATCTACAATGTAAAGGCGCCGGGTCAGATGAGCATGTCCGGCTCAGCAGAATCACCGGCGACGAGGGAAGGTCACGCGCCCGGTTCGCTGTCGAGTTTGTCGGCGACGGCGCGGATGGCTCGGGTCGCCTGGTCGAGGTTGCGCAGGGTCTGGGTGTCGAGGTGCTCCATGATGCGGCGCAGCTGGTCGGCGCCGGCGTTGTTGATGTCGGCGATGAGGGCGGCGCCGGCGGCGGTGAGTTCGACGCGGCGGACGCGGCGGTCGTGGGGGTCTTCGCGGCGGCTGACGTAGCCCTGGGCGATGAGCCGGTCGACGATGCCGGTGACGGTGCCGAGGCCGACGCCGAGCCCGGCGGCGAGTTCCTGGCCGGAGGCGGAGCCTTGGGCGGACAGCAGCATGATGACCTTCAGCTGGCGCATGGTGAGGTTGGAGGTGAAGAGGGACGATCTTTGCTGGGCGAACAGTCGTCCCAGGCCACGTTGTGTTTCGGTGATGCGCCGGATCAGGTCTTCGCGTTCGTCGTTCACTGCCGCCCTCTCGTTTCCTGAGAAGGTTATCAGGAACGGTCGGGTGATCTAAATATTCGCATGAGGCGAAGTGTTAGTCTGGGGCGAAACTCTGGAGAGGGAGCCCGTATGACCGCTTTCGCCAGGTTGAGCCTGGTCAATCGCACTCTTGTCGTCTTGGTGGCGTTCGTGTTGAGCGCGTTCGGCGTGTTCACGATCCCGCAGTTGAAGCAGCAGCTGCTTCCGTCGTTGTCGTTCCCCGGCGCGTTCGTGCTCGCGCAGTATCCCGGCGCGTCGCCCGAGATCGTGGAGGAGCAGGTCACCAAGCCGATCGAGGACTCCTTCCAGGGGCTGGAGGGGATGGAGCAGATGACCTCCACCTCCAGGGAGGGCATGGCCCAGATCCAGGTGGCCTTCGCCTATGGCACCGACGTCGAGTCGTCGCTGAACAAGATGCAGCAGGCGGTCAACAGGGTCACGTTGCCCGACGGGGTCGAGCCGCAGGTGACGGCGGGCAACACCGACGATCTGCCGGTGCTGGTGCTCGCGGTGGGTGACGGCGGTGATGAGCGGGCGATGGCCGACAAGCTGCGCCGGATCATGGTGCCGGAGCTGCAGGGCGTGGAGGGCGTGCGGGAGGCGACGGTCACGGGCACCCGCGACGAGGTCGTGACGATCGAGCCGGACGCCGAGGAGATGAAGGAGAAGGGGGTCTCGGCGGCGCAGATTCCCGACGTGCTGAAGGCGAACGGCACCCCGATCCCGGCGGGCACGCTGACCGACGCGGGCAAGACGCTGACGGTGCAGGTGGGTGCGCGGGTCGATTCGGTGGACAAGCTGAAGGACCTGTACCTGACGCCCGCCCAGCCGCAGCAGGCCCAGGCCCAGGGCCAGACGCCGGCCCAGGGTCAGGCCCGGCCCGGCCAGCCGCAGGCCCAGGCGCGTGCGGGGCAGACCGGGCTGCCGCAGCAGGCGCCGCAGCCCAAGCCGCTCAAGCCGGTCAAGCTGGGCGATGTCGCGGAGATCAAGCGGGGGCTGGCGGACGCGACGACGATCACCCGTACGGACGGCAAGACGAGTCTGGGCGTGTCGGTGACGATGATGCCCGACGGCAACGCGGTGACGATCTCGCACGAGATCCGCGAGAAGCTGCCGGAGCTGACCAGGGCGCTGGGCGACTCGTCCGACACGCAGGTGACGGTGGTGTTCGACCAGGCTCCGTACGTGGAGCAGTCGATCGAGAGCCTGACCACCGAGGGCCTGCTGGGGCTGGCGTTCGCGGTGCTGGTCATCTTGGTGTTCCTGCTGTCGGTGCGGTCGACGCTGGTGACGGCGGTGTCGATCCCGCTGTCGGTGGTGATCGCGCTGATCGTGTTGTGGGCGGGCGACTACTCGCTGAACATGCTGACGCTGGGCGCGCTGACGATCGCGGTGGGCCGGGTCGTCGACGACTCGATCGTGGTGCTGGAGAACATCAAGCGGCATCTCGGCTACGGCGAGGCGAGACTTCAGGCGATCTTGACGGCGGTGCGTGAGGTGTCGGGCGCGGTGACGGCCTCGACGTTGACGACCGTGGCGGTGTTCGCGCCGATCGCGATCGTGGGCGGCATGGTGGGCGAGCTGTTCGGCCCGTTCTCGATCACGGTGGCGGTGGCGTTGCTGGCGTCGCTGGTGGTGTCGCTGACGGTGGTGCCGGTGCTGGCGTACTGGTTCCTCAAGGCGCCGGAGCTGACGCCCGAGCAGGCGCGCAAGCAGCGTGAGGAGGCCGAGGCCAAGGAGCTGCGTTCGCCGTTGCAGCGGGCCTACCTGCCGGTGCTGCGGTTCGCGACGCGGTTCAAGCTGGTGACGGTGCTCATCGGGGTGGCGGTGTTCGTCGGCACGATGGGGCTGGCCGGCAGCCTGCGGACCAACTTCCTGGATTCCTCGGGGCAGAACACGATCTCGTTGTCGCAGCGGATGCCGGTCGGCTCGGATCTGGAGGCCACCGACAAGGCCGCCCAGCAGGTCGAGGACGTGCTGGCGGGCGTGGAGGCGGTGGAGACGTACCAGGTGAACGTCGGCGGAGGCGGAGGCGGCGGCGGGTTCGGCGGCGGCGGGTTCGGCGGGGGTGGCGGGGGCGCCGACCGGGCGTCGTATTCGGTCACGCTCAAGGACGGCGCGGACACCCCGAAGGTCGAGCAGGAGCTGCGGGACAAGATCGCGGGCGTGTCCGGGGTCGGTGAGGTGACCGTGGGCGGTGGCGGCGGTGGCGGGTTCAACTCCGACACCGTCAGCGTGATCGTGCGCGCTCCTGATGTCGAGACGCTGCGTACGGCGGCCGGCGAGGTCACGCGGGCGATGGGCGAGGTGTCCGGGCTGCAGGACGTGTCGTCGAACCTGGAGGCCAGCGCGCCGCGGATCGAGGTCGTCGTCGATCGTGAGGAGGCGGCCGAGCGCGGCCTGTCGGAGGCGCAAATCGGGCAGGCGGTGGCGCAGGCCTTCCGCGGCGCGCCGCTGGGCCAGATCACGCTGGACGGCCGCACCAGTGACCTGGTGCTGCGCGGCGCGGACGCGCCGGAGGACGTGGCGGCGGTGGAGGACCTGGAGCTGGCCACGGCGGCCGGCACGGTGAAGTTGTCGACGGTGGCCGACGTCAAGGAGGTGGCCGGGCCGACGCAGGTGACCAGGATCGACGGCGAGCGGTCGGCCACGGTCTCGGCCAAGGTGGCCGACGCGGGGAACCTGGGCGCGGTGACGCAGACGCTGACGACGAAGCTGGACGGGCTGCAGTTGGGCTCGGGCGCCACCTACGAGATGGGCGGGGCGTCGGCCGACCAGGCCGAGGCGTTCTCCGACCTGGGGCTGGCGATGCTGGCGGCGATCGCGATCGTCTTCATGATCATGGTGGCGACGTTCCGCAGCTTCATCCAGCCGCTGATCCTGCTGGTGTCGATCCCGTTCGCGGCGACGGGCGCGGTGGGGCTGCTGGTGGCGACCGACACGGCGCTGGGCGTGCCGGCGCTGATCGGCATGCTGATGCTGATCGGGATCGTGGTGACGAACGCGATCGTGCTGATCGACCTCATCAACCAGTATCGCGACCAGGGCATGGGCGTGGTCGAGGCGGTGATCGAGGGCGGCCGGCGGCGGCTGCGGCCGATCCTGATGACGGCGGTGGCCACGATCTGCGCGCTGACGCCGATGGCGCTGGGGGTGACCGGGTCGGGCGGGTTCATCTCGCAGCCGCTGGCGATCGTGGTGATCGGCGGGTTGATCTCCTCGACGCTGCTCACGCTGGTGCTGGTGCCGACGCTGTACACGATGGTGGAGCGGACGAAGGAGCGGATGCGGCGCAAGCCGGCCGCGCCTCGGCCGGAGGAGAAGGTTCTCACTCCTGCCACGTGATCGTGCGCGCCGGCGCCCGCACGGCCAGGTGCTGTGCGGGCGCCGGTGCTTTTCCGCTGTCCGGCCGGGCGAAGGACGAGCGGCGCAGCCAGGCAGGCCGGCTTCGAATGTGGCTCATGAGCGGGATGCCTGGTGCGCGGTCCTTCATCTGGCCGGAGTGAAACGCCAGAGCTGGTTGGGACCGTTCCAGCATCGGCCCTGAAGGACGTTGGCGCCGTGGGCGATGCTGAGGTGTGCGACGTCGAGACACATGCTGCGGGCGTGGCTGGGCCGGACCTCGACGAGGCCGCCTATGGAAGGCACGACCTGCCCGCGGGACGTCTCGGTGCTCCCGCGGAAGAACCAGGCTTGGTTGGAACCGCCCGTGCAGCGGCCGCCCTGGATGACGTCCGCGCCATGGGCCCTGCTGGCGTTCGCGACGTCCAGGCACTTGTTCCCGGCGTGCCGCGGCCGGATCTCGAAGAGGTTGCCGCCCAGCGGCACGAGGGTCCAGTGCTGGTTGCGGTTGCCTGGTGTGCATCGAGCCTGGACGACGTCGGCGCCGTGGGCCGCGCTGGCGTGGGCGACGTCCAGGCACATGCTGCCCCTGGCGTGGTCCGGACGGATGGTGAAGAAGGAGCCCGGCGCCGCCGGCGTGGCGTGCGCGGGAGCCGTCAGTCCCGCGGCGAGGGTGAACAGCGCCGCGCCCGTGACTGCCGCCGCACGAATCATTTGTCGTTTTCTCGTCCTGGACATGGTTTTCCCCCTGCATGTTCGGTGATTGATCGGACGCAGACCTCGATCGGGCTGAGCCCCTGGAACGAGGCGGACCCTGCCATGCCTTCGATCGACGTTTCTGCGTCGTGCGGAACAAGGGTCTCCCGGCGGCGTGAACAGCAGCATGAGTACCTCATACTCAATTCACTCGGCCGGTCGCGTCGTCGACGGCGAGCGGCTTGCTGAGCCGACTGACGGGGGACGTGGCTCAGCCGTTCGGGCGCGGTCGCGTGCGATGCGGGTGGTGGCGCGGTGCGCGGGATGCCGGCCGCGCCTCTGCGGGCAGGCCTGGGTTCGTCGTGACTCCGCCGCTGATCAGGCGGCCTGTTTCGCCTGCCCTTGACAGGTGATCACCAGAAGTTCATACTCCCTTCGAAGCGCTTCAATTTGCGTTCCAGCACTTTCCCTTCAATGCCCGGGCCTTCAGTGTCATCTCGGTTGTCAGGCCTGTTGTGTTTTCCTGCATGCCACCCCCCAGGACGCAAGGAGTGACGTCTCGACATGCATTCGGGAGCGTTAAAACGTCATGCACGGCGAGGGCTTTTCATGGTCCTCGCCGTCATGCTGGTGGGGGTGACGGGAGCCAATCCGGCTGCCGCCCACTGGAACGGCACCGGCCAGGACATCGCCAGCATCGCCATCTACCCCTACAGCTATAACAGCACCTGGCAGACGCCGATGAACGCGGCGCTGTCGAATTGGAACGCGACCGCCAGCCCGGCCAATTTCTACAAGAGCACGTATTCGGGTTCGACGATCACGGTGAGTTCTTACAGCGACACCTGGTATGGGTACTACCAGCGGTGCGGCGGCTCCTGTATGTACGTCCGGCTGAACTCCAGGACGATCAACAGGGACGCGTCGAACTTCGCGAATTTCGTCACGAGCACGCTCGTTCACGAGTTCGGGCACGCGTTGAATCTCGCGCACAACTCGCTCACGTCGATCATGAACACGAGCCGGAACCGTAATACGATGACCAAACCCCAGTCGCATGATGTCGCCGACGTCAACTCCTATTACTAAAGGGGGCCGTGCTGTGTTGAGACGTCTTGGCGCGCTCGTCTGCGCTGCGGTGTTCGTGACCGCGTGCTCGGCTCATGCCGAGCCCGTTCTCTATCGCGCCGACTATCCCCACTACGAGAGCGCGGACGCGCTCTTCGACAAGGCGACCCTGGTCGTCGAAGCCCGCATCGTCGGGGCGCCGCGTCATCTCCAGCAAGTGGCGGCGCCTGATCCGGCCGTGACGGATCCGAAGCTGAACCCCCAGGCCGGAGCCCCTCCCGCGGCGGCGGCTCAGCCCGAGGCCCCTCCGACGATCATCACCGTCTCCACCGCCCAGGTGCTGAAGGTCTACAAAGGCCAGGCTCAGGTGGGGCAGACCATCGAGGTCAAGGAACTCGGGGGCGTGTTCGAGGGCGTGACCTACGCCGAGGAGCACACCACGCCGTTGAAGCAGGACAGCGGCTACATCCTGTTCCTGGAAACCTTCCCCGACTCGCCGGCCGCGCTGCTCAATCCCGTGCAGGCGAAGTATCCGCTGGATGCCGCCGGCAACCCCGCGCCGCTGCCGGAGAACACCATCAAGGTGACGCGCGCCGAGCTGGAAACGAGGTCCTGAGAAAGCGGCCTGCCCCTCACTGGGGGGCAGGCCGTGCGCGCCGCTGACCGTGCTGTGAACAGTCTCTTACCTGGCCGTTCCTAGCGTGGGACGCATGGATGAGGCCCGGGATCCCGCCATGGCGGGGCGGCGTGCGGTGGACCGGCCGCCGGTGTGGGCCGCCGCGCGCCGCCCTTATGCGGTGCTGGCGCTGGTGGCCGTCTGCTTCACGGTGGTGCAGCTGGTGTTCACGGCGCGGATCGGGCTGGGCTGGGACGAGAGCGTTTACCTCAGCCAGGTGGCCCGCGGCGTGCCCGCCGCCGAGTTCACCGCGCCGCGCGCCCGCGGGGTTCAGCTGCTGGCCGCGCCCGTCGCCCTCCTCACGCCGTCGGTGACGGCCATCCGCTGGTATCTGAGCATGTTGTCCGGGATCGCGCTGTTCCTGGCGTACGCGCCGTGGATCCGGCTGCGGCCAGGATCGCTCGCGCCGCTGGCCGCTGCGCTGTTCGCCGGGCTGTGGTTGTCGGTGCTGTACGGCAACGAGGCCATGCCGAACATGTGGCTGGCGTACTGCGCGGTCGCCGGGGTGGGCCTGGCCTGCCTGGCCGATCGGCGCCCGGCGTCCGGCCTGGCCACGGCCGGGGTGGTGGCGGCGTTCGCCCTGGCGTCGCTGCTGCGCCCTTCGGACGCGACCTGGCTGGCGGCGCCGCTGCTCGCGTACGGGATCGTGCGGCGGCGGGCGCGGCTGTTCGCGGCGGTGGCGGCGGGGCTGGTGATCGGCTGGGCGCAGTGGATGGGCGAGGCGCTCGTGCGGTTCGGCGGGCCGATGGCGCGGCTGCGCGCGGCGGGGGCGGAGAACGCGACAGGGCTGCACTTCAGCCTGCCCGATCATCTGCGCGCGCTGAACGGGCCGCTGCTGTGCCGGTTCGGCGTCGAATGCGGGGGTTTCCCGCCGGCGCAGATCGCCTGGTTCGCGGCCGTGCCGGTCGTGGCGGGGCTGGGGGTGTGGGCGGCGCGGCGCCGCTCACTGCTGGCGGCCGCGGCCTGCGGCCTGTCGCTCGCCTTCGTCTACCTGTTCACCGTCGGCTACGCCGCTCCGCGTTTCCTGCTGCCCGCTTACGCCCTGCTGGCCCTGCCGGCCGCCGCGGGGGTCGTCTGGTTGTGCCGGCGGCGCGGCACCGCGGTGCTCGCCGTCGCCGGCGTGGCGTGCTACTTCGCCCTGCAGGCCAGGTCCGTCGTCGTCCACGGCGGGCAGATCCAGGCCGCCCGCGCCGTGAATCCGGCGGTCGCCGCGCGGCTGCAGCAGCTGGGCATGCGCCCGCCGTGTTTCCTGTACGGTCACGACGCCGTGCAGATCGCCTACCTGGCGCGGTGCGCCGCGCACGGCGTCTTCCGCCATTACGGCGGCCGGTCGTCGGTGCCGTCGTCGATCAGGGCCGCGCTGCGGCGGGGCGAGTGGGTGGGCGTGATCACGGCCTCCCGCCGGCCTCCGGCCCCGTTCCTGACGTCGTGGACGGCGGTGGAGTTGCGGCTGGACGGCGGAACCCGGCGGTACGTATTTCTGCCGCCGGGACATTAGCCCGGGCACGCACGCGGCGAGGCGTTGGGGCGTGTGGTCCTTTGCCTTGGCGTCGATTTTGCCATCCACGGGCGAGATTCCAGACAGCCGGCCTCGCGTGAGTTCTAGGCTGCCAGCGGTGTCGTCGAACAAGAGGGGAAGGGCATGCAATCGGCCCTCTCGCTGCTGGTCTCGGTTGCCGTGGCGCTCAGGCTCGGCGCCGTCTCGACAGCTTCGGCCGAGGATGTCCGCACCGGACACGTGATGGCCACCATGGCTCTGCGTCAATTCCCCCTGGAGATCACCGTGCCGGATTCGGTCGCTGCCGGCAGCACGGGTCCGGGCGGTACGATCAGCGCCACGCTCGGCACGGTGACGGTGACCGATGCCCGGCCGTCGGATCCCTCGTGGTCGGTGACGGTGTCGGCGACGGACTTCACCACCGGCGGCGGATCGGCGGCCGAGACCGTCACCGCGGGCGAGGTGGCATATTGGTCCGGTCCCGTCACCGGCTCATCGGGCGGTGGCTCCCACACACCGGGACAGGACACCGCGCAGGCGCGTGTCGCTCTGTCGGTGCCTGTGACGGCGTTCAGCGGGCGTAAGACCTCTCTGTCCACGCAAATCACGAGCTGGCAGCCGACGCTCGTCATCACGCCGCCGCTCTCGGCTGTGGCGGGCACGTACACCGGCGTCATCGTCCACTCGGTGACCTGATCCTCGCCTGCGCCGCGGGTGAGGCCGGGAACTCATGACCAGCCACGCGCTACACCAGGTGCCTCCCTGGCCGGGATGGCTGATCGTTGACGGCCGGCAGGCCTACGCCCGTGCGGCGCGAAGCCGGCGGCGACGGCGCATCCGGAGGATGGGCAGGACGAACAGGTATACGCAACAGGCGGCGATGACGATCAATGTGGCGATGACGATCGGGGACACGGGGGAGTCCAGGAGGGCGGGCAGGCCCCAGAAGGCGTTTTGCTCGGGGAAGGTGAGCGTGCCGGTGACGGTGCGCTTGATGAGGCCGCTCTGCAGCGTGAGCGTGACCTTCCAGGGGCCGTTGGGCAGCCGGGCATCGAGCACCACCATGACGGGCGCGGTGTCGTTGAGGGCGAGCGTCGTCCCTGTCTGGGCGGCGAACGGTCCGGCGTTGAGGCCTCCCGGCCCATCGGACAACCACAGCTTCCCGCTCAGGTCGAGGGCGCGTTCGCCGGTGTTGCGCACCGTCGCCTTGATCACGGGCAGGCCGTCCTCGGTGCGGCCGGGGATCAGGTGGTCGATGGAGAAGTCCGACGGGGGATCGCCGCCCGGCCCGATGTCGAGATAGACCCTGACCCCGACTCTGTTGACGATCTGGACGTTTTTCCTGGGGCCGGGCCTCGTGGAGCCGACCTCGGCCCAGATGGCGCCGTACCGCTCGCCTCGGGTGGCCGATTCCGGCACGCTGATCGTGGCCTTGACCGGTGTGCGGCTGTTCGGGGGTACGACTATTTCCGGACGGTCGAGGGAAATCCATGAGCTGAGCTCGTTGGCGTTCGGGTCGGCCGCCGGCATGAATTTGTCGTCGTGGATTTCCGCCGCGGCGGCGTATATCTTCACGTGTTGCGGTTCGCTGGAGGTGTTTCTGATTTCGAGTCGCCGGGAGAACCGGGTGCCGGGATTGACATGGTCGATGATGTAGATATGGGCTCGCGGGTCGTTTTTGCGGCCCAAGGTGGCTTCGCGCAGTCTGATGCCGATGCCGCCGTCCGCGTACAAAGGGGCGGCTCCCGTGCCGTGCAGCACGAGAGCCAGCACACTGATTGCCGTGAACAGCCGGGATCGTCGTGTCATGGGCTACGTGATCGTGTGGGTGATCGTGCCGGTGTACGTGCCCGCGATGTCCTCGGCCTCGGGGTCCGTCGTGATGAGAGGATTCCAGACCGCGGTGTTGACACCGGTGCCGCCGGTGTGGGAGAAGGCGGTGCGCGCAACGCTCATGTCTTGCCCGGTGGCGGGCGGCGGCGCGGCGCAGCCTGTCTGGCCCGGAGTGAAGGTTCCGCTGCCGGAGGTGCTGGTCGCGGCGCCCGAGCAGTAGTACACGTTGGTGGTCGGGACGGTCTCGGAGGCGTCGAACGGCGCTGTGCCGGTGGTGAAGGCCGTCGATGTCACGGTCGCCGTCCAACTGGCGTCGGCTGCCGCGCGCTCGTCGGTCACGGTGATCGCACCGAGGTTTCCCGAGGCGAAGCCACCCGGTGTCGCGCCGGAGAGAGCGGCTGTGTCGGGAATGGTGATGTCCAGGACGTCCGCCGTCACGGCGAACGTCGTCGTGGTATTACAGGCGACATCTTCAGCACAGGTCGCTGCGTAGGCCGGAGTTGTGGAGACCATGCCGGCTCCCAGCACCATTGCTCCGGCCAGGGCAATGCGAATATATCTGTTCATATCAATGACTGTCCTTTTAGTGCCGTACAGATCTCCGCTAGCACGTTAACACGGCATGTGGCCCATCCTGCGACTCTATGGAGTCAATGACGGCCAAAGAATGCTCAACGCAAGCCGCAGCGATTAGGTGCATTTCGGTCATAGTGCAAAAGAATTGCCGGTTGGTGTCACAACGACGTTTCACTATGCCGCCTCATGCACATGGTCGCCATGCGAACCCCGGCGCGGCCGTGGGCAGGCTCGGGGTGTCGACCGTGCAGGCGCGGGCGGGTGCATAGACTTGTGCGACGTGACGTCGAAGCCGCGTATCCCGAATGTCCTGGCCACCCGCTATGCCTCGCCGGAGCTGACCCGCCTGTGGTCGCCCGAATACAAGATCGTCGCCGAGCGGCGGTTGTGGCTGGCGGTGCTGCGGGCGCAGGCCGAGCTGGGGATCGCGGTCCCGGACAGCGCGATCGCCGACTACGACAAGGTGGTCGAGCAGGTCGACCTGGAGTCGATCGCGGCGCGCGAGCGCGTCACCCGGCACGACGTCAAGGCCCGCATCGAGGAGTTCAACGCCCTGGCCGGGCACGAGCAGGTGCACAAGGGCATGACCTCGCGCGACCTGACGGAGAACGTCGAGCAGCTGCAGATCCGCGACAGCCTGCTGCTGGTGCGCGACCGTACGGTGGCGCTGCTGGCGCGGCTGGCGACGCTGGCCGAGGAGCACGAGGCGACCGTGATGGCGGGCCGCTCGCACAATGTGGCGGCGCAGGCCACCACGCTGGGCAAGCGGTTCGCGACGGCGGCCGACGAGCTGCTGGTGGCCTACCGGCGGCTGGAGGAGCTGATCGGCCGCTACCCGCTGCGCGGCATCAAGGGCCCGGTCGGCACCGCGCAGGACATGCTGGACCTGCTGGGCGGCGACCGCGCCAAGCTGGCCGAGCTGGAGGGCCGGGTGGCCGCGCATCTGGGGTTCGCCCGCCGCTTCACCAGCGTCGGGCAGGTCTATCCGCGGTCGCTGGACTTCGAGGTGGTCACCGCGCTGGTGCAGCTGGCGGCGGCGCCGTCGTCGCTGGCCAAGACGATCCGGCTGATGGCCGGGCACGAGCTGGTCACCGAGGGGTTCGCCGAGGGGCAGGTGGGCTCGTCGGCGATGCCGCACAAGATGAACACCCGCTCCTGCGAGCGGGTCAACGGCCTGGCCGTGGTGCTGCGCGGTTATGCGTCCATGACCGGGGAGCTGGCGGGCGACCAGTGGAACGAGGGCGACGTGTCCTGCTCGGTGGTGCGGCGGGTGGCGCTGCCGGACGCGTTCTTCGCCTTCGACGGGCTGGTGGAGACGATGCTGACGGTGCTGGACGAGTTCGGCGCCTTCCCGCGGTGATCGCCGCGGAGCTGGGCCGCTATCTGCCGTTCCTGGCCACGACGAAGATGCTGATGGCGGCCGTGCGCGCGGGGATGGGCCGCGAGCAGGCGCACGAGCTGATCAAGGAGCACGCGGTGGCGGCGGCGCTGGCGATGCGCTCGCGCGGCGCCGGCAACGCGCTGCTGGACCTGCTGGCCGGCGATGAGCGGTTCCCGCTCGACCGTGAGCGGCTGGAGGCGTTGCTGGCCGACCGGGTGTCGTTCACCGGCGCCGCGGCCGACCAGGTGGAGGCGGTCTCGCAGCAGGTGGGCGAGGTCGTGGCGGCGCATCCCGAGGCGGCGGCGTACCGCCCGGGCGCCATCTTGTGATCCACGAGCTGCGCCGCCCGCAGCAGGTGCGGGCGGCGTGCGGGGACGACGACCTGGTGATGTGGGTGGCGCAGGGCCTGCGGAGCGGCGCCCGCGCCTGGGCACTGGGGGACGCGGTGGTGGCCGCCTGCCCGGCGGTCTCCCGGCGGGACCGGCTGGCCGTGTGGGGCGGCCGGGCGGGCGCGGCGGCGCTGGTCCGGCACGCGCTGGCCGAGCTCGGGCCGGCGTTCCGGCCGTTCGGCGAGGTGGAGCTGATGCGGCACGTCACCGGCGCGGTGGACGGGCTGGAGCCGGGCGGCGCTGATGGTGGACGACGACAATGCCGCGGCGATCCGGGTGTATGAGCGGATCGGCTACCGGCGCCGCCCAGTGATGGCCTCGCGCGTCGCCACCTGACCCGGCCGCTCGACGCGGTTGCTTGACCCCGGCCGCTCGACGCGGCGGCTTCGCCTTGCGGGTTGACCTGGGCTTTTGGCCCGGGGAGCGGGTGCGGGGAAAATCGGGTGTGGTTCCGGCGGCGCTCGTGCACAGTTGACGGGGTGATGTCCAACTTTGTGCCTGGTATTGAGTTGTCCCGAGCTTTCTACCACGAGGTCGTGGCGCCGTTGCTGCCCCGTGTGCCGCACAGCGCGGCGTTGATCGGCCCGGGGTCGGAGGTGCTGGCGTTCGACACCGCGCGCTCGGCCGATCACGACTGGGGGCCGCGGGTGTTGCTGTTCACGGAGGCGGCGGATGCGGCCGAGGTGGAGGCGAAGGTCGTGGCGGGCCTGCCGGAGCGGTTCCGCGACCTGCCGACGGTGTTCGGCTACCACGGTGAGGTGCGGCCGGGGGTGCGGGTGACGGAGCCGGCCGCCTGGCTGACGGGCATGCTGGGGTTCGACCCGCGGGCGGGCATGTCGCTGCTGGACTGGTTGTCGGTGCCGTGGCAGCGCCTGGCCGAGGTGACGTCCGGGGAGGTCTTCCACGACGGGCTCGGCGCGCTGGAGGCGGCCAGGGCGGCGCTGCGCTGGTATCCGCAGGACGTGTGGCGGTATGTGCTGGCCTGCCAGTGGCGGCGGATCGCGGAGGAGGAGCCGTTTCCCGGCCGGTGCGGCGAGGTGGGCGACGAGCTGGGCTCGGCCGTGGAGGGGGCGCGGCTGGCACGGGAGGTGATGCGGCTGGCGTTGCTGCTGCGGCGCCGTTACCCGCCGTACGCGAAATGGCTGGGCAGCGCGCTGGCGCGGCTGCCGGGCTCGACCGAGCTGGGGGAGTGCCTGGGGACGGCGGTGGCGGCGCGGTCGTGGCGGGATCGGGAGGAGGGCCTGGCCGGGGCGTACGCGCGGGTGGCGGCGTTGCAGAACCGGGTGGGGCTGGCCGAGCGGCTGGATGAGGGGGTGCGGGGGTTCTTCGACCGGCCGTTCCGGGTGATCGGCGGGGACCGGTTCGCCGAGGCGCTGATGGCGTCGGTGTCGGATCCGGTGATCAAGGGGTTGCCGGCGGCGGGATGTGTGGATCAGCTGTCGGATTCGACGGACCTGCTGATGTCCCCCGGGCGGGCCAGGGCAGCGGCGGCTGCCGCGCTCGGCCTCACACCTGAATGATCTACTTTGTAAAGGACGTCAGTTCGGACGCCAACTCCTCCATCCGGATTCTCCAATCATCGGCGACGGAAGGATCGCCGGTGCAGGTGAGGATGAGGCGGGCACCGTGGCCGGTGCCTTCGGTCAGTTCCCAGCGGACGGTGCCGCGCTCGGTGGCGTATTCGAGAATCTTGCCGGTTTCGGCGCGCATGACGGGCCCGGCGGGGACGCCGGAGACGGTGAAGGGGGCGGGTGGCGTTTGGCCGGCGGTGGCGTGGTCGCCGCCGAGGTGCTGCCAGACGTCGTCGGCGGGGCGGGTGAGCTGGCGTTCGAGGCGGACGGTGTCGTCGTCGACGGTGACGGGGTCGAGGCCGAGGATGTGGATGTAGTCGTCGTGCAGGCGGGCCATGGCGGCGGGGTCGTGGTGGAAGGGGCGGCCGTCGAGGTGGGCGAGCATGGCCATGATGCAGGTGTGCCAGCCGGTGGTGAAGCTTGCGGCGCCGTGGCGGTCGGTGAAGGTGTGGGTGAAGGAGAGCAGGGTGCCGTGGGGGCCGTCCGGTTGGAGTTCCCAGCGGAGGTGGTCGTCGCCCCAGGTGTGGGCGAAGACGTGGGGTGGGTCGTGCTGGGTGATGCGGCCGTCGGGGCCGAAGCCGTAGGTGATGCGGTCGCCGTCGATGGTGACTTCGGCGGGGAACCAGGCGGCGAGGTGCTCGGGCTGGGTGATGGCGCGCCAGACCTTGTCGGGTGGGTGGGGGAGGCGGCGTTGCATGCGCACGGTGGTGCGGCCGTCGGGGTGGAGGGTGAGGGTTTCGTTCACTGGTTGTCCTCCATGGTGTCGAGGTGGGCTTCGAGTCGGTCGAGGCTGTGGGTCCAGAGCCGGCGGTAGGGGGTGAGCCAGGCGTCGATTTCGGCGAGGGGGGCGGGGCGGAGTTCGTACCAGCGGCGTTGGGCGTCTTTGCGGACGGTGACGAGTCCGGCTTCGCGCAGGGCGCGCAGGTGTTTGGAGGTGCCGGGCTGGGTGAGGCCGAGGTGGGCGGTGAGTTCGCCGACGAGGCGGGGGCGTTCGAGGAGCAGGTCGAGGATGTGGCGTCGGGCGGGTTCTGCGAGCACGTCGAAGCGCATGCCGCTGAATATACCGACACGGTTATATGCCTGCAAGGGCATGTATCAGGTGTGGCGGCGGGCGTTGGCGTGGATGGCCTGGCGCAGGTAGCCGGCCAGGCCGGGGGCGAGGGCGTCGTAGGTGGCGGTGAAGCGGGGGTCGTCGACGTACATGTCGCCGAGGCCGCGGTGGATGTCGTAGGTGCAGTCGTAGAACCAGCGGCTGATGTGGCCGCGGTGGCGTTCGGCCAGATCCATGGCGTGTTCGCCGTCGGCGGGCAGGCCGGCCTTGAAGGCGGCGACGAGGTCGTCGCCGATGGCGGCGGCCTCGGCCTTGAGTTCGAGCCAGTCGGCCTTGGTGTAGCCGGCGACGCGGCGGCGGCTTTCGGCGTACTGGGGGGAGCTGCCCCAGCGGCGTTCGACTTCGGCCTCGTGGTCTTCGGGGCGGAAGTCCCCGAAGATCTCGAAGCGTTCTTCGGGGGTGAGGGGGATGCCGAGGGTGTGGGCCTGCATGGCGCGTTCGACGGCGGCGATGACCTGGTGCAGGTGCTGGGCGCGGCGGGTGAGCAGTTCGTGCTGGCGGCGCAGGTGGGTGAACTCGTCGGTGTGGGGTTCGTCGAGGATGACGGCGATCTCCTCGAGGGGGAAGCCGAGTTCGCGGTAGAGGAGGATGTGCTGCAGGCGGACGAGGTCGGCGTCGGTGTAGCGGCGATAGCCTGCGCGGGTGCGCTCGCCGGGGGTGAGCAGGCCGATCTCGTCGTAGTGGTGAAGGGTGCGGACGGTGACGCCGGCCAGGCGGGCGACCTGCCCTACGGAGAGGCTCATGTCTCCACCTTGCAGTCTTCCGTGGCGTGAGGGTCAAGCGGGCTGGACTCTCCCTCGGTGGGAGGCCTCATGCTGGGGGTGTGGAGGATGATCTGCTGCCGATCGGGCAGTTCGCGCGGCTGGGGCGGTTGAGCGTCAAGCAGTTGCGGCACTACGACGAGCTGGGGTTGTTGCGGCCGGCGTATGTGGATGCGGGGACGGGTTACCGGTATTACCGGGCGGCGCAGGCGCGGGAGGCGCTGGCGATCGGGCTGCTGCGGTCGATGGACGTGCCGTTGGCGGTGGTGGCGCGGGTGCTGGCGGGCGGGCCGGGCGCGTTGGCGCCGGTGCGTGACGATCTGGAGGCGGAGCTGGCTCGGCGGCGCCGGATGCTGGCCGTTTTGGAGCGGGTGATGGCCGAGGGGTTGCCGTCGGCGCCGGTGCGGCTGGTGGCCGAGCCGGCGCGGCGGGCGGCTGTGGTGCGGGAGGTGGCGCGGGGGCCGGAGGACATCGGGCGGGCGACGTCGGCGGCGGTGCGCCGGGTGCTGGGGGCGGTGCCGGCGGTCGGGGACGGGGTGCGGTTGATCGGCTTGTTCCCCGCGGATCTGGGCGAGGTGGTGGAGGTGTCGGTCGCCCGCGTGCTGGGCGATGAGGAGAGTGGGGGAGCGGAGGTGGAGGTGTTGCCGGGCGGTGTGTTCGCGTGTGCGACGCATTTCGGGCCTTATGAGCAGATTTCCCTGACGGCGCATGCCGTGTTGGCGTGGTGTGCCGAGCGGCGGCATGGGGTGCGCGGTCCGATCCGCGAGGTGTACGTGTCGGATCCGGCGGTCACCCCGCCGGAGTCGTTGACGACTGACGTGATGGTCGCAGTGGAGGAGGAGCAGTGACGCCTGAGGTGGTGACGCACGGTCCGGTGACGCGTTTGAGCGTCTCGGGTGTGGGGGCGCCGGGTGGTGCCGAGCATGCCGCGGCGATCCGGGCGCTGTATGCGGTGGCCGGGGCGATGGGCGGGCCGGGTGGGCCGCTGGAGGGGATGTGGTGGGTGGAGGACGAGCGGCCGGGGCTGGAGGTGGAGCGGGAGCTGTGGCGCTGGCATGTGCTGCTGCCCCCGGCGGGGCTGCTGGAGGCGGGGGCGCTGGAGGCGGGGGCGCTGGAGGCGGGGGCGCTGGAGCGGGCCCGGGAGGCGGCGCGGGGTTCCGGAGCCGCGGTGGATCGGGTGCAGGTGGTCACGTTCACGGAGGGGTTGTGTGTGGAGATGGTTCACGAGGGGCCGTTCAGTGAGGAGCATGTGTCGCTGGCGGTGATGGAGGAGTTCATGGCGGCGGGAGGGCTGGTGCCCTGCGGGATGCATCACGAGGTGTATCTGACGGCGTTCGACGATCCGCTTCCGCGGACGGTGTTGCGCCAGCCGGTGCGTGCGGCCGGCTGATGCTGCGGTGGAGGGTCGTCCCCGAGGCGGGGGCGGCCCTCTCCCTACGTTCGGACATAGGTACCTAAATGGGGATTTCTCACCTCTTTCTCGGGGTGGGGGCGGAGGCACTCTGATGGTGTGACCCGCGGAAGCGGGTAGCGAGGGAAACGAAAGTTCGAGGGTTTCGCATCATGTGCCAGCATCTGCCTCCGTGCCCGCCCGCCGACTCCGTCGGCCGCGAGGCCGCGCGCCTGGTCGCCTACCACCCCGAGCAGGGATGGGGCCTGCTGTGCAACGGGGTGGTGTTCTTCGACGACACCGGCGAGCTGCTGCCCGACGGGCGCAGCCTCGTACCCGCGCAGGCCGGCCCCGCCTACGCCGGCCACACCGGCCGCGTCCAGGTCGGCGCCCCCGCGAGCGCGGCATGAACGCACGCCGCCCCCGCGCGGGCGGCGTCGTGGACGTTCTCCACCCCACACCGGCCGGTGCCGCAGGCGCGCCACGCCCCCTGCGCCCTCGACGACGAGGAGAGCTCGCTCCGGCTGTGGCCGGTACAGCCGCTGTCGTCCGCCTGGGGCAGCGCCCCCACCGGAGGCGGCACGCCCGTCGGGTTCGACCTGCCGGTGCCTGCGGCCCTGGACGCGTGAGGTTGCCCTGCTCACGCGCACGGGGCGGCCCGGTACGCCGCGGGCCGGCCGCCCGGGGCCACGCGCGTGGCGCGGATTCACCCTCGCGATCCGCGCCACGCGCCACACGCCACGCGCCCGCCGGTCAAGGCCCGGTCGCCGGACACCCATGGAAGGGAAAAACTTCCTGTGGGTTTTTGGCGTGAACTGCCCCGGAAAACGGCCGGGACATAACCTGGGGGCGATGGTGGGGTCACGGGTGACCCGCCGGCCGCGTCGCGAAAGGCGCCATGACAACGGTGACGACCAGCGCCTCCCGGGGGCAGCACAGCGGCAACCTCCCGGCCGAGGTGACGAGCTTCGTGGGACGTCGGCAGGAAGTGGCCGAGGTCCGGCACCTGCTGTCCGTCTCCCGCGAGGTCACGCTGACCGGGATGGGCGGGGTCGGCAAGACCCGGCTGGCGTTGCGCGTCGGCCACGAGGTGCGGCGCGCCTTCCGCGACGGTGTATGGGTGGTGGAGCTGGCCGCGCTGGAGAACCCCGGCATGCTGGCCCGGGCCGTGGCCGAGGCGCTGGAGATCCGCGACACCAGCGCTGCGCCGCCGCTGCAGGTGCTGGCCGACCACCTGCGCGACAAGCAGACGCTGGTGATCCTCGACAACTGCGAGCACCTGGTCGGCGCCTGCGCCGTGCTCGCCGACACGCTGCTGCGCGCCGCTCCGGAGCTGCGCATCCTGGCCACCAGCCGGCACGTGCTGGGCATCGCCGGCGAGCACGCGGTGCCGGTGGCGCCGCTGCCGCTGCCGCTGCCCGAAGGGAACGGCGCCTGGCCGCCGCTGGAATCGCTGACGCAGGCGGACGCGGTGCAGCTGTTCACCGAGCGGGCCTGCGCCGTGCTGCCGTCGTTCGCCGTCACCGACGACAACCGCGACGTCGTGACCGGCATCATCCGCCGCCTCGACGGCCTGCCCCTGGGGATCGAGCTGGCCGCGGTGCGGCTGCGGGTCCTGTCGGCCGAACAGCTGCTGGCGCGGCTGGACGACCGGTTCCGGCTGCTGACCGGGGGGTCGCGGGCGGTACTGCCGCGCCACCAGACGTTGCGCGCCCTGATCGACTGGAGTCACGCCCTATGTTCGGAGGAGGAAAGGCTGCTATGGCATCGCGCCTCGGTGTTCGCCGGGAGCCTGGACCTGGAGGGGGCCGAGACGGTCTGCTCCGGGACCGGCATCGACCGCGAGGACGTCCTCGACCTGGTGATCGGCCTGGTGGACAAGTCCGTGCTGATTCGAGAAGACCATCCGGGCGGCGTCCGCTACCGGATGCTGGAGACACTGCGCCAATACGGCCGCGAACGGCTGTGCGAGCGCGGCGAGGAAGCGCGGCTGCGGCAGCGGCATCGCGCTTATTACCGCGACCTGGCGGGCCGCGCCCATGCGGAGCTGTTCGGGCCGGAGCAGGTGACCTGGTTCAACCGGCTGCATCTGGAGCACGCCAACCTGCGCAGCGCCCTGGACGGCTGGTTCGCGACGCCGGCGGATGCCCCGACCGGGCTGAGCATGGCCACCGACCTGCTGTTTCATTGGATCACCAGTTATTACCTGGGTGAGGGACGGGCATGGCTGGAGCGGGGACTGGCCGCCGTCTCCTCACCTGACGATGTACGCGGCCGCGCGTTGTGGGCCGGCGGCTGGCTGGCCGTCATCCAGGCCGACCTGCCGGCCGCGACGGCCATGCTGGACGAATGCCGCCGCATCGGCGCCCGCCTGGACGATGAGGCGCTGCTCGGCTACGCCGAGCTGTTCACCGGCATGATCGCCATGTGTCACAAGCGTCCCCATGACGCGATCGGCTGCTACGGGCGGGCCCTGGAACGCCATCGCCGCACCGGCGACCCGGTGGGCCTGGCCTCGTCGCTGATCCGGCTGTCGCTGGCCCGCTCGTACCTGGGCGAGTCGGATGCGGCCATCGCCGCGGCCGAGCAGGCGCTGCAGGTGTGCGACGCCCACGGGGAGGGCTGGCACAAGGCGTACACCATGATGGCGCTGGGGGTGGAGGTGTGGCGGCAGGGGGACCTGCCGCGCGCCGCCGAGCTGGAACGCCAAAGCCTGGCGTTCAACCAGTCGCTGGGCGATCTGCTGGGGGTCGGGATCACGATCGAGGTGCTGGCCTGGATCGCCGCCACGCAGGGCCTGCACGAGCGGGCCGCCAAGCTGCTGGGCGTGCTGGAGAGCGTGTGGAGCCTGGTCGGGGCGCCGCTGTCCGGGTACGGGCATCTGGCCGGCTACCACGAGGAATGCCAGGCGCGCACCCGCGAGGCGCTGGGGGAGACGGCCTTCGCCGCGGCGGTGCGGCGGGGGGCGCGGCTGCCGTACGAGGAGGCGGTGGCGTACGCGCTGGCCGACGACAAGCCGGGCGGGCCGGAACCCAAGGAGGCTGGCGAGCCCAAGGGAGAGCAGGCGCAGCTGACGCGCCGCGAGCGGGAGATCGCTCAGCTGGTGGCGCAGGGGATGACGAACAAGGAGATCGCGGCGTCCCTGGTGATCGCCCAGCGCACCGCAGAGGGCCACATCGAGCACATCCTGACCAAGCTCGGGTTCAACTCGCGCAGCCAGATCGCGGTGTGGGTGGGGGAGCAGGCGCGCGCCGACGGCGACGCGCCGGCGTGACAGGCCCCGGTTCCGGTCCTTTGGCAGCATGGGGGCCGGAACCGGTAAACGGGGGCGACCGCCGGTTCCGGCTGCCAGGTGTCAGGTGTCAGTAGGGCAGTGTCCGCCCTGATGGGGTCCGCAGGTCGAGGCCGTGCCCGGTGCGGGGTTTCTTGGTGGTGCGGATCTGTATCCTGCGCACGGTGCGGGTGACTCCCTTTCGCTGGTCGGTCGCGCGTGAGGCCTTCGGCGGTCAGTCGTGTGCGAGACGGAGCTCGAACCAGACGGCGGCGCCGGCGCTGCCCCAGCAGCACGCCAGCAGCTCCAGATGAGCGGCGACGGCGGCGGAGATCCGCCCAGCGGCGGTGTGGTCTCTGCCGTGCTCGTGGATCTCGCAGCGCAGCAGGCCGTCCTCGGCCGACAGCGTGAGTGTGATCTTCTCCGCGCCCCGGGCGAGGGCGTCCTCGACGAGCCGCCCGGCCAGCTGCTCGGCGGTGGCGGCCGGCGCGTCCAGCTGCCAGGCCGACAGCCGCGCCGCGGTCAGGCGCCGCGCGGTGCGCACGGCCGACGGCCGGGCCGACAGCGTCCAGGTGACCGTACGCTCCTGCCCGGTCCAGCCGGCGCGCAGCGCCAGGTCATGTCCTACGGCTAGGAGATCGTTCCAGGAGGGCAATCGCCAGGCGGGTGCTTCCCGCCGCGGCATGTCGCCCTGAGTGAATGGTGTCTGACACATGGCCCCCACGTCGATCCTTTCCCCCGGTGATGTGAGTACGTGTCCAGCATCACACTCAGCCCGAAACCCCCAATACGGGAAAAATCCCCATATGGATACCTAGATGTTCTACGTACGTAGTCCCCACGCGCGAAAAACCCATGCAGGAGCGATGAATCCGCCGCCGGCGCCGTCTCTCAACGGACGACACCCCTGCACCGGAAGGGAGGACCCGGACATGCGCCGGCTCATCGTGTGCGACATCGTCTCGCTCGACGGCTTCTTCGAAGGACCCTGCGGGGATGTCATGGCCGTGCCGTTCGAGGAGGCGTTCGACGACCACAACGCCGAACGGCTGCGCGCCACCGGCACGCTCCTGCGGGGCCGCCGGACGTGGGGTGCCGTTAACCACTGTGGCACCAGCCGCCATATAGGCCCTGAGCTGGTAATTCAGTCTCCTGTTTCGAGTTCTGCGCGAGCCGTTGGCTGTTCGATTGCAGGACGGCCTGTCGTGAGCCCGGGGACGTACTTGTAGATGGTCGAGCGGCTGACGCCGAGTAGGCGGGCGATGGAGGAGACGGTGTTCTCCGGCCACCAAGACCTCCCGACCGAACTCCATGACGTCCGAAGGCACCGACGCGCTTGCAAGCTCCCGGCCCGTCACTCTCTTCCAGCGCTTCGGTTCAGGCGTGAAGACCGCGCTGTGGTGGGGCCGCGCTGGGAGTAGTGCTTGCCACCAACGTCCCGCCCACAGCCAGGGATACGGGCGCCGCATAAGAAGATCGCCGACCGCAGGCGCAGCATCGTCCCCGACACCCTCGGCCTGCTCCTCGCGGTGCTGCTCACCGCCGCCAGCACCTCCGACAGCGCCGCCGGCCTCGGCTCGGTGGTTAGGTCGTCTCGACCCGACCACGCTACGTGCAGCTCCCGCTCCCAGCTCTACGTCAGGAATGGGTGCGACCGCAGGCTCCTCACGTCGGGCGCTCAGAGGTTCAGCGGAGGATGTCCGGGGCGGGTGGGACGCCCTCCACCTCGTCTCGGCGGTGCAGCTCTACTTGAGCAGATCGAGTGCCTTGTCCAGGCCCGGGTCCTTACCGGTGGAGATGTCCTTGGCGGTCAGCGGGACGAGGTGGTCGGCTGCCACGCCGATGCCGTTGATGGGTTCCTTCTTGGGGCCCAGGGTGCGCTTGTCGGGGAAGGACAGGAGGCTGTTGTCATCGAGCAGATACATCTTGCCGGCACCGGCGACGACGCCGGCGGTGCGGGTGCCGACCACAGGGGCGATCTTGTTGTCTTTGATCGCCGCGACGAAGTGGTCGCAGGCCGAGGCGCAGTCACGGTCGGCGAGCACGGTCAGGGGCAGGCCGAGCAGTGGGACGCTGTCGTCGGTGCGGTCGGCGGTGCAGCGATCGTCGGCGTCGCACTGCCAGGCGGTGACCTGGTCGTGGGCGAACGCGCCGAGCAGTCGGTTGACCTCACCGATGAGGCCGCCGCTGTTGCCTCGCATGTCGAGCACGACACCGGTCAGCTTCTTGTTCTTCTTCATGTCGTTGATCGCGTCGATCGCCGTCTGCGCGACGCGCTGCCCGAAGCTGGCGAGACGTACATAGGCGACGTCGCCCTTGAGCAGCTTTGAGGTCACCCTTGCCGTGGCCTTCTCGTCGGGCTTGTAGACGCCGGGCGTCAGGGTCGCTGTCCAGGTGCGGCCGTTGGCGGGGCGGCGGACTTTGATCCGGACCGGGTCGTCGTCCGGGTAGTTCTGGAAGAGCGGTACGACGGCGCCGAGGGACAGGACGCCGCCTGCGAACGGAACCGCTCCATTGACCGATTCGATGATGTCGCCGGGGCGCAGTCCCGCCTTCGCGGCCGATCCGCCCCGCACGCGGGAGACGTACATCGGCCCGGTGACCTGGTCCGGCTCGCTGAAGATGGGCCCCTTGAAGGGGGCGGTGTCCAGTCCGATGCCGTATTCGGTGCCCGGCTGGGGGTCCTCCGGCATCTGGGTGCGGTCCCAATGGGCGTGGTTGTTGTGCAGGCTGCCCAGCATGCCGAGGAGGGTGGCCGCGGCCGCAGCCTGGCGCTCCGTGGCGCCGGAGAGCTGGTCGTTGACGCGCGTGTAGACGGCGCTGAACGCTTCCCAGTCGCTGTCTCTCTTGCCGGTCAGCGCGGGCAGCGTGGCGTCGGCCACGTCGTGTCCGCTTGCGTGGAGTTCCCGGGTGAGCCCGGCGAACGCCCCGATCAGCAGCTGGCGGTTGTCCAGGGTGTCCGCGCCGTAGTAGTTCGTGAGGATGCAGGAGTACGCCTGCTCGATGGTGCTGATGGTGGTCGGCTTGAGCGCTTGCGGCTCGCCGCCGGGCTTCGGCTCGGCGCACGTCGAGGCCGCCTGCCAGGTCTGCACGGTCTGCGCCGCGGCGCCGCTCGGGAGGACCACCACCGCGCCGAGGCCGAGACAGGCAAGTACGGCGGCGGCACGCCGTCGAGAGCGGCCGGTGCCGGTCGTGATGTTCGTCATGGCTCATGGTTGTAGCGCGTCGGTGGTTTCGGCACGGTATCGTCGGCCGCCTGCCCTGAACGGATGCCGTACCTGGCCAAAGGGCATGCCGATACCCGGCACCGCGCTGCTCACCCGAGGTGCCGGGTGCTGGTTCGGCGATGGGCTCAGACGGTTCTGAGCGCCTCCGTAGGTTGCCTGCGTGCGGCACGCAGCGCAGGCAGAAGTCCCGCGAGGGCGCCGATGGCGACGGCCGCGCCGAGCCCGCCGCCCCAGGCGAGCGGCGGTACCACGGTGGCCCAGTCCTTGAGGTGGGCATAGAGCGCCGTGGCCGCCACCCCGATGGCCACTCCGGCGGCCCCGCCGAGCACGGCGAGCAGGATCGCCTCGGACAAGACCTGCAGCCGTAAGTGCCCTTTGGTCGCGCCGAGCGCGCGCCTGAGCCCGATCTCCGACCGGCGCTCGAGTACGGAGATGACCATGGTGTCGGCCACGCCGATGCCGCCCACGAGCAGGGCGACCGCGCCGAGGCCGAGGAACAGGCCGTTCAGCGCCGACCGGGCCGCAGCGCGGGCCACCAGGGCGGCCGAGGGCCGGCTGACGCTGACCTCGCCGGGGTTTTGCGGGTTGGCCGTTGCGGCGAGCACTTTCTGCACGTTGCTCACCTGCTCGGTCTGGGCTCGCACGTACACCGTGAACGGGTGGCCGTCGAAGTCCAGGTACTTCTGCGCGGCCGGGTAGCCGGCCAGCACTGAGGAGTCGATCTCTGGGGTCAGGGCGGCGGATTCGTCCCGGCGGCGAACGGGCCGGACAGCGCGAACCACGTACCGGCCGCGATCATCGCCCCGCCTGCGAGGAGCACCACGAGCCGGCCCATCCGACGGCGGCGCGGACGCCGGCCCGTCGCGCTCGCCGGGCCGGCGTCCACCGCCTGGGCTGCACTCACGACATGCCGCCCTGCATCTGCCCCTGCTTCGGCATGTTCTGCGGCTGGTACCGCCTACAGGCCTCCTCCGCCTTCTTGAACTGCTCCGAGGCGAGGTCCAGAGTGCCGTTCTGCGGGAGGATGAACCCGCCGTTGTCGTCGGGGTCGGGGAAGCTCGGCACGCCGTTCTCCCGCATGCACGTGGCGTACTTGCGCTTGTCCGTCACCGGCCAGGAATCCTCACGCACGGGCGGCTGGTCCGGGGCCGGTGGCTGGAACTGCTTGCAGCTCTTCTCCGCCGCCTTGAACTGCGGGGAGCCGAGCAGTTCCGGCGAGAAGGCGAGAGCCGTGTCCGGCTGGGGATCGGGGAAGTCCGGCATGCCGTTGGCGCGCATGCACTTCGCGAAGGCCAGCGCGTCCCCCTTTGAGGCGGTCGCGCCCTGCGACGGCGCGCCGCCCGTCGGGGACGCCACCGACGCGACGGCCCTGGCCGGCCCCTCGCTGCCGGCGCAGGCCCCAGTGGCCAGCGCGACGGAGGCCAGCAGCACGGCCATCGCGCCGCCTCGCCGCTCGCGGCCTTTCCTGCGGATGCCGGCATCGACAACGATTCGCATATCGCTCTCCATTACGTCCGGTGAGATGCCCGAAAGCCTTTACGCCTGCGGACGGCACGTTCGAGGGTGGGTGCGCCTTGCGGCATGCGACCATTTGTACGGGATCAGCGGTTTCGACGAGGTTTCGCCAGCCTTTGTCTGCGGATGAAACGCTGCCGAAACCGGGGTTGGAGGATGCTGGGGGAGGTGTTCCTTCTCGGTGGAGGTAGGTGCGGGTGCGCGTGCTCGTGGTGGAAGACGACGAGGTGACGGCGCAGACGGTGGCCGTGGGGCTGCGCAGGGCCCAGATGGCCGTGGACGTGGCATTCGACGGACCCGGCGGGCTGGAGCGCGCCCTGTTCAACGACTACGACGTGATCGTGCTCGACCGCGACCTGCCGGGGATGCACGGCGACGACGTGTGCGCCGAACTGCTCGCCGCCGGCTGCCGCAGCCGGGTGCTGATGCTGACCGCCGCGGCGACGACCGATGACCTGGTCGACGGACTCGGCCTGGGCGCCGACGACTACCTCACCAAGCCGTTCGACTTCCCCGCACTTGTGGCGCGGATCGGCGCGCTGGCTCGGCGCGTCCATCCGGCCCTCCCTCCCGTGCTGCGCCACGGTGATCTCGCTCTTGACACCGCGCGGCGCCGGGTCAGCCGGGGCGATCGGCCGCTGGACCTGGCCCCCAAGGAGTTCGGGGTGCTGGAGCTGCTGCTGGCCTCCGAAGGCCGGGTGGTCTCCGCCGGGGAACTGCTCGAGCGGGTCTGGGACGAAGCCGCTGACCCGTTCACGAACGCCGTGAAAATCACCATCAGCAGACTCAGGGCCAAGCTCGGCGATCCACCGATCATCGAGACCGTGGCCAGGCGCGGATACCGTATCTGATGGCGTCCCTGTCGGCTGTCACGCGGCTCGCGAGCCGCCTGGTACGTCCGCGCCTGCCCCGCCGTACCGTACGGCTGCGCATGACCCTCCTGTACGGAAGCCTGTTCCTGGTCTCCGGCGCCGTCCTGCTGGCGATCACCTATGGGCTGGTACGCCACGCGGTCATGGGCTCCGTGGTCAAGAGCTTCATCCCCGCGCCGGACGGCGCCTCCGTGCCCTTACCGGACATGCCACCGCCGGGCAAGTCGCACTCCGTGGAACTGCTCCCCGCCCAGATGCAGCAGGTCCTGGAGCGCCAGAGGGCCGACGTGCTGGACCAGCTCCTGATCAATTCCGGGATCGCGCTCACCCTCATGTCGATGATCTCGGTCGTGCTCGGCTGGGTCATCGCCGGACGCATCCTGAGCAGGCTCCGTACGATCATCGCGACCGCCGAAGACATCTCGGCCACCGACCTGCACCGGCGCCTGGCCTTCGACGGCCCCGCCGACGAGCTCAAGGCGCTGGGCGACACCTTCGACGGCCTGCTGGCCCGGCTGGAGGCGTCCTTCCAGGCCCAGCGCCGGTTCGTCGCCAACGCCTCCCACGAGCTCCGCACCCCGCTGACCCGCCAGCGGGCACTCGGCCAGGTCGCCCTGTCCGACCCCATGCCCACCGTGGAGTCGCTACGAGAGGCGCACGAGCAGATTCTCGCCGCCGGAGCCCACCAGGAACGGCTCATCGAGGCGTTGCTCACCCTGGCCCGCGGGCACGCGGGCATCGAGATCCGTCATGCCTTCGACCTGGCCCTACTCGCCGAAGAGATCGTGGACGCCCGCCGCGCGGAAGCCCACCGGCGCAGTGTGACGATCCGTCGGTCGTTCGGCGCGGCCCTGGCAGCCGGTCACCGCTCTCTCGCCGAACGCCTGGTCGCGAACCTGGTCGACAACGCGCTGTGTCACAACACCTCGCCCGGCTGGGTAGAGGTGGAAACCCGGACCACTGACGGCCATGCCGTGCTCACGATCGCCAACTCGGGCCCCGTGGTGGCCCCGGATGCCGTCGAAAGCCTCTTCCAGCCCTTCCAACGCCTCGGCACCGCCCGCACCGACCGCCCGGACGGGCTGGGCCTCGGCCTGTCCATCGTCGAAGCCATCGCCACCGCCCACGACGCCACCATCACCACCACCCCCCGACCCGAGGGCGGTCTGACCGTCACCGTCACCTTCCCACCCATCGGCGGGGCCGGCGGCCGCCGCCGCGACCGTCCATGACGACGTGAGCGCTTCTGTAGCTGCCGGGGCCCTGACACGTGGGCCGGCAGGTTCGCGTGAATCTGTCGCCGTCGGGGCCAAGGACGACGTTCGGATCTCCGAGTACGGCGGCCCGGACGACTACGTCGGATCCGGGCTCAGCCACTGGGACGGCCGCTCGTGGAAGCAGGTTCCCACGTCGAGCCCGTACGGCGACCATGACTGGGTCTCGCGCGTCGCCGCCACCGGCGGGGGCGAGGTGTGGGCAGTGATCCATTCCCAAGGAGTGGCCACGGTGACACGGCGGGACGGCTCCGGATGGGCCACCACTCCCCTTCCTCCCGCGCCCGGTTCCTCCCGCGCCCGGCTGCCCTCCTTCGCCCGCCGGCGGCTCTACGGTATGGCGGCCCGCGCCCACGATGACGCGTGGCTGGTGACGCAGGGCGGCTCCGTGCGGTCCGGGTCCTGCGAGGTGCCTGACCGCGGTATGGTCGCGCGCTGGGACGGCACCGCGTGGACGTGGCTGGATCTGCCGCTGACCGAGAGCTGGTTGCCCGCCGTCCGCGCTGACCGGGTCGGCGGCGTGTGGATCGCCGCCAACGCTTCCCGTGGGCAGTCGTACGTGCTCAATCTCCGTGACATCTTCCCGGTGCCGGGCACTACCCGGCTGTGGGCTTTGGCCCGGCGCGTCGACGGCACCCTGCTGATCTACGAGCTGGCCTGACCGCCCGGCCCCAACTGTCGATGTCGCCTCGATCCGAATCCGGCTCCGGGACCCAGTCACCTCACGGGACACGCCCCAGGGGAACAGGTCAGCGGAAGTCGCTGACACGGAGTACGGAGAGCATGTCGCTCTTGCGCGGCTCCGCGATGTCGCTGGAGGGGTAGAAGGCCGCGTCCACGCCCACCCAGCCGTGGAACTCCCCGTCGTCGTCGACGATCTGCATCATGGGCTTGACATGGGAGTTGCCCGAGTAGCACTTCTCCCGGTCGGTGCCGTCGCTGTTCCTGGTCAGGCAGGTGCACCAGTGCCAGTGCGTGTCCCGCCTGTCCCGGCTGGAGACCTGGACGATGTAGTTCTGCAGCGAGCTGTCGTTGATCGTGCTGCCGCCACCCGTGTACGGGCAGCCGCCGCCGGCCTGACACGCGCTGGTGGAGTTGGGCTGCAGGTAGGTCAGGCACCAGGTGGTGAGCGTGCACGTCCGGTACGCGCCCAGGTTGAACGCGCCCCCCGAGGTCGGGGCGATCTTGTCCTGGGTCCAGGTGATCATGTCGTGCCGCAGGGTGCCGCTGAAGGCTCGCACGGTTGGCATGGCCCGGCGAGTGGTCAGCGCTGCGTTGCTGCCGTAGGCGTAGCCGTAGTCGGCGAGGGTGTTGGACCGGAAGTCGATCCGGGCGAGCTTTCCGTCGCCGCGCAGGACGATGTTCCACTGCTCCGACCACGCCTGCCCGATGTTCCAGGTGATGTGCAAGACATCGCCCGAGACGCTGAACGTGCCGGTCCTGGTCTCCCCGGGGTCGGACATGAAGCCGCCGGCCGTTCGCACCTCGCAGTTGCGGACCAGGGTCTGTCCCACCGGCATCCGGGTCGTCGAGCAGGAGCCGTCGGGAACGGCGCCGGTGCCCTCCCGGGCGGTGGGGTAGCGCTGCCACCACAGGTAGGTGCGGGCGCGCACGGTGCCGTCAGTGGAGAATTGGTAGGTGCCCAGCCGGACCCAGTTGTCGCGTGAGCCTGCTTTCAGTGAGCCAAGGCTGACGACGTAGTTCGCCTTGCCGCCGGGGAGCGCGACGGCGTGGGCCGGGGTGGCGAGCAGAGGGAGGAGCAACAGAGGTAGGAGTAGCCAGCGCATAGATTCCCCCATTTCCGGTGGTGGCCGGAATTCGCTTTTTTTCGGATATAAGTAAACGGCTCCTCGTTTGCGACCAGGGCCGTAATCAAGCAGCCAGCATGGCGGCGGCCACCGCGCCGGCTGTAGTCGCCCTCTCGGCGAGTGCCGCCACGCCCGCCGCCGACGGCGGTACGTCTTGGCGCCTATCCCGCTCAGCGCGCTGTACGGGATGGACAGGCTCTGTAACGCCGCTGAAACCGGCCGCGCGGCATTCTGTTTGGCTGCGCCGTGTGCGAGACGGGAGAGGAGAACGTCCATGAGCCTCCGCAGTGTGGGGCTGACCGAATACGAGGAACACACCTACCGCGCCCTCCTGAAGGATCCCAGCAGAGAGATCAGTGGAGAGCCGGACGCCGTCCATGCGGCGCTCACCCGATTGGTGGAGCTGGAGCTGGTCCGCCGGGACGGCGACGGCCGGATGGTGGCGGTCGATCCGGACGTCGGCATCCCCAGGCTGATCAGAAGGCGTATGCGCGAGGCCAACGCCGAGCTGCGCCGCATCTCGTCGGCGTGGGAGACGCTCCACACGCTGACCGAGGGGCGCGGCGCCGCCGCCGACCAGATCGAGCGGATCGACGAGGGGGTCGGCGAACGCATCTGGTGCCTGGCGCAGGACGCGCGGGAGGTGCTCGCCGTGCACCTGCACCAGCGCCGGCTCCAGGTCCACGTCGGGATGCTGCCGCAGTACCTCAAGCGGCTCGGCGAAGGCGTCGAGTGGCGCACCATCATCCCCCGCGAGAGCCTGATGAACCCCGAGCTGGTCGAGTACTACCGCCGCCTGCACAGCGCGGGAGACCGGCACCGGGTCACCGACGAGCGCGTCCAGCAGATGATCATCCTCGACCGGGCCACCGCTTTCGTGCCCACCGTGCCCAACATCCCGGCCTCGGGCGCGCTGATGATCCGCCAGCCCGGCGCGGTGGCCACGCTGGTGGACCTGTTCGAGCGCGTCTGGCGGCACGCGACCGACCTCGAACCCGACGGCGCATCCCGCCTCACCGCGCTGGAGCGGCAGGTGCTGTACCTGCTGAGCTCGACGGACAAGGACGAGACCGCGGCCAGGAAGATGCGGGTGGGACTGCGGACCTACCGCAGGCACGTCGCCCAACTGCTGGTACGGCTGGGCGCGTCCAACCGCTTCCAGGCCGCGATCCTGGCCAAGGAACGGGGCTGGCTCTGAAGCCCCAGCCACCGGGCCGGCGGCTGGGGCCAGGTGAGCCGCGGTGGCCGTGGGTCAGGACGTCACGGTCACCGCGTCGAAGAGCTGTTGCGCGTAGTAGATGGAGGTGTAGTACTCGACGCAGTCCCCCGGACTACGGTTGCTGCCACTGTGGATGCCCGAGGCGCGCGCACCTCCCTGCACGGGCTTGTAGACGGCGCCACCCGAGTCGCCTCCGTTGGTGCAGGCACCGGTGTAGTTGGTGGTCTTGACCACCGGTGACATCGTCTGGCCGTTGTCGTATGTCACCGTCACGAAGTTGTCCACGACCTTGTAGCCACATGTCGTGCCGGTCGTGCCCCCGCTCACGCACATCGAGTCACCGACGGCCGGGTGGCCGGTCTGCGTCGACACCACGGGGACCGAGGTCGTCGCACGGGCGCCACCGCTGTAGATGCGAGGCTCGACGCCGGACACGCGGATCACCGAGATGTCGCCGTACTTCGTGGAGCCGATGTCGCAACTGTCGCCCGTAGACGCGCACAGTGAGTTCTGGTAGCCCTTGCTGGTGCCGATGACGTTGTCCCAGACCGTGGCGGCCGTGTTCGCCGTCGCCGCGTCCAGGGGGGTCGGGCTGTTGCAGTGTCCGGCTGTGACGAGGAACTTCTTCGAGCGGTCCGGGCGCATCATCGCAAACGCCGTGGAGCAACCAGACGTTTCACCGACCGGGCTCCCCGGGATCCCCCAGCCGGAGCCGCCCCAGTAGGGATACCGGTCACGCCAGCGGTCAGGCCCGTCCTGCAGGCTGGGTCTGGTTTCCTGATGAACCGTGACTGCATCGCCATACCTGGCGGCCAGCTGCGCCCTGGCCTCGTCGGTGACGGTCTCCAGGCCGACGCGGACAGCGTTGTGTTCCCAGTCCATTCCCGTGCTGGCGATGGGGACCGAGGCGACCGTATCGAGCGCGATGATCTCGTTGGCCAGCCGTTGCAGGTCCGCGAAGCTGCGGGCGGCCGTACGCGTGGCGCCTGCCGCGCCGACCGCGGATCGGGCGGTGGACCGGGTACGTGCCGACGCGCTGGGCGGAAGGGCGGCGACCACCTGCTCGCTCGCCTTGTCGTACCAGACGCCGGCCCACTGCGCCGGGTCCTTGACCATCCTCCGGTTGAGATCCTCGATGCGCTTGATGGCCTCTTCCGGTGGCTCCACCGGTTCGGACGTGTCGGCAAGGGGAGCGAGCGGGCGGTCGTACGCGCTCGCGGGAACGGCAGGGCTCAGGGAGAGCGTGGCCACGGCGATCGTGGAGGCGAAGATCGCTAATCCGCGGCGGCTCGTTGGACGGACACTGACCACTGGACGGCTCCTTCAGGGTTGCCGGGGGAGGGGCGACCACGGCGCTCCGCTGACCGCGCCCCGATTACGGGTCGGACCGTAATCGGGGTCAACGATCTCGGTCAACCGTGGCGAGCGCGGGCTGTGTGACCAGGCATTTCGGCCTTTCCCGAGCTGTGGCCTGGATCGTTTGCCCAGGTCGGAGGGGTTGGTCGACACACGTGAAACGCCCGGCACCTATCTGCCGGGCCCGGCATGTTCCTGCCTGAACACCGAATCGGTGACCCCACCCTGCGAGCGCGACCGAGAAGGGGGATGGGCCACGGCCCCAGCGGATGCCTTACTCGCTGGGGACGGGGGGCGTTCACGACGTTGGGCCGCCAGCACGTACGGGTGGGCAGCTCCGGCCGCTGGGTCAGGGTGTGCTCGATGCGCTCCAGCTTGGTCTCGACGCATTTATCTCGATCGGTGATATCTGCCGGTTCGGATTGCTTCTGGCTCCTTGGGATGACCCAGCGATGCAATGGACGAGATCATCAGGAAGGAGCCGAGATGTCTTTGACCAGCCCTCACACCTGGGATGCGGTGGTCGTCCCAGAGGGTTCGGCGGAAGTGGTGGAGCTGTCGCAAGGGGGTGCGTTCCGGTTGCTGGTCGACGCCAGCGCGACCAGCCGCGCGTTCAGCGCGAACCGCCTCACGCTGAGCCTTGGCGTCGACGGCGCCAAGCCGCATTACCACGCATTGTCGTCAGAGTTGTTCTACGTGCTCGCAGGGACGACGGAGTTCCTGCTCGGCGAGCGGATCGTCACCGCTGGGCGAGGAAGCCTGGTCGCCGTTCCGCCGAAGGTGGTCCACGCCTTCGGCGCGGCCCCGGACTCGACGGCCGACCTGCTCGTGATCATGGCGCCCGGGGTCGAGCGGTTCGAATACTTCAGGCGGCTCGGGCGGATCTCGCACGGCCAGGACTCCTTTGACAGCCTGCTGCCCGAGCAGGACCGCTTCGACGTCCACTTCGCCGACTCCACGGCCTGGCCGCGGGCGCGGGCCCGATGACCGGGATCGTTCGGGAAGAGAGAAGGCAGCCATGACATCCAGGCTTGTCGATCGAGCGTCCGCCAAGGCGGCCGTCTCGGTCGGGGCCGTCTCGGCCGCCATCCGGCTTGGCACGCTGTTCGGGCCCGCCGTGTTCGGCGTCACAGCGGCCGGTGTGGCCCTGCCGGAGGTGGCGCTCGCCTTGCGTGCCGGGCCCGCCGTGGCCTGGGTCCTCACCGTCCATGCGCTCGCGCTGGGCATCGGCACCGCGGTGTTCGGGCGGCTGGCCGACTCGTGGGGAGTCCGGGCGGCCTTGGCCGTCGGTTCATTCGTTCTCGCCGCCGGCACGCTGGCCTGCTTCGCCGCGCCGAACCTGGGCCTGCTGATAGCGGGCCGTCTGGTCCTGGCGGCCGGATCGGGCGCGATGACCTCCTGCGCCCTGGCTCTCCTGGCCGCTGCCGACACGGCCGAGCGGCCCAAGCTGCTGGCCACGTACGGCGGGATCATGGCGATCTTCGCAGCCGGCGCCACACTGGCCGGCGGGATCGCGACCACCTGGCTGTCGTGGCGGGTCACGCTGGTCCTCCCGGCGCTCTCCCTGCTCGCCGTGCCGTTCTGTGTGCCCCTGGCCACCAGGCGGGGCTCGCGTCGGCCGATCGACGCGATCGGCGCGGCCCTGCTCACGCTCGCGGTCAGTTCGCTGGTGTTGCTGATCCAGTCGCAGGCGCTGAGCCTGCCGCTTGGGGCCGTCGCGGCGATCGGGGGCGTGGTCGCGCTGTGCGCCTTGGGCCTGAACCGGCGGGTACGACGCCGTCCGGAGGGTTTCGTGCCGCTGCCGGTGGCAACCGACGCGGGGTTCTGGCTGGCGGCGCTCATCGGTACCGGCGTCTACGGCGGCCTGTTCGCCATGATGTACGCGGCACCCCAGATCCTGGGCAAGACCTACGGCTGGGCTGTGCTGTCCATCGGATTCGCCCTGCTGCCGGGTGCCGTGTTGGGCGCCGTGTCATCGCGGAGGGCAAGCAGGCTCGGAACCGTGACAAGCCGCCGGCTCCTGGCAGGCGTCGCCGCCGCCACTGCGGCCGCCATGGCGATCGCCGGTACGGCGGGCGGCGGCCCGTACATCCTCGTCGCGGCGACCTCGCTGGCGTTGGCGTCGTTCGCCGTCACCCAGGTGGTCATCACCGGGGAGATGTCGGCCCGGCTGCCGATTCCCCGGCGCGGCGCCGGGATGGGGCTGCTCAACCTCACCTTCTTCGTCGGCGGCGGCATCGGCTCCGCCGTCGCAGGGGCGCTGGCCCCATGGATGGGGTTGCCCGGCTCAGTCGCCGCCACCGCCTGCTTCCCCTTGATCGCGGCGGTGGTGGCGCTGACCCGGGTACGCCCACCCCGGCAGTAGTCCCTTCCCGAAGCGGCCGCAGGCCCGGCTCATCCGCCTGGGTCCCCGCCCGTAGCCGATGGCGCCTGGCCCGGTAGCAGCTGGGGCTTGAGCGCGGTGAGGAGCTGTCTGATCGGAGCAGCCAGCGGTGCGGCGCGGACGGCGAGAGAGGTCACGACGGCGGGCTCGGCCAGCGGGCGGACGGCGATTCCCGGTACGGAAGGAAATCCCGAGACCTCGTAGAAGACGGTCCAGGAGGGAGCGTCGGTGGCCATCTCGGAGAGCGTCTCGCGCAGACTGGTGAACGGCGGTCCCGGCGGCGGTGCGATACCGGCGGCGCGGCAGGCCGCGGTGATCAGATCGTGGAAGGGCGGATTCTTCTCGCGCGGAGCCAGCCGCAGCGGCAGGCAGGCGAGCTGTTCCAGACGCAGCCGAGGCTCAGCGGCCAGCACGTGGTCGGCGGGGAGCGCGGCGAACAAGGGATCGGTCCACACGGGGATAAGCCGCAGGCCGGGCACTGCCGCCTGAGCGCGGACCAAGGCGGCCTCCAGCCGTCCCTCCCGGACTGCGGCCAGCCGCTCGGCCGGCGGGGCCTGCTTGAGCCGCACCCGGAGCCGGGGTGCGATCACGGCCAGCTCGGCGAGGCCGCGGGAGAGCCGGTCTCCCGTGCTGTGGATCGCGCCCAGCCGCAGGACGCCGTCGGTACCGTCGGCGATGCCGGCCGCCACCCCTCGCAGACGATCCGCCGCCCCCAGCACGGTCCGCACCTCCGGCAGCAGCCGCTCTCCCGCAGCCGAGAGGCGCACATGGCGGGTGGAGCGGTCGAACAGCCTCACCCCCAGCTCGCGTTCGAGCCTGCGGACCTGCTGGCTCACCGCGGACTGCACGATGTTGAGGCGTTCGGCGGCCCGGGCGAAGCCACCCTCTTCCGCGACCGCGACAAAGTACTGAAGCTGCCGGAGTTCCACTCATCCTCCCGCCATCACCGCCGTTCGCGTGGGCTCCTGCCTGGTTCTGGAGCGTACATGGGCAGCAGACCAAGCGGACGGCCCCTGCTCGCTTGAGTGCTGACTTGGGTGCGAGTGGCGCTCCGTACACTGCCGGGGAGTCGCACACGGCGTAGGGGGTTTGTAGACGTGTCAGATCTGGAGATCGTTGCAGAGGCCGCCACGCTGGTGTCGTGGGGAACCGCTCAACGAGGTCACCGCCCATCTCAAGCATCGCGTGCTCTGAGCGCCAAGCGCCTGGCCGCGTTATGCGCAGCTGCCATCCTAGGCGCGGGGTGCGCCGCCGTGCCGCCGCCCCGCGGTGCACCCGCGCCGACCGCCACCTCCCCCAGCGTCGCCGCGGCAACCCCCAAACCCTCTCCAGTCCGTACGACCCGGGGCCGGGGCTGGCGGCTCGAGTACGTCGGCGACCAGCGCGGAATCCGGCTGAATGCGGTCGCAGCCAGCGGCCCGCGCGACGTGTGGGCGCTCGGCAGCCCGGACGAAGGCACCGGCCAACTGCTGCTCCTGCACTTCGACGGCCAGCGTTGGCGCGAGCGCCCTGCACCCGAGGTGACGTGGGACTCCAAAGATTACGAGAGGTTTCCCGCGCTGGTGGCGACCGGACCGCGCGACGCCTGGATCTTCGCCGCCACCTCCGCTTTGGCCGCGCACCACTGGGACGGCGAGCGCTGGAGCAGGGTCCCGCTACCGGACATGGACTACGACCGGGGCGAGCGGGCCGGTGCCACCGCCCTCGCGCCCGACGACATGTGGCTGGTGGTTGGAGATCACGCCGCGCACTGGGACGGGCGAGCCTGGACGGTCATGCGCCTGCCCGCCTGGGCGGCGTCGGTGTCGGCCGCGACGCCCGACCAGGTGTGGGCGGTCGGCAGCACCAGCCAGCCGCTCGCGCAGGGGAGCTCCGGCTCACAGGCGGCGACCATGCGCTGGGACGGCCGGTCATGGCAGCTGGTCCCCGCGCCTGAGGACCGCACGCCGAGCAAGGAGATCAACAGCCAGGGCAAGCCGGACGGCAGCATCCCGTCGATCATGCTCACCCAGGTCGTCGCCCACGGTCCCGGCAACGTGTGGGCGATCGGCACCCGCACGGTGTTCGACTACGAGGACGGCAGCAGCAGTACCACGATCGCCATGCGCTGGGACGGCATGGCCTGGTCGCTGGTTCCGGGCTCGGCCGACGTCAGCGCGTCCGGCTCCGACGGCGCAAACGGGATCATCCTGGTCGACTCGGAGGCCGCCGAGAGCGGCTTGAGCGGAACCATCCGTGTCGCGCCCGACGGCAGCCGGACCGAGATACCGCCGATGGCGGGGGCGAACCGCAGGCGCGAGGTCGGCGTCTCCGCGGTGAGCGCGGTGCCCGGGACGAGGACGGTCTACGCAGTCGGCCTCGCCTATGGCAAGAACTTCGGCCCCATGATCGCCCGCTACCGCTGAGTTCCACCCGCGTGACGGTCGGCCAATCCACTACCCATGACCTCGACACCGGCGACCACATGGTCATCAAGCGCCACGCCAGCTTACTTCTTCAGCCAGTTCGAGAACCTCTCGGTCAGGTTCTTCGGCCCGTCCGCGAGCCTCTGCATCCCGCGTGCGACTACCTGAGCGAGGTGTTCACCGGCCGGCACCCCATCTTCGCTCGGCGACGCCGCCCACCTCATGCCGCCCTTCGGCATCGGCGCCAACCTCGCCCTGATCGACGGCAGCGACCTGGCCACAGCCATCGCGACCCACCCCGACCTCGGCCAGGCCACCGCTGCTTACGAACAGATCATGCTGCCCAACCCCCGAGCAGACCGCGCCCCGGCACAACGCGCGCATCGTCACCCGCGCCAAGACCCACACGGCGATCATCGAGCTCAAGAACGGCCCCGGCCAGGGCGACATCCTCATCCTCGCCCCAACGCCCCCGAACCATCCTGCCCCTAACCCAACGATAACAATACCGGTATTGATATCCCGGGGGTGTAGAATGGAGGCATGGTACGACCTCCGCTCACTCCCGAGGAACGCCTGCGCGGCGAACACCTCGGCCACCTGCTGCGCCAAGCCCGCGGCGAGCGCAGCATCGTCGAGGTCGCCGCGGCCGCCGGCATGTCCGCCGAGACCCTCCGCAAGATCGAAACCGGCCGGATCGCCACACCCGCGTTCTTCACCATCGCCGCGCTGGCCGACGTGCTCGGTGTCTCCCTCGACCAGCTCGCCACCCGCTCCACCCCCGCACCCACCTGACAACCGGGGGAGCAGCGGGCACGCCCGCCTCGGCCGGCCATGCCCCGGACGAGCCGGGCAGCCCGCCGTACGCCGGACAGGCCCGGCAGCGTCACGCGCCGGACGGGCCGGGGGCAGCGCCCTCCTAAACCAGCGCCAGCTGCGCCACCCGAGGCTCACGCCGCTGCGCCACCACCGGGCCGCACTCCATCCCGTACACCCGGCACAACTGCGCGATCTGCCCCGTGATCCGCCCCTCATAATCGGCCGACGGCAACCCCGACCGGTCGTACAACTCCTCATAACGGGTCACCAACTGCGGATGCGCCCGCCCCAGCCACTCCAGATACCACGCCCGCGTCCCCGGCGGCAGCCGGAGCACCACCGGCTCCACCGCCCGCACACCCGTCCCCGCGATCCGCCGCACCGTCGCCGCCAGCTGATCGGCCGCATCACTCAACAGCGGCAACACCGGCGCCATCAGCACCCGGACCGCCACCCCCGCCTCCACCAGCGACGACACCAGCTCCAGGCGGGCCTGCGCCGTCGGCGCGCCCGGCTCCACGGCCCGCCGGATCCGCTCATCGACGAACGCGATCGACACCGCCACCTGCGCTCCCGCCTCCGCCAGCAACGCGGCATCACGCAACACCAGCGCACCCTTGGTGTAGACGGTGAACGGCACCCCCGCCTCCGCCAGCGCCCCGATCACCCCCGGCATCAACCGGTAGGTCTCCTCCGCCGCCTGGTAGCAGTCACCACTGACCCCGACCGCCAGCTCCTCACCACCCCAGCGCGCCAGATCCGCCCGCAACCGCGCCACCGCGTTCGGCTTCACCACGATCCGCGTGTCGAAATCCCGCCCCGCGTCCAAACCCAGCCGGCGATGACCCGCGCGGGCGCCACAGCCGCGGCAGGCATGGGCGCACCCACGGTAGGGAGAGACGGCCCACCGCTGCGCGATGCCCGCGGCCTGCGGCACCCGCTCGATCATCGTGCGGGCCTGCATCTCAAGGAAATCACCGCGCACCACCGCGCGCCGCTCGATCAGCGGACGATCGTCGGCGGCGTCAACAAGCGGAAGCGCGTCCCAACCCACACCGTCCAGTGGAACACGTATTCGACTACGTTTTCAAGCAGTTCCGCCCATCGCGCAAGCGGGGGAGAGCCGGGGAGAGGCCGCACCGGCCGCACGACCACCGCCCACCCCCGCCCCGCGACCGGCGGCGGCCCCCGGGATAAACTGGGACACCCGTACCACTTTTCCTCCTGGGGGACACCCATGGCCTGGCTCCTGCTCGCCCTCGCCATCGCCTCCGAAGTCCTGGCCACCTCCGCACTCAAACTCAGCAACGGCTTCACCCACCTCGGCTGGACCCTCCTCGTCGCCGCCGGCTACATCACCTCCTTCACCCTGCTGTCCCAAGCACTCAAACTCCACCTCGAGATGGGCACCGCCTACGCCATCTGGTCAGGCGCCGGCACCGCCGCCATCGCCCTCATCGGCGCCGCCTTCCTGGGCGAGACCCTCACCCCCCTCAAGATCGCCGGCATCCTCCTCATCGTCGGCGGCGTCGTCGTCCTCAACCTCGCAGGTGGCCAGTGAACCGGCAGCCCGCCCCCGCACCCCACACCGCCACCCAAGCCCGCGGCCGCCGCCGCCGCGCCACCCTCCTTGACGCCGCAGTCGACCTGCTCACCGAAGGGGGATTCGCCGCCATCACCCACCGCGCCGTCGCCCAGCGCGCCCGCCTGCCCCTGGCCGCCACCACCTACTACTTCACCTCCCGCGACCAGCTCCTGGCCGAAGCCTTCGCCCAGCTCGTCGACACCGAACTGGCCACCACCCGCACCTGGATCACCGACCACGGCCTGACCGGCCTGCCCGACCACCTCGCCACCGCCGACCGCACCCGCCAGCTCGGCCTGTGGGAGCTGTACGTCCACGCCGGCCGCGACCCCGCACTCCGGCAGATCGCCCGCCGCTGGACCGACGGCTGCATCCACCTCATCGCCGACGCCCTCCACCTCGGCCACACCGACCCCCGCGCCCGCCTCCTCTACACCACCGTCTCAACCCTCTGGCTGGAACACATCGTCGAACAACGCCCCCTCGACGACACCCGCAGCCTGCTCACCCTCGCCATCGAAAACACATTGCGCCCCCCATGACCCCTCCCTACACTGCCTGCGTGCTCCAACCCCGCTACCCGATCACCACCGAGCGGCTCCTCCTGCGCCCCTTCACCGAGGCCGACCTCGACGCCGTCCACGCCTACGAATCCCGCCCCGACGTCGCCCGCTACCTCTACTGGCAGCCCCGCGACCGCGACACCTCCCGCACCTTCCTCGACAAAAAGATCACCCGCACCGCGGTGCACGACGAAGGCGACGCCCTCGACCTGGCCATCACCCTGCGCCACACCGGCCCCGACAACGGCCGCGTCATCGGGTCGGTCCTGCTCATCTGGACCAGCAAAGAGCACCGCCAAGGCGAGATCGGCTACATCCTCCACCCCGACCACCACGGCCACGGCTACGCCGCCGAAGCCGCCCGCGTCATGCTCCACCTCGGCTTCCACGACCTCGGCCTGCACCGCATCACCGGCCGCCTCGACGCCCGCAACACCGCCTCCGCCCGCGTCCTGGAAAAACTCCACATGCGCCGCGAAGCCACCCTCATCGACAACGAATTCGTCAAAGGCGAATGGGCCAGCGAAGCCATCTACGCCATCCTCGACACCGAATGGGCGGCATGACCATCCACCACCTCGCCCTGGCCGCCGACTGGCACACCGCCCAGCACACGGGGGAGTACCGCATCTCCACCCTCGGCCGCACCCTCGAGGAAGAAGGATTCATCCACTGCAGCCGCGACCTGGCCCAGCTGCGCGACGTCCACACCGCCTACTACCTGCACGTCAGCGCACCGCTGCTGATCCTCGACATCGACCCCACCGGGCTCGACGTCCGCACCGAAAACGGCTACCCCCACCTGTACGGGCCCCTGCCCGTGACCGCCGTCACCGCCGTCCGCCCCTACACCACCCAGCCCGGCACCGGGCAGGGAGATCACCGGCCACAATGACCGCTATGGACACCCGCACGGCAGCCCAGCGCTTCGCCGACACCTGGCAACACGGCTGGACCCACCACGACGTCGACGCCATCACCGCCCTCTACCACGACGACGCCGTCCACACCAGCATGCCGTTCCGGCCCCCGCACCACGGCAAACACGCCATCGCCGACTACATCGCCTGGTCCTTCGCCGGCGAAAACGACCCCACCGTCGCCTTCGCCACCCCCATCGCCGACGGAGACCACGCCGTGATCGAATTCCGCGTCCACGCACACGACAACGCCGGCCACCCCACCACCCTGGCCGGCTGCGTCATCGCCCGCTTCGACACCGACGGGCTCGCCGTGGAAACCCGCGACTACTGGCACACCGCCGACGGCCACCTCTGACACGACCCGGCGACGGGGGAGCGGCTCATCGCACCACCCGCAACGGCGCACCACCAGGAAGCCCACCGGCCACCGCGGGCGGCCTCGGCGCCGGCTGCGCGCGTACCACCGGCTCCGGACGCGCCACCTGCTGCGTCTGCTCCGCCGCCTCACCACGCCGCTCGGCGCAACCGCCCCCGCAGTACCCGTTGGTCACGATCAGGCGCCCCCGGAGCGCGGTGTACGCCTCCTTGCCTGAAGCGGGCAGTACACCTTGACATATCGGGCATAGCACCGACTGGCTCCCCACGTGCTGCTCCTCTCGCGGCGCGAATAGCAGGAGCTCCACCCTATGACCAGACCCGGCGCCAAAGACAGCGAATCAACACAAGGTCAAAGCCACCGTCAAACCGCCGGCCCGGCACGGCGACGACCCACACGGCGGGACGCGGGGCGGCAAATGCGCCGCTCAGCGCGCCGCCGCCGCCTCCCGCCGCCGGCTCCCGGAGCGACCGGTTCGCCCTGTAGGGACGGAAGAGACATTCATCACTAGACCCTCTGTCCTCAACCGTCGAGGGAGTGCCGGGGAGCCCCCGAACCAGCGTTACTTGACATAATGTCCATTATCAAGCAACTAACGAACCATCGCATAAACCCCGAACTCCTGGGAAGACGCACTCCATGCCACCCCTGGAGATCACGACCCCGGGCATCATCGCGCTCACGGCCGTCATCACCGCAGCCGCCATCTGGCTCATCATCGTCGCCGCCCGCCTGACCCAGCGGCCCCGCAACCGTCCCAACCCCAGCATCGACCTGGTCGACCAAGCCCGCGAGCTCAAAGCCCTCGGCCAGATCCAGGAAGCCGTCTTCCTCGTGCGCGGCGAAACCGGCATGAGCCAAAGCGCCGCCGCGCGCTTCGTCAACCGCCTGTGAGGCCGCTTCCTGTGCGGGTCGCGAGGCCGCTTCCCCGGCGTGCCCAGGCGTGGTGATGACCGGTGCGCCGGCGCGTGCCGCACGACACCGACAGAGCTGCTCAAATAGGGATATTTAGTGCGATACAAGACAGAAGTGGGATTCTGTTTGGTATAGGCAGTTTGTTACGTTTGCCCACTTTTGTGTCGCTTCAGGATCGGCCGCAGTGGTGCGCCTTCCCCTGTGAGGAGCGCCGTCGCAGCCGTCGCCAGGCATGCCGCGAGCTGCGCGCCCGGCATCGCGCTGAAAGAAGACGGTGGGCCGGACTTCAGCGGCCTCTGCCTCTCCCCCGCCCTGGCTGGTCCGGAAGGGGGACGGCCGGAATACGGCAGAAAGACACCACGGGTGACGTCTTCGCTGGTCAGAGACGACTGGGCGCGTCGGTAACCCGTGTGCGTCTCAGGAGTCGGCGGCGGCTTGAACGGGGTCGGAGGTGAGATCGAGCAGGCGCTGGGCCTGCTGAAGGAGACGCTGGGCTTCCTGCCGGAGTTGCTCGCGTACGGGGTCTGTCCCACTGATGTAGTCGGCCTGTCGGTAAGGGAGCTGCCACGAGACGTCATCTGTGATGTTCGTGCAGGCGGCACCGTGTGCCTGGGCTGACTCGTCGTCTTTTCGAGTTCGTCGGGCCAACGCTGGGCGCGTCGGTCCGCGTCCGCGATCAGCTCGGCTTCGGCAGACGGGTCAGGTGAGGTCATCGCGTGCCTGCTTTCTCGGATCGGAGGTTCGCGCTATCGAGGGGTGGTCGCCTGTCGGTCGCCCAGACGGCCAGCGCGCAGGCCGCGAATCCGGCCCCGAGGAGACTGGAGCCCGCCCAGCCGTGGGTGGTGAGGATGGCGGTGGTTGCGGCTGCGCCGAGGGCGGAGCCGAGCGAGTAGAAGACCATGTAGCTGCCGATGACGCTGCTGGTGCGATCCGGATGCGCGGCGGTGAGCAGGTGCTGGTTGCTCACGTGCACGGCCTGGACCGCGAAGTCGAGAACCACGATTCCGACGATGAGGAGCCACAGTGACCACGGCAGCTGCGCGATCGCTGCCCACGAGAGGATGAGCAGGGTGAGCGCGAGACCGGTGACCGGGGCCGCCCGTCCTGCATCCGCCCACCGTCCCGCGCGTGCCGCGCCGAGTGCGCCGGCGAGTCCGGCGATGCCGAACAGTCCGATCTGGCTCTCGCTCAGCTGCCACGGCCTGTCCGACAGCGGCAGGGACAGTCCGCTCCACAGCGTTCCGAACGATGCGAACAAGAAGAACGCGATGAGCCCGCGCGTCAGGAAGATGCGCTGCCCGAACAGTGCTCCGAGTGAGACGATGGCCTGCCTGTACCCGGCGGGTCGGTTGGGGCGCTCCTCTGACGGCAGTACGACGAGGGCGAGGGCCGCGAGCCCGAGTGACAGCACCGCGAGCACGGCATAGACGCTCCGCCAGCCCCACACCTCGGCGAGCGTGCCGGTGACGACCCGTGCGCCCAGGATGCCGACCACAACGCCCGAGGTCACGACACCGATGTTTCGTCCGCGTTCGGCAGGCGGCGAGACCGACGCGGCGTAGGCCACCGTGGTCTGGACCACGACCGCGAACACCCCAGCCGCCGCGAGCCCCGCGAACGCCACCCATGCGGCTGACGCCGAGGCCGTCAGGATCATGCCTCCTGCGGTGAGCGCCAGGTGCACGGCGATGAGTCGGCGCCTGTCGACCACATCGCCAAGCGGCACCAACAGCACCAGCCCTGCCAGATAGCCGACCTGGCCGGTCGCAACGATCCACCCGGTGAGTTCTGCCGGCACACCGAGATCGCGTCCTATCGGCCCCAGAACCGGCTGCGCGGCATAGATGCTCGCCACGGCGACACCACACACCACCGCGAGCAGCAACCGCCGCCACACGTCCATCGCACTCCAATCCCAATCAGTAGCAGTTTGCAACCAATTTGACCGTACGGCATGATGGTTTCAATCCGCAACTCATCGGGAGGTGTCATGTCGCGCACCACCATGCGCGCCCCGAACCCCGGCTGGACCGACCCCGACTGCCCCGTCGCCCGCACGCTCGACCTCGTCGGCGACAGGTGGAGCCTTCTCGTCATCCGCGACGCGATGGACGGGGCACGATCGTTCACCGAGTTCCAGCGACGCACCGGCATCGCCCGCAACATCCTCACCGATCGCCTCCGCAAGCTCACCGCTCACGGGCTCCTCGCCCAGCGCACTGCACCGTCGGGCCGCCGCCAGGAATACGTGCTCACCGACGCCGGCCGCGACCTCTTCCCGGTCATCCTCACCCTGCGACAGTGGGGAGAACGCCACGCCTTCGCGTCCGGCGAGACCCACTCCATCCTTGTCGACCAGCACGGCAGCCCTGTGCCGGAAATCGCGCCGACCAGCGCCGACGGCACCCTCCTCGACACCGACACCACCCACGTGCAGAAGACCCGATAGAAGGCAGACCCTCGGCGCCTTCACAGTGGGCCGGTTCGCGCCACGCGCGACCATCAGACCGTACGCCACCACACCGAGACGATGCGGGACCGGCTCCGAGACGAGTGGGGAACCCTCCCGGCCGGCCACGGTGCGCTCACAGAGCGGGCGGCAGACGCCGCCGCGCAACAGGCCGAGCACGACTCGCGCGTCACCGACACCGATAAGGCCGTGACCGACTCCGGGTGCGCCCCTCGGGCTCGGCACGCACCTGCGGCACCGGCATGAAGCGCGGCGTGTGGGTTTGCCGGCCTCTTCCGCAGGTCAGAGCGTGACGATCTCTTTTAGCACGTGGGGCATGTTGCGACGGGCGGCAACTTGACACAGGTCATTGCCGCCGCGGGAGAGGATACGGCGTGCGATCAACTCTTTCGACGCCGCCTGCCATCCTCCCCGGAACCCTTGCCGCTGGCCCGCAAACCCATGCTTTCCGCCCCGGGTGGCCTGCTCTTGCGACCCTGGGAGCCTTCTGATGCAGCAGTCTTCCTCGCCGCTTACCAGGACCCCGAGATCCGGCATTGGCACACTCGTCAACCCGCGTCTGAAGATCAGGTCCGTGAGTGGTTCGACCAGTATCGCCAGGCCTGGGCGCAGGAGGCCTCCCGCGCACTGACGGCCTTGAGCGTCTGGGCGCTGGGCGAGGCCGGGTTCTACCGTGCGCAGCGCCGCCGTCCACTCCGACGGCCGGCACGACATGCACCTGCACGCCCGCATCCGAGGCGACGAGCAACGCACCTGATGCCGACGTGCCTCAGCCGTTCACCGGAAGCAGGTGCCACCTTGTGAGGCTCCGCTGAGCAGGCGGTGGAGGGCGGACAAGGGAGGCCACACGCTATGGCCCAGGGGCTGGTCATAACGCAGGAAGGTCCCGAGCGACGCCCGCCCGCCGGCTGCCTGTACGGGAGGTCCACGTTCCCCCATCGTGCACACCCGTCACAGCGAGGCCGTAGCTCAAGGAAGCGGCCGGCGCTGGGACGGCCGCACGGTGAGGTGACCGGCAATGTGCACCTGGCCTGTGATGGCCGGCCGTCCGGTGGCGCTGACGGTTCCCCTTTGGGAACGTCTGTAGGGTCCGTGGCGCTCCGCGATCTCGGCCCTGGCCGGTGGGCGTACCACGGGGCGTTTCTGGGCAAATTGGGTCAATTGGGGCTGTCGGGTGCAGGTTTTTGCGCTGATATGTCAGCGGCAGTGGGTTTTTCATGTCAGCATCGATGCATGTATGGGCCTTATGGGGCTGCCGTAAATCGGCGGAACTGGTGGGATCGGCCTGCGGTGGCCGGCCGACCATGTGCGCGCCCGCGCCTGTGCCTGTGATCGTTGTCGTCTCCCCCTGCTCTCCCGGAAAGAAGTCTGGCGTTGCGTATCTTGCTGCTGTGCTCCTCCTTCAACGGCCTGACCCAGCGTGCATGGCTGGAGTTGCGCCGGGCCGGTCATGACGTGAGCGTCGAGCTGGCCGTGTCGGAGGAGGTGATGGCGGAGGCGGTCGAGCTGGCCAAGCCGGATCTGGTGATCTGCCCGTTCTTGAAGGACCGGGTGCCGTCGCGGGTGTGGGGGCAGGTCCGCACGGTGATCGTTCACCCGGGGCCGCCCGGGGATCGGGGGCCGTCGTCGCTGGATTGGGCGATCGTCGAGGCCGCGCCGGAGTGGGGGGTGACGGCCTTGCAGGCGGTCGAGGAGATGGACGCGGGTCCGATCTGGGGGTTTCGGACGTTCGCGATGCCGGCGGAGGCGCCGCGCAAGTCGGCGTTGTACAACGGGCCGGTGGCCGATGCCGCGGTGGAGCTGGTGGTGGAGGTCGCGGACAAGGCGGCGGATCCGTCGTTCCGGCCGGTGCCGCTGGACTACCGCTCCCCTGAGGTGCGAGGGCGGTTGCGGCGGGCGATGCGGCACGCCGACCGTGAGTTCGCGTGGGAGGAGCCGGGTGAGGACATCGTCCGCCGGGTGCGGGCGGCGGACGGGGCTCCGGGTGGGCGGACGCGGTTGTGTGATCTGCCGGTGCGGGTGTTCGACGTGTACCGGGGGCCGGAGCTGGCCGGGGAGCCCGGCCGGGTGGTGGCGCGGCGTGAGGGTGCGGTGCTCGTGCACACCGGGGACGGCACGGTGTGGGTGGGCCATGTGCGGCTGGAACGTGAAGGCGCGGTGAAGCTGCCGGCGGCGATGGCGTTGGGTGAGCTGGTGGCGGGCGCGCCGGAGCGGTCCGGCTACAGCGAGATCACCTATGACCGCAGTGAGGGCGTCGGGGTGGTGAGCTTCGACTTCTACAACGGGGCGATGTCGACCGAGCAGTGCCGGCGGCTGGCCTCGGCGGTGCGGTATGCGGCGGCGCAGGATACGCGGGTGCTGGTGGTACGGGGCGGGGAGGTGTTCTCCAACGGCATTCACCTCAACGTGATCGAGGCGGCGCGGCATCCGGAGCTGGAGGCGTGGATGAACATCAACGCCATCAATGCGGTGTGCCGGGAGATCGTGGCGTGCACGCGGCAGCTGGTGGTGACGTCGATCGGCGGGAATGCGGGTGCCGGCGGGGTGATGATGGGGCTGGGCGCCGATCGGGTGGTGGTGCGGGAGGCGGTGGTGCTGAATCCGCATTATCGGACGATGGGGTTGTTCGGCAGTGAGCTGTGGACGTACGTGCTGCCGCGGCGCGTGGGGGCCGAGCAGGCGTTGCGGTTGACGCAGGAGGCGTTGCCGGTGGGGGCGGCCGAGGCGGTGGAGCTGGGGCTGGCCGATCGGGTGCTGGGCGGGCCGCGGCTGGAGTTCGAGCGGCGGGTGCTGGAGTACGCTGAGCGGCTGTCGGCGGATCCGGCTTATGATCGGCTGCTGGCGGCGCGGCGGCAGGCGCGGGAGGCTGACGAGCGGCGCAAGCCGCTGGATGCGTACCGGGCAGAAGAGCTGGCGGAGATGAGCCGGGACATGTTCGACGATCGCCACGGGTTCCGGGCGGCGCGGCGGGCGTTCGTGCACAAGGAGCGGCCGGTGGCGACTCCGGGGCATTTGGCGCGTCATCGGGAATTGTCCGGCGCGTCGGCACCCGGAGGCGCGGGTGAATCTCATATGTGAGATATGGTCCTGTTGTGGCAGATGATTATCTTGTGCGGATCGGCCGGCTCATCCGGGACGCGCGGCAGCATCGCGGGTGGACGCAGCTGCAGCTGGCGGATGCGCTGGCGACGTCCCAGAGCGCGGTGAACCGGATCGAGCGCGGCAACCAGAACATCAGTCTTGAGATGATCGCCCGGATCGGTGAGGCACTCGACAGCGAGATCGTCTCCCTCGGGTACGCGGGGCCGATGCATCTGCGGGTCGTGGGCGGCCGCCGGTTGTCGGGCAGCATCGACGTGAAGACGTCGAAGAACGCGTGCGTGGCGTTGCTGTGCGCGTCGCTGCTGAACTCCGGGCGGACGATCCTGCGCAAGGTGGCGCGGATCGAAGAGGTGTACCGGATCCTGGAGGTCCTGGCGTCGGTCGGGGTGCGGGCGCGGTGGATCAACGAGGGCAGCGATCTGGAGATCATTCCTCCGGCGCGGCTGGAGCTGGAGGCGATGGACACCGAGGCGGCGCGGCGGACCCGGAGCGTGATCATGTTCCTGGGGCCGTTGATGCACCGCACGGAGCGGTTCCAGATCCCGTACGCGGGGGGTTGCGACCTCGGGACGCGCACGGTGCAGCCGCACATGTCGGCGCTCAGGCATTTCGGGCTCGACATCACGGCGACCGGGGGCTTCTACCACGCGCGGGTGGACCGGGGGGTGTCGCCGTCGCGGCCCATCGTGCTGACCGAGCGGGGCGACACGGTGACGGAGAACGCGCTGCTGGCGGCGGCGCGGCACGACGGCGTGACGGTGATCCGCAACGCGTCGTCGAACTACATGGTGCAGGACTTGTGCTTCTTCCTGGAGCAGCTCGGGGTGCAGGTGGAGGGCATCGGCACGACGACGCTGACGGTGCACGGGCAGCCGGTGATCGAGCGTGACGTCGACTACTCCCCCTCCGAGGACCCGGTGGAGGCGATGAGCCTGCTGGCGGCCGCGGTGGTGACGTCGTCGGAGCTGACGGTGTGCCGGGTGCCGGTGGAGTTCCTGGAGATCGAGCTGGCGGTCCTGGAGGAGATGGGGCTCGATCACGATCGCGGGCAGGAGTACGCGGCGGCGAACGGCCGGACGCGGCTGGTGGACCTGACGGTCCGGCCGTCGAAGCTGGTCTCCCCCATCGACAAGATCCATCCGATGCCGTTCCCGGGGCTGAACATCGACAATGTACCGTTCTTCGCGGCGATCGCGGCGTCGGCGCAGGGGTCGACGCTGATTCACGACTGGGTGTACGACAACCGGGCGATCTATCTGACGGAGCTGACGCGGCTGGGGGCGTCGGTGAAGTTGCTGGATCCGCATCGGGTGCTGGTGGAGGGGCCGACGCGGTGGCGCAGCGCGGAGATGATGTGCCCGCCGGCGTTGCGGCCGGCGGTGGTGGTGCTGCTGGCGATGATGGCGGGTGAGGGCACGTCGGTGCTGCGGAACGTGTACGTGATCAACCGCGGGTATGAGGATCTGGCCGAGCGGCTGAACGCGCTGGGGGCGCGGATCGAGACGTTCCGCGACATCTGAGGTGACGGATTCGCCGGCCGGTGGTTTGCCGGCCGGCGTTTTTGTCGGTGAGGGCCGTTACCGTGCGTGGTGGTGATGGTGCCGAGATGGAGAGGGGTGGCCGGGCGTGCGGCCTGCGGAGCTCGAGCGGGTGACGGTGGCCGAGGCGGCGGATCGTTATGTGGAGCTGGTGCGGGCCAGGACGGTGACGGGTGGGTTGTCGCCGTCGACGGCGGAGGTCTATGCGCGGGACGTGGCGACGCTGGTGGAGCTGGCCGGTGCCGAGGTGGTGCTGGACGATCTGACGGGCCAGGACGTGGATGCGGTGTTGCTGGCGTTCGCGCGCAAGCCGGACGGGCGGTCGGCGGGCCGGTCCGGGCGGGCACCCGGTGCGGGGCCGGGTGCGGGCCGGGCGGTGGAGGGGGCGGTCGGGCAGTCGGCGTCGTCGCAGGCGCGGTTCCGGCGGTCGATCTCGGCGTTGTTCAAGCACGCGGTGCTGGCCGGGTGGGTGCAGATCAACCCGATGACGGCCTCGACGGTGACGGCTCAGGAGCGGGGCGGGTTGCGGCCGCATCGGCGGGCGTTGACGCGGGAGCAGGCTCAGGGGCTGATCGGGGCGGCGCAGACGGTGGAGCCGCCCGCTCCCGGTAAGCGGCGTGATCAGCGGACGGAGTTGCGTGACGGGCTGATCGTGTTGTTGCTGGCGACCGTCGGGCCGCGGGTGTCGGAGTTGGTGCGGGCGAATGTGGAGGATTTCTTCACCAACGACGGGGTGCGCTATTGGCGGATTTTCGGCAAGGGCGGGCGCACGCGCGATGTGCCGTTGCCGGACGACGTGGCGCGGGTGCTGCAGGCGTATCTGGAGCGAGGGCGGCCGGCGGTGCAGGACAAGGCGTTGTTGTTGTCGTGGCGGGGCCGGCGGCTGGCGCGGGGTGACGTGCAGGCGGTGATCGATCGGGTGCAGGCGCGGGTGGATCCCGATCAGCGGCGGTCGGTGACGCCGCATGGGTTGCGGCACACGACGGCGACGCATTTGCTGGCCGATGCGGTGGACATGGACGCGGTGCGGCGGGTGCTGGGGCACAGTGATCTGTCGACGCTGGGGCGTTATCGTGATGAGCTGCCGGGTGAGCTGGAGGTGGCGATGCGGTCGCATCCGCTGCTGCGGGGCACGCCGCCCGCCTGACCGGCAGGTCGTATGCGTGGGTGGCGGTGTCGGGGCCATCACCCGCGCCGGACCGGCCGGGCCGCCCGTCCGCCCGGCTCCTGTTCAAGACCGCTGGGCGGGCCGCCTGTGTCTCCTCGGCTGTCGAACCTGAGAAGCCTCATGACCACGGCGACCGTCGCCGTGATGAGGGCTGACCGTCCGCGCACGGTCCCTGGGAAGGCGTGCGGGGTAGCCTTCCCAGCCGGGCAGCCGGGCAGCCGGGCAGCCGGGCAGGCGGGCAGGCGGGCAGGCGGGCAGGGTCCACCCGCCGTGGTGTTGACCTTCCCCTTGGGTGAAGCAGCAGCATTGTCGGCACCGGCCGCGGTGGCCGGGACGAGGAGGAGTGGTGCGGCTGCTGACGATCGGGGCGTTCGCCCAGGCGGCGCGGCTGTCGCCGAAGGCGTTGCGGCTGTATGACCAGCTCGGGTTGCTGCGGCCGGCCGCGGTGGACGGCGAGTCCGGATATCGGTTCTACGATCCGGCGCAACTGGAGCGGGCCCGGTTGATCGCCTGGCTGCGGCGGCTGGGTATGCCGCTGGCGCGTATCCGGCGGGTGTGCGACCTGCCGGCGCCGGCGGCGGCCGAAGAGGTCGCCGGCTACTGGGAGCAGGTGCTGGCCGAAACCGCCGCACGCGGGCAGTTGGCCACCTTCCTCGTCGACTATCTGTCGGGGAGAGGAAGCACCGTGGAGGAGACGGCGACCATACTCGGGATCCGTTACGCCGCCCGGTCGGAGTCGGGACTGGTGCGCACGAGCAACGAGGACACCGCCTACGCCGGTCCCCGGTTGCTGGCGGTGGCCGACGGGGTCCGCGGTTCAGCGGGGGACCTGGCGAGCGCGGCGGCCATCGACGCGCTCAAACCGCTGGAGACCCTGGCCGTACCGGCTGAGGACCTGCTCGGTGTCCTCGCCGACGCGGTGGGTGAAGCCGAGCGGGCCATCGGGGAGATCGCCGCGTCCACGGCGTCGGGTGAGGCGGTCACCACGCTGACCGCGTTGTTGTGGGCGGGTTCCCGGCTGGCGCTGGTGCACATCGGTGACACGCGGGCGTACGTGGTGCGTGACGGCGAGCTGTTCCAGATCACCCATGACCACACCTACGTGCAGGGGCTGGTCGACGAGGGCCGGCTGACCGCGGAGGAAGCGGCCTCGCATCCGCAACGCTCGCTGCTGGCACAAGCGCTGACCGGCACAGGCGGCGCCCGGCCGCAGCTGTCGCTGCATGGGGCCGTGGCCGGTGACCGGTACCTGCTGTGTTCCGACGGGCTGTCGGCCGTCGTGCCGGACGGATCGCTGCGTGAGGTGCTGACCGGGCCGGGTGCTCCCCAGCAGGTGCTCGACGAGCTGGTCGCGCGGGCGTACGCGGCCGGCGCCCCCGACAACATCGCGTGCGTCGTCGCCGATGTGGTGAGCCTGGAGAGGGCGGCCGCGGCCGATGCCGGCGGTAGCGGACAGTGATCAGGTCAGCAGCACGATCGCTCGGCGCCTACACGATGGATCGCCGCCCGCTGGCCGTCGCCGCCTACCGGCGGCTGTGGGTGGCGTCGGCGGTGTGCGCGGTGGGCGGTTCCTTCAGCGTGGTCGCCGTACCGGCGCAGCTCTTCACCGTGACCGGTTCCTCGGCGGCCGTGGGCGGCGCGGGGGCGGTGTCGTTCGTGGCGTTGGTCGTGGCGGCGCTGTGGATCGGTGCCCTCGCCGACGTCATGGACCGGCGAAGAGTGTTGCTGGCGGCTCACAGCGGTCTGGCGTTGACGTACGCGGGCTTGTGGATCCACACCGTGCTGGGCGGGCGCTCTGTTGCCGTCTTGATGATGTTGGTGGCCTGTCAGGGGCTGACCTTTGGGGCGATCATGACGACGATGGGCGCCGTGGTGCCCCGCCTGGTACCGGTCGAGCTTCTCCCGGCGGCCAACAGTCTCATGTCTCTGACCCGCTACGCCGGGTCCATCCTCGGTCCGGTGCTGGCCGGTGTCGTGATACCGGCTGTCGGGCTGGGGACGCTGTACCTGTGCGACGCCGTCGCACTGCTGGCCGTCGTGTGGGCCGTCGTCAGGCTGCCACCGCTGCCGCCCCTGCCGCACCCGGCCGGGCCATCGCACGATCCGGACGCGCAGTGGCGCACGCGTCGTCCCACGATCGGCCAGGTAGTGGCCAGTTTCCGGTACGTGGCGGCCAGCCGGTTGCTGGTGGCGGTGCTCGCGGTGGATCTCGCGGCGATGGTCTTCGGCATGCCGATAGCCCTGTTTCCGGAGCTTGCCCAGCACACCTACGGGGGCTCTGCGGGAGGTGGCCTGGAGCTGGGGTTGCTCTACGCCGCCTATCCGGCCGGGGTTGTCACGGCCGGCCTGTTGTCGGGGACGTTCACCCGCGTTCGTCGCCACGGTGCGCTCATGGCGGCGGCCGCCGCAGCGTGGGGCGTCACCGTCGTGGTCCTCGGGCTGGCCGCACAGCTGTGGGTCGCGCTGGCAACGCTCGTCATCGGCGGTGCTGTCAACTTCGTGCTGAGCACCTTCCGCAATGCCATCACCCAAGCGCACACCCACGACGCCATGCGCGGCCGGATCCAGGGATCGCTCACCGTCGTCCTGTTCGGTGGTCCCCACATCGCGAATCTGCTGCACGGGGCCGCCGCGTCGATCCTCGATCCCCGCATGGTGATCTGCGCCGGCGGGCTGCTCACCACCGTGACCGTGGCGGCCATCGCGTGGGCCGTGCCAGAGCTGCGGAACTACACCCCTCGGCACCATGATCTCTGACCACTGGGCTCCACGTGGCGGTCAGCCCCTCCCCTGCAGGTGCCAACCCCCCGGTGGCCGGAGCGCGGACGACGCCGGCCGCCGGCAGGAGGGGTGGTGTCGGGTCGGTGTCACTGCGGAAGGCGGCGTTGCAGGAGCATGCCGGGCCACTCCCCCACGGTGAAGGGCTGGACGCGGGTGAAGCCGCAGCTTTCGTAGTAGGCGACGAGGCGGCCGTCGTCGCCGGCGTAGCAGTCGACGCGCAGCAGCGGCAGGCCCAGGGCGCGGGCGTGCTGCGCGGCCCAGTCCAGGAGGGTGCGCCCGACCCGGCGGCCGGCGTGGCGGCGGTCGGTGACCAGGGCCTGGACGTAGAGCTCGGGTTCGGTGGCGGGGGTGACGTAGTCGTGGGCGGGGCCGACGACGACGCAGCCGGCGGGGGTGCCGCCGATGTCGGCGATGCGCATGCCGCCGCTTTCCGCCCAGTGGGTGATCTGCTGGGTGCGGCGGGGGTCGCCGGTGAAGGGCCGGCTGCCCCACTGGCCGGTGCGTCCTTGGGCGGTCAGCCAGGCGACGGCGCTGTCGAACATGGCCAGCACGGCGGGGATGTCGCCGGTAGTCCCTTCGCGGATGTCCACGCGATCACTGTAGGGGGTCACGTGCGCGGGGTCTCCGGCACCTGCGCGTGGAAGGCGGCGATCCGGGCCCACATGAGCCGTGGATTGGCGTACAGGGGGAAGTGCCCGCACTGCGGGATCTCGGCGAGCTGGACGCCGGCTGAGGCCGGTCGCGGCAGGTAGGACAGGGAGGCGTTCTGCTCGCCGTACATGAACATCCGCGGGAACGGCAGGGTCAGGAACGTGGTCAATGCGGCGTTCCTTGGCGGCGCGGGGCGACGACCATCTGCGGTGGCCGCGGCGCTCCGGGTGCGGCGGGTTAGGCCTTGCCGTTGAGGGCGCTGCCCTTCTTCCACTCCTTGAACGACATCTGCCAATAGCCCCAACCGTTGTTCCATTCCAGGTCGCGGTCGGTGCCGACGATGGTGACGACGTCGCCGCGCTGGACGTTGTCGTAGAACCATTTGGCCTGGTCGGGGCGGGCGTTGATGCAGCCGTGGGAGACGTTGCGCACGCCTTGGGCCCAGACGTTGTTCTTGGCGTGGACGTACTCGCCGGAGTTGGAGATGCGGACGGCGTGGTTGATCATCACGTCGTAGTAGCCGGGGTCGCCCTTCTTGCGGCCGGGGGAGATCATGCGGACGGGGTTGCCGCGTTCCATGGTGAGGTGGACGCCGGAGGTGGTGGTGTATTCGCGGGTGGTGGCCATGCCGGCGCTGATGCGCATCGACATCACCCGCTTGCCGTCCTTGTAGACGTACATGCGCTTGGTACGGGTGTCGACCTTGCTGATCTGCTTGGCGCCGATCGTGAGGGTGGCGGTGTAGTCCTTGGTGCCGTACAGGCCTTTGCCGCCCTTGATGCCGGTGATGTTGGCGTTGAACTTCACCTTCTGGTGGGCGGGCCAGTATTCGGCGGTGCGGTAGATGACCTTGGAGTCGTCGACCCAGCGCCAGGCGCCTTCGACGGGCTTTTCCGCGTCGACTTCGAGGGCGCGTTCGATGGTGGCCTTGTTGGCGACGGGCTGGTTGAAGGTGACGATGATGGGGGCGCCGACGCCGACGGTCTCGCCCTTGGCGTTGGGGGTCACGTCGATGACCTGCAGGGCGCGCTCGGGTTTGGCCGTGGTGAAGGCGCTGGTGGCGGTGGTGGCGCCGGCCTTGGCGGTGACGGTGTAGCTGGTGGAGGGCTTGAGTGGCGTCTTGGACACCCATCGGGTCTTGTCGGCGTTGAAGCGGCCCTCGATCTGCTCCTCGCCGGCGGCGACGGTGACGTCCTCGAGGGCGCCTCCGGCGGCGGCGACGGTGATCTTCTTCTCAGGGCTGACCTTGGCGCTGCCCTCGGCGGGGGTGATCGTGACAGTGGGGGCCTGGGGGGTGGCCGTGGTGGCGGTGGTGTCGGGTACGCCGGGATCGGCGGCGGTGGTGGTTCCGCCGTTCGAGCAGGAGGCGGTCAGGGCGGCCGCGGCCAGCAGCGCGACGGAGGCGGCCGGTTTCCTCCATATGGGCGTAACGTTCAAGACTGTCCTCTCCCCCAGGGGTGCCAAAGGCACCCCAAAAACCTTAATGCTCCTGCATGTAAGACGACGAATGATTTGGGAGAGTTCGGTCACATTTAGATCACTTGTTGTGGTAAGGCGCAGGTCAACGCGGCGTCAGGCGGTGGGTGAGGCCGGTGTGCCGCCGTCCGGCGCCCTTGGTGCGGATCGCCTGCGCCAGCGCCCGGCGTGAGCCGACGATCACCACGAGCTTCTTGGCGCGGGTGATGGCGGTGTAGAGGAGGTTGCGCTGCAGCATCATCCAGGCGCTGGTGGCCAGCGGGATGACGACGGCGGGGTATTCGCTGCCCTGGGAGCGGTGGATGGACACGGCGTAGGCGTGGGCGAGCTCGTCCAGCTCGTCGAAGGCGTACTCGACCGCTTCGTCCTCATCGGTCAGGACGGTGAGCTTGTGCTCGTCGGGCCGGATGTCGGTGACGATGCCGACGGTGCCGTTGAACACCCCGGCCGCGCCCTTGTCGTAGTTGTTGCGCAGCTGGGTGACCTTGTCGCCGACGCGGAAGACGCGGCCGCCGTAGCGGCGTTCGGGCATGCCCTCGCGGGCCGGGGTGAGGGCTTCCTGCAGGGCGGCGTTGAGCGCGCCGGCGCCGGCGGCGCCGCGGTGCATGGGGGCCAGGACCTGTACGTCACGGCGGGGGTCGAGGCGGAAGCGGCCGGGGATGCGGCGGGCCACGACGTCGACGGTCAGGGCGGCGATGTCCTCCGGCTCCTCGCAGGGGAACAGGAAGAAGTCCTTCATGCCCTCCAGGACGGGGTGGTGGCCGGTGTTGACGCGGTGGGCGTTGACGACGACGCCGGACTGCTGGGCCTGACGGAAGACCTGGGTGAGCCGGACGCGGGGGACGTCGGCGGCGGCCAGCAGGTCCTTGAGCACCTCGCCCGCGCCGACCGACGGCAGCTGGTCGACGTCGCCGACGAACAGCAGGTGCGCGCCCGGGGCGACGGCTTTGACGAGCTTGTTGGCCAGCAGCAGGTCCAGCATGGAGGCCTCGTCGACGACGACCAGGTCGGCGTCCAGGGGGTTGTCGCGGTCGAAGGTGGCCTCGCCGCCGGGCCGCAGCTGCAGCAGGCGGTGGACGGTGGTGGCCTCGTGGCCGGTCAGCTCGGCCAGGCGTTTGGCGGCGCGGCCGGTGGGGGCGGCCAGGATGACGCGGGCGCGTTTGGCGCGGGCCAGCAGCACGATGGAGCGTACGGTGAAGCTCTTGCCGCAGCCGGGGCCGCCGGTCAGCACGGCGAGTTTCTCGGTCAGGGCCAGGCGGACGGCCTGGCGCTGCTCGGGGGCGAGCTCGGCGCCGGTCTGGGCGTGCAGCCAGGCCTCGGCCCGCTCCCAGTCGACGTCGGCGAAGGCCTTGAGCCGGTCGTGGCCGCTGCGCAGCAGAGTGAGCAGGCCGGAGGCCAGGGACTGCTCGGCGCGGTGGAAGGGCGGCAGGTAGACGGCGGGCAGCACGGTGTCGCCGGCCGGGACGGGCTCGCGGATGACGCCTTCATCGGCGACGAGCTCCTCCAGGCAGGCGGCGACGAGATCGGCGGGCACCTCGAGGATCTTGACGGCGTCGGCGATGAGGTTGGGGACCGGCAGGAAGCAGTGGCCGTCGTCGGCGGCCTGGGACAGGGTGTAGCGCAGGCCGGCCTTGACTCGTTCGGGGCTGTCGTGCGGGATGCCGACGGCCTGGGCGATGGTGTCGGCGGTTTTGAAACCGATCCCCCACACGTCGTCGGCCAGCTGGTACGGCTGGGTCTTGACGACGGAGACGGACTGCTCGCCGTACTGCTTGAAGATGCGCACCGCGATCGAGGTGGACACGCCGACGCCCTGCAGGAAGATCATCACCTCTTTGATGATCTTCTGTTCGTCCCAGGCGGCGGCGATCATCTTGGTGCGTTTGGGGCCCAGGCCCGGGACCTCGGTCAGGCGTTCCGGCTGCTGCTCGATGATCTCCAGGGTGTCGGTGCCGAAGTGGTCGACGATCCGCTCGGCCATCTTCGGGCCGATCCCCTTGATCAGGCCGGAGCCGAGGTAGCGGCGGATGCCTTGGATGGTGGCCGGCAGGACGGTGGTGTAGGACCACACCTCGAACTGGCGGCCGTAGCGGGGATGGGAGGTCCAGCGGCCGTGCAGCCGCAGCGACTCCCCCACCTGAGCGCCCAGCAGGGGGCCGACGACGGTCAGCAGCTCGGAGCCGGAGCGTTCGGTCGCGACGCGGGCGATGGTGTAGCCGGTGTCCTCGTTGGCGTAGGTGATGCGTTCAAGTACTGCGCTCAAATTGGTAGCGACATCTTTGGAACCCGCGTCCGGGCTCCCCTCAGGCCTCCCCACACCGACGAGACTAGGGCAGATCTTCAGCGCCGCGACACCTACCGCCCGGCCGCTGAGACAGCGGTCTATCATTCCTCACCCGTGGTCAAACCAGATGTCCAGCCGGGCGAGGTCTGGTACGTCGTCACCCGAGGCGGCGCAGCGGTCGGGAGGCTGCCCGGCTACTACCAGCTACGCGAGTTGACAGACCTCCTGGAAACGCTCGGCCTCCACCTCGCTGATCTTCGTGAGGCCGGGGCTGACACTCAAACAGGTAGCGCCTAGATTCTCCATCCAGGTGGAACTGTAACCAGCCCCTAGTTAGAGTTAGAGCATGGGTAAGACGCCCCGCATGACCATCCCTACCCAACTCGTCCTCCGAGCCCTGCTCGAAGACCCCACACGCGAGATGTACGGGCTGGAAATCTGCCAGGCCGCCGGCCTCGCCCCTGGCACCATCCATCCCATCCTGGCTCGGTTCGAGGGCATTGGCTGGCTGGAGTCCCGTTTCGAGGACGTGGACCCGCATAAGGCAGGCAGGCCGCGCCGCCGTTACTACTGGCTCACGTCTGAGGGCGCCGAGCAGGCGCGGAACGCTCTGGCGCAGACCCGCACCAAGGCATTCGGGCTGGGAGTGGGTCCTCGGCCAGTGGAGGGAACGGCGTGACCCCCACCGAGGACGGCTCGGCATCCGCCGCGGAACCCCAGCAAGAGGCCAGGTGTTCCAGGATCGAAGCGCTCGATCGCCTGCACAGCGTTGCTCTCGACCTCGATCGCCTGATCACAGGAACCCTGGCCGGTGATCCTTACCTGAACCAAGGCGACTTCTATTTCCGCTATCAGACACTCGGCCGTGAGCTTGACTGCGTCATAAGCAACGAGTTCGTTCGTGACCGCGCCTTCACCGGCATCCGCTACGACGCTAAGGCCCTCCGCCGAGCATTGAAGCATGCCTACAGGGATCAGCGCGGTGTTGGTTCTTACAATCCGGATCGTGAAAGAGCGATTGATTTTTATCGCCATAGTTGCTTGGTGAGGGCCTCGCTGGCGATTCGAAGAATGATCAAGGACGTGGAAGGGCTTAGAACGCTCCGCGAAACTGCTACATCGCAGATCGCTGGATCGTCACGGGCAAAGGTGCCACGCTGCCCCAAGTGGCTCATCGGCATCGCCATTTATCTTCTACCGGCAGCGCATCGGGAACGGTACGAAGAGGAATTGCTCGCAGAGCTTCATGAGCAGGCGGACTCCACGCCTACCATAGTAATGGTGGTGTACGCCCTTCATCAGCTAGGCCGCATATGGGAACTTCGTGCTGCCTTGCAGGCGCCCGAACGGCCCATGTACCACCGACTGCACCGGATGTTGTGCTGGATTCTCGCGTCGGACTGGCGCACCTGGGGGCTGCTCGGCCCGCTGATGGCCTTCGCCATCGTCAATGTGTTCATTCAGGAGGGGTGGGGGTCGGCCTTCTTCACGATCCCCGCGGTCGTGGCCTTCTATGCGGGCGTCGAGTGGCTCCGGGCACGCTGGGGGGTGGAGGTCAAACGACGGAGACGTGATCGCACCACCTCGGCCGAGTGAGCAATTCGCCCAGCCGTTGAGCATAAGAAAACACCCCGCCATCCTGAGGCGCATTCGAGAGGTCGTCGCAACACAGGTGACCATCTGCTGGCGGCAGCCAGCATAGCGAGATGGTCATCGCTGGCCATCCTTCCGCGGGCGACAGGTGAGCCCCGGAAGCATGCCCGCCATGACTGTCGCTCGTTCTCCCGGCCGGGTACTACCGCGGGGCGAGGCGCGGCCTTCCTCCACCCATGGCGTCGGGCTCGGGCATTCCGTCCAGGTGGCGGCGCATCCAGTGCGCGAGGAGGTCCGAACTGGCTCCGAGCAGCGCGGCGATGGCCGCCCGCCCCTGGTATCGGGCGGAGGCCTTTTCGTTTGCCTGCTCATGCGATGCGGGCCGCGACGATGCGGTCCTTTTGGGGATCAGCGGGTGATGTGTCCGGTCTGCTAGGCCGCTCAGGGGCGACGCGGTGATCTCGAGGCAGCCGGGAGGTCGGCAGCTCTTCATGTCCGCGACAAGATGAGCGGATGGCGTCAGAGGCCGAACATCGGACGACACGCTGTTATCCCGTCAACCCTTACGGGGTGCCGGTTCTGCTGAGTCCACTTCTGCCTGGTGAGCCGTAGACGATCGGACACAAGGGCCTCGTCACCGCGGGCGTCCACCGAGACGCCGTCGTGCTCGTAGCCGAGCTTGCGGGACACGCCTTGAGAGGCATGGTTGTCCTGGAACACCTCGGTACGCGCAACACGTGCGTCGAGGTGATCGAAGGCCAGGGTGAGCAGGCCGACCCGAGCCTCGGTTCCGTAGCCTTTGCCTTGGTGTTCGATGCCCAGCCACGAGGACGTTGCGACCTCCCGAACGACGAGGAAATCGCGTGCTCGAAGGGTGACCACGCCAAGCGGTTGGCCGTGGTGGAAGACCCCGAGTCCGAGCTGCCACGCTGCCACGCTCCATCCTGCGAGCTGGCTCCAATGTCCTTGGAGCACAGACCGTGCGCGATTCTCGGGACCGCCGTCGGTCCACGGAGTCAAAAACGGGCGCTCCTCTGCCCGGTGCACGCCTTTGCCTGCCAGATGTGCGAGTGCCGCCAGTTCTTCCCCCCGCGGCAGGCGGAGTTCAAGTCGCGGGGTGAAGATGGTCAGGCCGTATTGGGGCCACAGGTCAGAAAGCACAGGCCGGATCATGACGACTAAGTCCACGCCACGCAACTGAATTACTGCCGAGATCAGGATTGTCATCGGCATGTCAGCGCCTCGCCAGTGGGTGCGCCCTTGCCCCCTTGAGCCGCAGTGCTGCGAACCACGGCCCGCCAGGTTAGACGCAGGTTGCGAGGAGCTCTGCGAGACGCTCCGCCGGGCTGTCCCAGCCGAGCGTCTTGCGAGGGTCGGGAGTTCAGCTCGACGGCGACGGCGTCGAGCTGAGCGCGGGTGTGGACGGACAGGTCGGTGCCCTTGGGGAAGTACTGGCGCAGCAGGCCGTTGGCGTTCTCGTTGGAGCCGCGCTGCCAGGGGCCGGCCGGATCGCAGAAGTAGACCGGCATGCCGGCGGCGACGGAGAACTCGTGGTGACGGCCCATCTCGCTGCCCTGATCCCAAGTCAGAGAGCGCCGAAGCTGGGCCGGAAGCGTTGCGATGGTGTCCAGCAGGGCATCACGCATGCTTACCGCGCTGTGGTCGTGCGGCAGATGGACCAGCATGACGTAGCGCGTCGTCCGCTCGACCAGGGTTCCGATGGCGGACAGCTGATTCTTGCCGATGATGAGGTCGCCTTCCCAGTGGCCGGGAATGACGCGGTCGTGAGCCTCGGCGGGACGCTCGCTGAGCATGACCATGGGCGCGGCGTATCGGGGCTGCCGTTGCTGGGCGACGCGGCGCGGCTTGCGCATCCCGCGGCCGGTGCGCAGTGCCTTGGTCAGCTCGCGGCGCAGCTCGCCGCGGCCTTGGACATAGAGTGCCTGGTAGATCGTCTCGTGGCACACGCGCATCTCCGGCCGATCAGGGAAGCTCCTGCGCAGGCTCTGGGAGATCTGCTCAGGACTCCAGCGCTTGTGCAGGTGGTCCTGGATGTATGCCCGTAACTCCGGGTTCTGCCCAATCTTGCTGGGCTTGGGGCGGGGCCGGCGCGTGTCGGCGCGGGCCTGGGCCGCGTGCGGCCGGTACTGCCCGTTGGTGGGGTGCCGGTTGCGGCGGATCTCCCGGCTGATGGTGGAGGGCGCACGGCCGAGCTCGCGCGCGATCTCACGGATCGAGACCTTCTCCCGCAGCCGGTCCGCGACATGGATCCGCTCGTCCTCTCGCAGGTAGCGGGACGCATCAGAAGGGGGCAGCGTCGGTCGTCTGACCGGCGGTGCCCCCTTCTTTTTTGATTTGTTCGGCGCCGAGCCGTTGCGCCACCGCTTCCCGGTGCGCCGGTTGATCCCGACGATTCGACACGCCTCCTGGCTACTGAACCCTTGATCCATAAGGCGGAAGTATGCCTCCCGCTCTCGGGTCAGCTTCTTCCGTCCCTGAGGGGTCCGAACCTTGCGGATCTCGAACTCCATCGCACTCCCCAAGCTGGGGTGTTGCGACGACCGCTAGAACGGAAGTGGAGTATGGCGGGGCAAAGATGCAGGTACTATCGCTGATCCAGCGGCAGGTCCGGCCGGGCGGTGTGCTTGGCCTTGTACCCGGACACGTACGTGATCAGGCCAGGCAGCAGCGGGACCGCGAGCGACTCCAGCCAGTCCGGCAGAAACGCGATGAGGTCGAGGTCGGCGTTGATCGCCTGGAGAACGGTCAGGACCGCGAGCAGGCCGAGGTAGGAGCCCGCGGCGGACGCGGTGATCTTCCGCTCGACCTTGGGCTTGCCGTAGCTGATGGGCTCTCCGTGCATGGTTCCCTCCAACAAGGGTGCGGACATGCGAAAGCCCACCCAGGCCGGGCAGACGCCGTGGTGTCGGTTCGGTTGGTCTCGTCCTCAAGCGCGGGTGCGCGATCCGGGGACCTGCCACAGCTGCGCCCTACTCACTCCGCATCCGTTGAGCAACGCGGGCCGGGCAGGGCGATCGTAGTGGTGCTTGTAACTCCGCAGGTCGCTTCGGAGATCTCTCAATCGGCACCTCTGCGGTCTTCTTCTTCACCTACGTCCGTGCTGAGCACTATGCGCGCATGGCGATTGTCAGATGTATGGCTTCTGCTGATGCTCGGCATGCTCGCCAGCGGTGGGCCGGGCAATACGGTGTTTGGGAGCGCCAGAAGAGACGGTTCTTCGGGGGGACGAGGCTGTTGTGGGCAGGCTTGGCCTTGGAGGCCTTGGAGGCCTTGGAGGCCTTGGAGGCCTTGGAGGCCTTGGAGGCCCTGGAGGCCCTGGAGGCCCTGGAGGCCCTGGAGGCCCTGGAGGCCCTGGAGGCCCTGGAGGCCCTGGAGGCCCTGAGCCTAGCGATCGTGTTCGTTCGTGGCGGATAACCGAGCGCCACCAGGACTCCGACGATCGCGATGATCTGCCGGGTGCGCTCGGTGAGCTGCGTCGTGGTCACGGCCGTCTTCTCGACTTCGGCCAACCGGGTCTGGAGCGTCTCGACGGTCTTGGCCAGCTCGGCATGCCGGTCGTCGACCTGGTCGAGCCGCTGCAAGATGAGCGCGGTGCTGCTGTTGGTGCGCTCGAACCCGAGCTCGACCGCGCCGCGCAGTTCGGCCAGCGCCAGGGCCAGGTTCGGAGTCTCATACACCGGCCAGCGCCGGCCACGGCTTGCGACCCATGAAGGTGTTCGGCGGCTTGACGTCGAAGCCGGACGTGACGAGCCCCGCACGGCCGGCTCGGTAGTAGTCCACGCTCTTGCGGCGGGCCGCCACCCGGGCCGGGTCCAGCCTGGTCAGCGTCTCGACCGGCTCCAGCGGATCCTCCGGAACGGTCATGGCCGGCCCCACGAAATCGACCGTGCCCTGGCGGACCTCACGGGCCTCCGGCACCATCCGGACTCGGCGTCCCAGATGGTCCACGTTTCCGCCATGATCGGCGGGCCCCCTCTCGTGATCAATGGCGGTGCGACCACCAGTAGACCGCCTTTCCGGACCAGACGCCGCCGCCCTGAGACCAGGCGGTGGAGAAGGCGGATTGGTTCGACAGGTCCTCGCACCAGTAGAAATTCGGGTTGGCCGCGCCGTCGCGAATCGTGCAGACAGGCCCCATGTTGGAGGCCATGGTTGGCCCGTAGGTGACCGTCCCACCTCCGTAGTCCGGCGGGGCGGGGTCACAGCAGACCCGGCGTGCACCGTGTCATACGGATCGGCCGTGTTGGTGTCCCACACCCGGCCGCGTAGGTACCATCGCCCGCTGCTGTTGCAGTGGATGTAGGACTGCGAGCTGGAGAAGCCGTCGTCGTAGCCGAACCGGCCGTAGGATTCGGCGAGGTCGAGACCGCCGCCCTTGCGGGTGGACGATGACGGCTGCCGGATGCCGAGCCGTACGAGGCCGGCGGCGACCTGGAGTTCGGCACGCGCGCTGCCGGGCTGGTTGGTGCCGCTGGTGATGAAGGTCGTCGTTTCGCCGGGATACAACCCGTCGAGGGCGTAGAAGCGGCTGTAGTTCGCGTTCCCGTGCTGGTCCAGGTACGCGGCAGGCTGCACGAGCAGTCCGGGCGGCGCGGCCGGCACGCGGCCATCGGTGTCGGGTGCTGGCACTCCGCCGCCGCCTCCCGAGCTGATGCCGCCGTCCAGGATGCCCAAGCTGCGGCGAGCCAGACGGATGTCCCTCTCCCGGAACCTGTCATTCAGGACCAGATTGCCGCCGATCACGCCGTCGCCGTCGCCGTCGCACGACAGGGTGATCGGCCGTAGCCGAAGGCCCTGCACGACGCCCTGATCGCCGGGGCGAGCACCGTGTCCCCCGGCCGGTAGTCCTTCAGGGGAAGCCAGCGGGCCGCGTACGGCCGGATCTGCCGGGTGTGCTGCACCTGCTCCCCCGACGCCCGGTCCAGCGCGTACTGCGCCAGCAGCCTCGCGGTCCCCTCGTCGGACACCCCGGACTGCGACTGGTACGTCTCCCAGCGGCCCCACGGAGCGACCGCGCTGGGGTTGGTCACCTCGACCTGCAGGCCGTTCTCCCCGACGATCAGGATCGCGCTGGAGGCGTCCTCCAGGGTCGCATCATCGGGAGCGTCGTCGACGTCCCGGCCCATCCTCAGGTCCACCGGAGCGGGCCCCGTCGCGAAGTCCCGGCCCAGCGTGGTGCCTTCGTTGAAGGCCCGCAGCACCCGGCCCTGCATCGTCCAGTCCAGCACCCCCTGCTCGGCCAAGTTGATCAGCAGGGTGAGCAGGTCCGCGCCCGGGTCCAGCCCGATCGTCAGCAGCTTGTTCCACGGCTGCCCGGCGCTGTCGTGCGTGGGGGTGAAGTCGACCGCCAGGCCGGGCAGTGTCCCCGGTCCTGTCCCTCGTCGGCCACCGTCCGCAGGATCGTGCCCGGCGTTGCCGCGCTGAACGGCCGCTTCCCCTCGACCAGGGCGCCGTTCGGATACAGCACCAGCTTGCGCAGCTGCCACGACCAGCCCGGCGCGTCGAACGACAGCGGCCCCGCATGATCGGTCGCGTCGGAGGCGCGCTTGATCCGCAGGAACCGGCCGCCCTGCGGCTCCGTCCACGCACCGCCCGCCGACCACTCGACCGCGATCTCGCACGGCTGGGCGAGCCACTGCGCGCCGGCCGCGTGCGTCGAACAGGTCGCCGCAGCGACGGCACGTCGTTGAGCGGCATCCCTGCCTCGAACCCGAGATGCTGCCCCAGCACTCCAAGCCGGGGCCCGTTCGGGGCGTAGGCGACGAGCCGCAGCCCGTACCGCATCACTCACCCGGAATGATCACTTGCACGACAACTCCCCTCTCCGCTGCTGTAGTGCGATGGAAGACAGGGCCGAGGGGTCCTTCGCGTGCCAGGAAGGGGCGCACAGTAATTGCGCCCGTGGGCCAGTCAGGGTCTAACTGAGCAATTCGAGGAACGCACACCACGGCGGACGACACTGTCGGCGGCTCTTTGAACCCCGTAAGTAAGCAGGGGCCTACTCATGCGCTCTGGCGTGCGGGCGCTCAACCTGACGAGTGTCCGCAGACCTTCACGAACGCTGGGAGATCCCGATGCGCCGTACCATCGGCCTGACAGCCACCCTCGCCCTGGGCTTGACCGTCTTGTCCACGCCGGCCCAGGCCACCGCCGGCAGCGAGGTCATCCTGATCAACCGGCTGACCGGCAAGTGCGTTACCGTCGCCGGCGGTACCAGCACCGAGAACAATGTCGTACTCGTTCAGTACGAGTGTGACAACCACCCCTCACGCCGCTGGAAACTAGAGATGCCTTACGGCACCACCCAGTACTGGCTCAGGAACGTCAAGACCGGCAAATGCGCCACCGTCGCGGGCGGCGAACTCAATTGGAACAACCTCGAACTCGTCCAGTACAACTGCGACTACAACATGTCACGCACCTGGGCGTTCTGGCATGACGCCGCTTCCGGCGCCTACCAGATCCGCAACCAGAAGACGCTCAAGTGCATGACGCTGGCCGGCGGTACCAGCACTGAGAACAACGTCGGTCTCGTCCAGTACGACTGCGACAGCCATCGATCACGACAGTGGTATATGCACGTCGTGACCGGTTAGCGGCGTCCCGCCTCTATCCAGGCTGTCCTCATCAGGAGGGGCCATCGCGGTCTCTCGGGGCCCCGAGAGACCGCGATGGCGCCGTGTTGCGTTGTACCAGTCCAGTCAAAGCGCGTCACTCGCTCCCCGGTATCCATTCCGTTCCTTCGCCCGGTGCTGAAGCTGATCCACAGCAGCGGCCAGGACCGCGTTCTCGTACGTCAGCTCATCGATGCGCCTGCGCAGGACTGCCACCGCGGCGTTCGGATCCACGTGCAGGTCCACGTGCGGCGCCGGGTCGACGACCGGGTACACGGCGTTCCGGGGCACCTTCACCTATGAGGCCGCTGCGGGCCTGGTCATGTTCGCCCGCAACCTCACCACGGCGGCGGCATCACACTTCGTCGCGTTCAACGTCTCACGGTGAGCTGCCGGACCCGCATGCTCTCCATCACCCCGGCGTCGCCCGGGGCGAGGATGCGGTCGCCTGGCCGGTAGTCGCGCCAGGGCAGCCACCGCACGGTGTACGGGGTGATCTGGCGGGTTCGCTGGACCCGTTCGTGACCTGAGCGCAGCAGCACTGCTTCGGCGAGCAGCTGCGCGGTGCCCGGGTCGGAGACGCCGCCCTGCCCGATGTAGGTCGCCCACCGTCCCCACGGCTCGGCCGCGCCGCCGTTGTGGTACGTCGCGCGGAACCCGTCGTCCCCCACCACCAGCGCCGCCGATGCGAGACCCTCGAACGTGCCGACGTCGGTGGCCTGCACCACGTCGCGGCCGAACCGCAGATCCACCGGCGCCTCCCCGGCCGCCAGGTCCCGCTCGAGCTCGGTGTCAGCGTTGTAGACCTGCAGCGTCCGACCTTGCATGCGGAAGTCGCAGACGCCCTGCTCGGCCAGGTTGATGAGGGTGGTGAGCGCGTCGAGGCCGGGCCGGAAGTAAATCGTCAGGATCTTCGCCCACGGCTGCCCGGCGCTGTCGTGCGTGGGGGGTGAAGTCCCAGTCGAGGGCGGGCAGCGCGCCGCGCGCCTGGCCCTCCTGCAGGAACGTCTGCAGGATCGCTCCCGGCATGGAGCTGAGGAACGCCCGCTTGCCGTCGACCAGCGGCGCAGCGCCCGGGTAGAGGATCACCTTGCGCAGCATCCACCGGCCCGCCGAGCAGCTCCGTGTTCACGGCCCGCTTGCTGTAGGACAGCTTCAGCGCGGGCACGTCCAGGAACGGGCACGCGATCTCCACGCTCAACGGGGTCGGCAGCACCCCCAAAGCGGCCCCGTTGGGGGGCGTGGACGATCAGGCGGAGGTCGAACACGTCACCCCCGTCCGTGATGATGGACGCATGATGGCGCCGGATAAGTGCGATGAGATGAGAGGGTGTCCCTATTCCCCGTTAATGACCTTCCAAGGCGCAAAAGATCTTGTTGCGCCGGTCAGGGCAGCCCGGGTGCAGAGACTGACACCACTGCTTTTCTACCGTCGATCTCTTCAAGAGTGATCCTGAAGTCGCCGAACGGTGCGAAGTCGAGCGGCGCGAGGTCCAGAGTCGCGCGGTTCCGGGCGGGGTAAGTGACCAGGAAGTGCACCTTCCGTGAGGTGATTCTCTGAACGGTGAATGTGGGATTGCCCGGACCGGTGGGCACCGTAACACCCCTGGATACTTGAACTTCACAGCTCAGGTCGTTACAAGACTTGACCTTTGTGCCGTCAGCAGGGTAGGGCGGCTCGCTTGTACTTGGATCGGCGGGAGACGGTACCGTCGTCCTGGACCTGGTGGATGTCGGTGTCGGTGAGTAGGACGTAGTGTGCACTGGCGAGTCGGCGGCGGATGCCGACTCCGATGGCGTGGCCGGGGGCAACTCCCATGGCTGCTTAGCCGCTGTGGGCGGCGCCTCGTCGCAACTGAAAAAGCAGACTCCATTCTGGTCACGTGCGCAACCTCCCAGAACCATCAGGCAACCCGCGACCAAGGCCAGGTTGAGACTGACTCTGAATCGCAGACTGCTCATGATGGCTCCAATTCCGACCTTCAGTCCATAAACGGAGAATACTTTCTGTATTGGATCATCATTAGCATACGGACCAGCTCCCAGGGACCGGTCCCGGTACCGCAGGCTGATCCTGGCGAGGTTGGGCAGCATTTCGGAGAGCGGCTGATCTGCTGGCCCACAGGAGATGCCCGACAAAGTGTGCTCCGCGCCGGCCTCGCAGATGGTGACCTCGGCGGAGAAGACGCCGAACGTCTTGCCGATGACGAGCTCGCCGCCGAGGACGCCGGTCGGGCGGTCCGGCCACGGGCCCGGACCCCACGTGCGCGAGCCCAGCTCGCGCATCGCCTGGATGAACTCGGCCGGTACAGGTCGTTCGTGTACGGCTGGCCGAGCTCGAAGTAGCTTCACGGGCAGGTTGCCCTGCGGGTCAGGCCGCACGCCACCCAGCGGGCCGCACACAGGGTGGCCCCGACCGGGCCGTGCCCGTCGACCACCGGCCGGTGCCCGCAGATCAGGCACCACAGTATGGGCCGGGGCACCTCGTTCAGCCAGAAACCGCGGTGAACGAGCAGGCCGCGCTGGCGGCCGTCCCGCTTGAGATGGTCGATCGAGTGCCACCACATGAAGGGTCCTTGGGAGGGAAGGCCGGCGTCCGCTGCCGGCGGCCGGGCAGGGGGTACTAGACGCGGGGCGGCCACGTCCAGGTGCCGGGCGTGCTGTCTCCGGCGCAGGAGGTGGCCCACTAGGTGTCGTTGCCGTCGAGGAACAACTTCAGATTGATGACGCCTGGATGGCGGTGCCGTGCCCGCACGCGGTCGTGCACATGTCGCCCTGTGGGACCACATCATGGAGACATGAAGCTGCGTGGGGATTGGGTCGTGCGCCTCCTGCATGCTTTTCTGGGGTTCTTCCTCCTAACGTGCGGCCTGATGTTGGCGAGCGCCGCGCTGGACCCCGGGAAGGAGGGGCTACGGCTAGAGCATCTGGTGCGGGCATCGTGGGACGATCTGGTCGCGGTGGCCGTCCTCTCGGTGCCCCTGCTGGCGATTGGCGCTCTGATCATGGCGCGGGCGCCCCTCTTGGGCGTCACCTGCACCGAGACGCAGGTCAAGGTGCACAAGGTGTTGTGGAGTCGCCGTCTGCCGGTCGAGAGGATCATCAAGGTTGGCCGTACCAGCACCGGCCAGGTCGATCTGTGGTGGAAGGGGGAGAACGGGCGGACGCGGCGGATGCGGATCCCCGTGCTCTCCGTTTACCCCGGTAGCCGCACGAGCCGTTTCGAGCAGCTTGGCGTGGAATCGGTGGAGCCGCACAACCGGAAGTGCGTCGATAGGCTGCGGCAGTGGATCGACGAGCGGCGCCCCGGATGAGGCCGCAGTCTGGCTCTGCGGCGCAGTTGCTGACGCGCGCGACGTCACTGGGCACGGCAGGCTGCTGGTTGAGCGCATGCGAAAGGCCCTGGACCGGGGGTATCCAGGGCCTTAGCTAGCGATCATGAAGTCTGAGACAAGATCGTTCCCGGGGGTCCGTGGTATCGGAACCCTCGCGTTCGTGCGGGAGAGACGCTCTCAGCGTGTTGTCCGAACCGTACGCGCGGGAGGAAACCCGACGTACCTATGACAGATCCACGACGGCGCCCCATGGCGTTGGAAGCCGAGTCTCACCGATTGCGGTTAAGCAGTCGGATCCTCACTTGTTATGGTCAAGCAGTCGGATCGCCACTGCATAATCTTAAAGCTTCTGGCGAACCGGAGATTATTAAAGATGGGCAAGGCGCATCTCTCTCAAATAAACCATCTGCGATATTGGATCGACCGGCGGAAAGTGCGGCCCCCGATCGGCTAGGATGCGAGTACAGACGAAGCGGTCCCGCTCTCAGTATGCAAGCCGAGGAACGGGACCGCGTTCGCCTAACTACCCGGGGGCTACAGCACCAGCTGAGCCCCCGGGCCCTGAGTAGCAGGTCCAGTGCCATCAGCAGCCGTGCCCATACGATCTCCCCTCATGTGTCATCCCTGTGGGGCTCGGGGTCGGATTGCCCGACCTCCTCGCGAGAGCGGCCGTGTATCCGAGATATGTCAAGCAACGAGCTGACGCCCATCGTAGCGCGCCGAATAGCAGCTCGGTCGCGTTTTCGGCGCATATAAAAGGGCGCTTCAAAGCGCACCTTTGCAAGATCATGGCGCTTTGAAGCGACAATCGCTGGCCACGTTGCCTTTACGGGCGGAGCAGCCGACTCCCCGCCTTCGTGCCCGTCGGCGGAATAGCGCCCGGGGCCTCGTAGGTCACCTCGGCCGTCTGCGAGATCACCTCGTCGTCAAAGGCGCCCGCCGCCCACCGAACCAGGGCCGTTTGAAGATCGCTGTTGTCTTCTCCATGCCGCTATCCAAGCGGTACAGCCGAGATCGCAACAGTGTTCAAAAGGGGTTCACTCCGCAGGAGGCTTCATAGGTCGGCGGCGCGCCGTACCCGGTCCTCCCGATCGTCCGTGAGCAGGTCGTACACGGTCACCCGGAGATGGAAGGTGACCTCGGACCGGGTGTCCGGGCCCAGCTGTGCCCACGGCCGGTGCTCCCGCAGCCCGGCCGTGCCGCGCTCGCACTGCTCCGCCTCCGACAGCTCGTACCAGGCGCCCCAACGCGGCTCGTCGTCCTCGTCGAGCAGCGGCTCTCAGCCGGCAGTGCCCAGGTTCGGGAACGAATCATTCACCGAGTACGACTACACCACCGGCTCGTCATCCCGTTCGGAGGAACTACGACGCCAGAAGGTCGAGCTGGAAACCTGCCACAAACAGATACAGTGCGATAAGCCGGAACGCGTGGTCGGGATGCGCCTTGTCGAAGGCGACCACCAGCGCACGCGCCACCACGGCCGCAGCCCCGTCAGGCAACAGTTGAGTCACGAAGAGGGCCCTGCGCACGGTCAATCTGGCGACGATCAGGGTGCCGAAACCGGCCAAGAACACCAGGGGCGCGATGAAATCCAGCCAAGCCATACCGGGTAACGGCACATGGAGGGCACGAAGGAAACTGGTGCCTATCCACAGGACGAAGGGAACGATCATCAGGGGCGCAACTATCCAGCCAGTCTTAAGCATCGCATTCTCTGCTCGTTCCTCGAGGCGTTCACTGATCACGGCGTCGTACTGGCCCAGCTTTGTTTGCACCAGGTCACGGGCGAGCTCTAGCACGCTCTCGTCGGAGGCAATGTAGGGGTTCCCCTTACTGTGCCTGATGTCGTCGCGGATGTGCCGTAGGACATCCGCGTGGAACCGACGGGCTTCACATCGGCTGATTGTCCTCGATGGAATCCAGAATCGCGGGGTCTTCCTGATCCACCACCCGATCGGCCGAGCCATGGCGAACGCGAGGTCGGGTGGTACGTTCAGGCCGGCTGGAAGTTCCCCTGCGGGGCCTTTGATTACCATTCCCCAAAGCCTGTGGATCAGTTTGTCGGCCTTTCCGGCGATCTGCGCAGCCTCGAGCCTCACCCGTCCGGACTCGTACCGTTCACGGGCACGCTGCCCGAACGCTCTCAGTTTGTCGATGTTGATGAAGTCGAATATGGCGACGAGACCTGCGACGAAACTGCATGATCTTGCCGAGGCGCCCCCACATCATCACGCTCCAGCCACCGAGGGGCATCTGGTTAGGCGAGGTCCCCGTGAGCCACAACCCCCATGCGGCCCACCACTGCGGGAGGGTGCCGGTCGCTGCAGCAGTGACTACAAGAGCGATCGTTACCGCCATCAGGAACAGCACCCATTTCCTCATTGCCTTGGACGCCTCCCCTCCGGCTACTCGGCGGTCGCCAGTGATAAGCATGAGCATGTCGCAGCCCGGCTTGTTCTACCAGACCGCGGTCGAAAAGCGGATGCCGAGATCGCGGCCTCCAGCCGCCCTGATCTGCTCCAGCAGACGGGCGCGGTGGACTTCCGTGTAGGTGTCGGGCAGACCGATGTCCGTCAGGTGTCCTTGTCGTTGTCGGGGCGAAGAAACTAGTACAGGCAGCAGGCGGCCAGTGGCGTGGCCCCGAGGACGACCTGCCCCTCGGGCTTCGCATCCTTGTCAATCTTTGGATCGAGCCATGGCGTTCCATGCACAACTTCGGCCTAATGGACGATGCAGAGATTCGTCGACTTGCCCAGTATCTCTTCACTGGGGAAGCGGGTAGACGGCACTGGACGATGAACAGCGACGGCTCCAGGGCCGATCAACGCACTGCCCGCACTCGCGCGTTTTGTCGAATCTTCGATGAAGAGCTGGCATGATCGGCTCATAAGCCTGCGATACCGACTGTTATCCCAAGCCCCGTGTCGGATAAAGGGGATGGTTAGTAGCAGCCGCAGCGGGTGCCGCTCTGGCGGTGGGCGTCGCGGTAGGTCGCGCTCGCGGAGGACAGCACTAGGCCGTGTTTCAAAAGGGTCTTTGAGGGCTTGCGGCGTGGCGGTCATCGATAAACGACGAGGTCTCCGGTAGTTGGTTCAACGACCAAGAAGAGCCAAGTACCGGAGACCTCGTGGCCAGCGTAGCGGTGACGAGGCGGCATGACCTGACCGATGGGCAGTGGGCAGCGCTGGAGCCGCTGTTACCCGCCGCCTCGGGCCGCGGTCGTCCGCCGAAGTGGAGCAGGCGGCAGTTGATCGACGGGATCCGGTGGCGGATCCGGACCGGCGCGCCGTGGCGGGACGTCCCCGAGGTGTACGCGCCCTGGTCAACGGTGTACGGCCGGTTCCGCCGCTGGCAGCGTGATGGCACCTGGGCCAAGATCCTGGCCGCGATGCAGGCGCACGCGGACGCCGCCGGAAAGATCGGCTGGACGGTGAGCGTGGACTCCACCATCAGCCGCGCCCATCAGCACGCCGCCGGGGCACGCCGGGACAGTCACCTGCAGAAGGAACCGCCTGGCGGGGTGCAGAGCGAACCGGACGATCATGCGCTGGGCCGCTCACGCGGTGGGCTGACCACCAAGACGCACCTGGCCTGCGAGCAGGGCCGCAAACCCCTGGCCCTGCTGGTGACGGCCGGTCAGCGCGGTGACAGCCCGCAGTTCATCCCCGTGCTGAGCAAGATCCGGGTCGCTCGTCTTGGCGGCGGCCGGCCCCGGACCCGCCCCGATCGAGTCCTGGCCGACAAGGCCTACACCAGCAAGGCCAACCGCGGCCATCTGCGCCGGCGTGGGATCAAGGCGTGCATCCCGAGTAAGGCCGACCAGGACGCCAGCCGGCGCGCCAAGGGTTCCAGGGGCGGGCGACCTCCTGCCTTCGATCCCGCTCTTTACCGTCAGCGGCACGCTGTGGAATGCGGCATTAACCAGCTCAAACGCAACCGCGCCATGGCCACCCGGTACGACAAGCTCGCTGTCCGTTTCGAGGCCACACTCACCATCGCCGCGATCAACGAGTGGCTCAATGCCTTATGAAACACGGCCTAGCTGGTTCGACAGCACCGTAGCGTGCCTAGGGAGCGGTCTGTCCACAGAGTGCTGGGCGGCCATGCCGGTGGGCGCCTCGCGCAGAGCATCGTTGCCGAGCGCGATGCCAATACAGGCGGCTCATCAGGGCTTCATGATGTATGGGCTTTCTCCCCGCGTGGCCAAACGCGCCTGGATTTTCCTCAGCCGAGGCCCGACTCCTCCGCCAGCGACGCGAACGTGTGCCGCAGCTGGTGCGGGCGCAGCCCCCGATCCCGGCCTGCGCCGGACGCGAACAGCGGGCCACTCAGCTGCTCCACCGCCACTTTCGAGCGCTCCGCACGGTCGGCCAGGTACACGTCGATCGCGTGCGCGGCGGCCGGCGGCACCTTCCGTGTCTTCGCCTTGTCGCCCTCGGCGACGATCCGCAGCGTGCGACGGCTGCGCTCGCGCCCGAGGTCGCCGAGCTGCGCGGCCAGGGCCTCGGTGACGCGGACGCCGGTCTCCATGAGTTGAACTCGGCCGCAGTCCTTCCCCACCAGGCAGCTGTACCAGGACGACACCGCGGCGAGCGAGCGTCTTGGCGGGGAGCGGCTCTTCCGCCTGCAGGCCGGGCCACCGCTTGTAGACGTCACCGTGCGGGCGGCGCAGAACGGGAAGGTGAGCGTGCCCCCTGGGCGGGGACCAGCCCGGTCATCACGGCGAGTCCTCCCCGAAGTAGTGCCCTGGGCGGTAGCCGGCGACGACCACTCCCTTGCGCCAGATCCGCACCGCCTCCACCACAATGCCGACGCGGGTGAGATATGCCTTGGCCATGAGCTCGGCGACTTGGCTCCCCGCCCAGGCGAGCTGCCGGGAGGTTCTGTTCCCTCAAGCCGAGGGTGACGAAAGATCCGGCCAACGTTGATCGCCACCCGTCCCTCCCCTGTCGGTGCATGTGACCCTTCAAGCCCGCGTCCCCAACCAGCGCTACGCCGAGGTCTTCATCGGCTGACGGCGGGAACCTGTGATCGTCCGCAGCGGTCCAGAGGTGCAGGCCACCGAAGGAGATCTGTGTTGGAAGACCTGTCCACGTACGTCCCGCTGCTGTTCGTGGCGTTCGGGATGCTGATCATTCTGGGTTCGATCAAGCGGGTCATCGGCGGCAAGCGGTTCGCCGGGCGGGCACAGCGGGTCCCCGGTGTGGTCAGCGACGTCCGGACCACGTTCGCCGGGCAGGGCAACGCGACCGAGGTGCTCTACGACCCGCAGGACCCGACCAGGACCGTGCCCGCAGACAACGCGGGCGGCGGCTACGGCGCAATCGTCTTCGGGCTCATCCCGATCGTCATCGGCCTGGTCTTCTTCGCCGGCATCCCTCAGGCCCTGGGCGCGGCGATCCCCTCAGGGAGGGCGACGACACGGCCCGGTGCGAGATCCAGCTAGCCGATGGTTCCTTCGAACCCACCGACTGCCCGCCCGGCTGGGATTCGACGAGTGATCTCGGCCCCCTCCAGGCCGTGGGCTGGTGTGGGTCTGGGGAACCGGGACTCTACTGACGGGTAACTACGCTAAGGACTCACCCACAGCTCAGGCCGATTGATCTCGGTCAGGAGGATTGAGGGTGGCCAGGGTGTCCCTGATCGGGTAGCAGATCGGAGAGCGCGGTTCGGATGGCGGCGCGGCTCACCCCGTGAGCCCGAGCGAGTGCTGCGATCGAGGTGCCCCGCTGGGTATAGGTCGATCGCACCTCTTCCACGCGCTCACCGGTGAGCGCGGGCGGGCGGCCGCGGTAGCGGCCTTCGGCCTCGGCGGCGGCGATCCCCTCGACGGTGAGCTCGTTCTGGATGTCGCGTTGGAACTGGCCGACAGCGGTGATCACGTTGATGATGACGGCGGTGGTGGCGTCGCCAGCGGCGAGATCGTGGAAGTTCGATAGCGGCCCGGACAGGACGCGCAGGGCGACGCCGCGGGCTTGGCACCAGTTGCGAACGGCGTGGATGTCGAGCAGGTCGCGGCAGAGCCGGAACAGCTCCGAGACCGTCAGGGTGTCGCCGGGGTGCGCCTTGGCTGCGATCTTGCCGAACGCGGGCCGGTCGAGCGCGGGGATCTTGGAGGTGGTGGCGGGGTCCTCGAAGAGGAGGACCCCGTCGGCTGGCTGGAATCCCTCGGCGACGCCTTCGGTGCGCACGAGAAGGCCGGCCTCGGTGAGGATGTGGCGCTGGCGTAGCAGGGACTGGGTCGCGGTGGAGACGCGAGAGTAGACAATCTGCACCGGGCTCTCCTCGGGTGGGGTGGAGCCCGATCTTCCTGTCGGGAAATCCTGTCGTCAATCCGTGTGCGGAACCGGCCATCTGACGTCACGGTTCGTAGCTCGATGTCCGATTTCCGGAAGGGTTTGCGGGGCCCAGTCGGAGGGTGTCGTCAAATCTTCTAATCCCGACGCCTCACTGGGGGTAGCAGGGCCGTGGCCTCCGCCCCTACTTCCTCAATAGGGCGAACGTTGCCTGATGTGGCGCCGGTACGACCGCAACTTGCTCCGAGATGGTCCAGTTGCTCCGAAGATGGTCCAGCAGAGATGAGTCTGGTAGACGATGGGTTCCTGCCCGCCCGAATACGCGCGTCGGGAGTCGCCCGCATGGCTGTTCCGCCTGTCGACCGAAGTCTTCTCGCGCCGCCCTTCGTTGCACTCCGAGTCGCCGTCGGAGTCGCCGTGCTCGGCTTCGGCGCGCTCACCGTATTCTCTGTGTTCGGCTTGGGTGCCGAGGGCCTGCCGGGTCTATTTACGTTCCGGTCCGCCACCGTCGGCGATGGCCTGCTGCTGCCGCTGCTGAGCTACGCGCTCGTGCGTGCGTCAGGCGGCGTCATCGCGTTCCGCCGGCGGGCCGTCGCGTTCACTGCGGTGGGCATCTTCTTAGCTGGCGCCGCGATACAGGCGCAGTGGCTACTGAACCCACGGCCACGGGCTAATTGGACGCTGCCGCGGCCGCACTACTTCAACCTGCCCGGCTGGTGGCATGCTGTCTTCTTCGCACTGGGCATGGCGTTTCTGGCGGGCGCCGCGATCGCCGTGGTGGTACGGCTGCGCGGCGAGGCGCCTGCAGTGGTCGAGTCGCGGATTCGGTCCGTGGGGGCGGTCGGCACTCTGGCCTCGGTATTCGGCTTCATGGCGCTGGTCGCCGTGGACAACGCAGCGACCTCCCGCGACGTGCCGGGGCTGCTGGCCCTGCACCTCGGCGCGAGTGCCGTATCGGCCTTCGTGCTGCTCGGGTTTGCCACGCGGTGGCGGCTGCTTGGCCGGGCGGCCCAGTTGGTGGTTACGGCGCTGCTGCCGGCTGGCGCGCTCGCCTATGCGTTCCCCCACGACCTGCGGTACGACTTGTGGATCGCGCTAGTCGTAGTCATCGCTGGGCTGGCGGGCGTCTTCGCTGCTGGCGCGCTCACTGCGGTTACTGTGGCCCAGCGGTGCGTCCTCTCCGCGATTCTGCTCGTTTGCGCCGTCGGACCGATCTATCAGGCCGTGACGGCGGCGGCGGCGCCGCGCCAGCTCATCACAGCTGCCGCCGTCGGCGTCGTGCTCGTCTTGGCAGCGACCCTCGGGCTCCGGCTGCTGCGCGACGACAAAGCAGATCCGCTGTGGACCTGGGTAATTCCCCTCGCCATGGTACCGGTGGTCGGGTACGCGCTGGCGGGCCAGTACTTCGCCGCCCACCAGCCCGTGAACCCCTTGGCCGTCAACCTGGCTGGGGTGGTGGCCGCCGCCCTGTTCGTGACGGTCACCGGCCGGTCCGTTCGGGCCCAGTTCAACCTGGTCATCAAGGCCGAGCAGGGCGGCCCGATGGCGCCGCGCCTCAGCGAGTTCAAGTGGCAGGCGTATGCCGGGATGGTGGTCGCCTATGTCGGCACAATTCTGGCCAGTATCGTCTTCGCCGCGAGCACGACCCCGGCCGCTGACTGGACTCCTGGGTCGGTATCCCAGGCGGACGTGTTTCGCCTCGGTGGCGTGGTCGCAATCGTCGCCGTGACGTGTGCCGGGCTCGCCCTCGCCGCCGTGTTGCCGGTCGGCCGCGGCATCCGACACGCCCTGGTTACGGCGCTGTGCCTCGGCTTCGCCGCCGCTCTGGGGGCGTCGATCCGCGAGCAGGGATTTGCGGGCTGGGTGCCGATAGCTCTGGCCGCCCTGACGGGCCTGGTGACGCTCTGCTTCGTCACCGAGGGGATCATCAGTAACGCCGGATACCTACAGAACGTGGTCATCGGGTGGGGGGAACGGACAGTCGCCGTGGCATGCGGCTTCGCTAGCGCGGCGGCGACCGTATGGATGACCGGTCCGGCGCTGCAGTCGTCCGCCACCGGCCGCGGTGTCTTGCCCGGCTTGGTCGGCTTGTTCGTCGGCGCCGGGGCCTGCCTGCTGATCCCGACTCTGGCCGCGCGTACCTTGCCTGGCGTGCACCCGCCGCGGCAGTTCACTCCGAACCGGCCTCTCCACGGAATCCTGCAGGACAGTTTCGTCGTGCTGGTGCTCTCGGTCAGCGTGGCGTGGGTGCCGACGTTCTTCTTCTCGCACGTGCAAGGGCTGGCCAATTGGTGGGGACTCGTGATCTTTTACCTCGCGCTGATGGGGGACGCGTATAAGTACGTGATGAAGAACAACCTGGCCCACGTCCGTCGGCAGCGCGAGTGGGTCTACGCGCAGGCGGCCGCCACCGGCCGGCCCGTGACCGCGGACGAGGACCGGGCGCTCGCTGGGCTCGCCCGGCATGTAGTTCGGCAGAACATCCTCGCTGTCGGGCCGCTGTTCATGCTGCTGCTCCTTGTCATTCCCTCCGTCTTCGGCGGGCTGGACGACGAGGGCTTCAACCAATACTTCACCGTGTGACTGAACCCTTTTCATCCTCGGGTGAGCTCGTAGGTCTGTCGCACGGCGATGGCTTTGAGAGATGTCCGGCCTTGTGTGAGCAACAGCGGGGAGGATACGCCAGCTCTTGAGCTGGGCATTCGCTCGCTCACCGGGACCGCAGACGTGCGTGGACACGGTTGGCCTGCCAATGCGAGTCGGGCTTGTTCTTCCCCTTTGCGGTGTGATGACGGCCCGTCATCTCCCTGATAGCCCGTATTCGCGAGCGTGAGGATGCCGGCCCGCTCCAGCGCGGGCAGGATGCCCCAGAGGCGGGCGGCGGTCAGGTCGTGACTCCTGCCGGGCAGGCTGCCGGAGGTCCAGATGATCGTGCCGTCTGGGGAGAGGCCGCCAGCCACCCTGTATCCGACCACGACCGATGAAGGGCATCCTCCCCCAGAAAGCGACGCCCTTCATCATCTAATTACAAGATCCTTCTCATCCCTAAAGTCCGTTCCTGCGTACCTGGCGGCTGGGGACGCGTTCGGGAGCGGAGCGCCCGGTCGTACGGCACGCCGGGCTTCTGCCAGAGCGCCGACTCGGTCGGCCCGCTCGGTCAGGTGGGCAGTCAAGATCGTTCTCAGCGCCAACGGCTGTCTGCCGATTCCTCGCCCCGAAAGCCCCCCGTCACTGTGGCGCCGGCTGTCAGGATTTCTAGCGTCAGATTTCCACCGGCAGGCCGAGGGTGTCGCGTACGCGTGCCCACCGGTACCGGCCGCCCTCCTTGGGAAGTGCCTGCGCGGCGCCACCGTGAGCCCGGACCCACGCTTCGACCCGCTCCTGAAGGCTGAACCACAGCATGTCGGCTAGATTGAAGGTGATACCGCTGCCGATGCTTTCTAGAAAGCCGGAGGTGCGGTCGGCACCCCGCGTGTAGAAGATCCAGCTTCCCGACTCGGTCGGCTTGATGCCAAATTGCCGGTTGCCGCTCACCGGATGTTGCTGCGGTTTCCCGCCGGGTCGGTCCTCGTTCGCATAGACGGTACTGAAGATCCACTGCTCCTGGTTGATCGCGCTGAGTACGACGGAGGCGTTGTCAAAACCTGGGATGTTGATGAAGATGACCGATCCGGCAGGGTCCGACGACTCCCACTTCGTTTTGTCGCGTGCGGCGTACGGCTCGAATGTGCTGTACGAGGGGTTGACGAATATGGGGCTTGGGCCCGTCATCCCCAGGCGGACGGTGCGAAGAAGCTCGGCCGGTGTGAGCTGTTTGCTGCCGACTGTGGGCAACTTGGTGATGTGCACCGGCAAGTAGTCCAGGCTGATAGGCCCGAGCGCCTCGCTAAACACCTGGACGTGGATATCGCGGGGGCGCAACGCGTCCTGGATAGTTGCAGGCACCCGGAACCGGAGCAAGGACTCCCAGGCTCGCAAGTCGGGCAGGATCTCCGCAGCCAACTCGACCCCGGCGAGTGGTTCTCCGCCGAGCACGCCCACTGCGGCGTTGTTGCCCTGCTGCTCGTCGATGAGGCCCTGCTCTTGGGCGTACTTGATGGCGTCTAGCGCGTCGACCTGCCGCTGCGGGCTCGGCGTTGACGGTGCTGAACGGTTCATCCCCCCGCCTCGCCCGTTGCTCGCCGGGTCCGCTGGCAGAGCGTTGCGGGCGCTTGCCGCTCTGCTCGCCGCCTCGGCTCCGCTCACTGCGCCGTTGACCAAATCATCGAGGAGATCGCTGACCTGCTGCAGTCCGGACATGTCGCGGAAGATGTCCGGACGGCCGAGGAGCTGCAGAGCGGCCGCCAGGCCCACCGGATCAGGTGCAGCGGGTGGCTGCGTGATTTGGACGACCGCGTTCGGGAGCTGGGCTGGTTCGACGCCGGGGGCCTGCCCGCGGAACCCGGGGGAGACGCCTTCGATGCTCGGTGGCCGCTCGCATTGGGCCTGCTCTTGCCAGTTCCAGAGCCGAGTGATGTCCCTTTTCTCGGAGGCGTTGCACGAGCTCAGCTGAACCTCGGCGAAGACCCCTCTGGTGGGCAGGCTCACGATCGTAGGTTCTGGCGCTGCGGGCGCGGGCTGCGCGCTGGGCTGCTCCGAGGGGTTGAACGGGAAGGCCAGGTGATGCCCGCAGACGGCCACCGGCACGGCGTCGATGCTGTCGCGGATCGAGCCCGAGGAGCCGAACTCTGCATCGAGCGCGTCCGCGAACCACGACGGGTCCTTCACCGAGGCCAGGAACTGCGAATAGTGATCGCGATGGTCGTTCAGGTGCGTGATCAGTTCCCAGGCCAGCGCGACGTCTTGGCTGCGGCGCGCGTAAGCGGCCGCGGTCGAGACGTCGGGGCCGGCCTCCTCCGGCGACGGGACTGGCTTGATCGGAAAGCGCTCGAACCGGACGGCGTTCTCCTTGGTGAAGACCCGGTTCACCGACTCGTCGACCAGAACGTCCTCGCTGCCGTCTGCCTTCAAGGCCACGGCCTTGAGGCCCTTCAACGACAGATCGTCGTCGACACCCTCTGGCTCCCACAAGATCCGGAACTCCTTGAGCCGGGACCTCGCCGTAGGCGACTTCAACCTGAAGGTGAACGGGCCGAGCGGGCGGGGCTCGTCTTCGAACGCTGAGTCGTCTCCCCACCAGCCCTTGTCCCGGAGGATCGGCCGATCAGCGTAGACCTTGTTGTGGGGCTCGATCGGCTGCGCGAACTCCACACCGTGCTGGTCGTCAACCATGAGCTGCATGCTCACGGTATCGGCGCCGGTGCCCCACTGGCCCCGGCGCAGCGTGAGTTTGAGGCCGGTGATCGTGTAGTCGCCCGGGTCGCCCGGCAAGTACTGAGGCGGCAACGTTGCATCGAAGAACAACAGTCTGCGTACGGCGTCGAAGTTCTCCCGCAGGCGCGGCTCTAGAAGATCGTCCAGCAGCATCGGGCGCACGCGGTTGACGAGATGAAGCTCCTTCCGTTCCGGATCGGTGATCTTCCAGAGCTGCACCAGGTCCCCAATCCAACTCACGGTCGGCCTGGCCGTGGTGAACGTGAGGCCACGGTAGGGGACCAAAACCCCGGGACGTGTCCGCACGAATCGGGTTTGCAGCCGAAGGCGGCGCAGGACCTCGTAGTACTGGACCGTCATCGCATGCGAGTGATTGTGGTTGGTGATGGTCCGGGTCTGTAGCTGGTGGCGTTCGGCTTGCGTGCCGTGCACAATGACCGTGCTGTTGAGACTGCGAACCAGGTCGGTGGACTGCACGGTCGAGTCGTGCAGGTCCTGAGCGGATTCCCCGTGTAGTTTGCGTTCGCCCCATGAGCGGCTGGTGCCGTACCCGATCGCGTGCGTAGCACCGAAATTCCCGATGGGGAAGGATCCGCTGTAAGCCCCGCCGTGCCCGGCCATGAACGACCAGCCGCCTTGAGACTCCTTGAGAGCACCGTCCACCGAGTCGGTGATGCCGCGATCACGAAACAGAGAGTGTTCCAGATGCTCGCCGGCGGCCGCCGAATCGGTCCGGGCCACGTCGTCGGAACGGGACGCTTCGATCACCGCGATGTCCACCGACTCGCACGGAGCGAGCGGCAGGCTGTAGAGGATCGTGCCGAGCGTCTCCCCGAGATCGAACCACTGTTGCTCGTACTCCAGGATGTCGCACGCCAACACCTTGAGGTTCGGCTGCGCCTTCGGGTCGTCGAACAGATCGAGGACCGGTGCGCTGGTGCCCCGCTGATCGCGGTCGGCGGGCTCTCGGCCCTCCTGGACCTCCCTCGTCCTCGGCTGTGCAGGGCGTCGCACGATCTGGGTGAAGCGCACGGTGTGCACGGGCATGTTCGAGCGGACGGGGATAGCGCAGTCGCGGTCGCCGATCTTGATCTTGCGAGGGGTGAGGAACGACGCCGGTGACAACGAATAGTCCCGGGCGTCCGGCGAGCCCTGAATCGACGGCAGCGTGCTACTACGCTCCAATGACAGGATCGCCGGATCCACTTGGAGCACCGAGACGGTCCGGTCGAAGTCGACGGTGTCCTCGGTCGGCTTTGCTGGCGCTGTCCTGTTTCCGTTCCCTTCGCCCTTGCTTCCGTCCGCTTTGGTCTTGCCTACGTCACCCGACGTCAGGAGGAACGAACGCGCCTGCGGGTCTCCCACCGCTTCCAACCAGACGTCGGACCATTCTTGGTCGTCGGGAAGGTCGAAGGAGACGTAGCCGACATCGTCGCTCGCCAGCATCGCCAGAGTGGTGACGACGCCGCCTTGCCGGGCCTTGGCCGTGATGGGCGCCCCTGCCACCGGCTGGCCGGTGGTACGCGAGATCACAAAGCTACGGGCTCTCATGCTCGACGCCCTACTCAGTTCAGCAGGTCGTATGCGGTCGTCACCGTACGCCCACCATCGGCGAGCGGTGAACGCTGGGATGCCGACATTCCGCCGCCGGGCCCCAGGCCTGAACCGGCCTGAGTGCGCAACGCCGCGCCCCACGTGTAGCAGGCGGTAATGAGGGCGATGAGCTTATCGTTGGGCATCGATTCCTCGTACTCGAGGACCGCGGCGATAGCTTCCGCGCCGCGTAGCGCGGTGCGCTGCCGGTTGCTGATGGCTTCGCGCGATATCCATGACTGCGAGGAGCTGTCCGTCGCCCTCCCGGCCAGCGTGCGGGAGATCTGTTCGACTGCCTTGTCCCCGTTGCTGTCCTCAACATAGGGCCACTCGTCCCGCGGCCGTTGGGCGATGCCGAAGACGGCAACAATGCCATCGGACCGCAGGATTCGGTAGCTGACGCTCTCGGTGATCTCGCTCAACGCCTCCTCCGCGCTCCACCGGAGTGAGTCGCCGTTCAACCCGCGCAGGTACTCCTTGAACGGCCTGTGGGTGGTGCGGACCCGCTCCCTGAGCATCTCCACGCCCTCGTCGAACACGCGCGATGCGTAGGCGGCGGATGCTTCAACGAGCTCATTGCGCAACCGTTGGAAGTCGGTGGCCCCGCCGGGCGCCCCGAAGATGGGCGCAAAGATCGCTTCGCGATGCGCCTTGGACGGCAGCTTTTCGTGAGTCCCATAGCGGGCATGGAAGCGCGCGAGACTGGGCGCGAGGGGACGCCCGCCCCTCCCGGCACCGACGTTGGTGTAAAGATGCGGCCGCGCGAAAAAGTCCTCCGCGATCCGATAGGCCAGGTCCACCAGGCAGTCGAGAGACTGGTAGTAGTACAGCGCGGAGACCTCGTATGGGCCAGCCGTGACCTGCTCGAACGATTTTCGGCTGTTTATGCGGTGCTGGACGGCCATGAAAGTCTCCAGATGTGTGCCGATTCCACGACAGTGCGCCACCGGACGAAGCCTGGCAAGAAGACGGCCAGAAGTGGCCAATCACCTGGCCTGACAGTTGAATACGCCACCTCACCAGTCCGGAGCCCAATGGTCAAGATCACCATGCCTCCTCACGGGCGCTCAGCCCGTGCTTGCTCGCGAGCGTGGCCACGGCGGCGCGCAGGAGGGTGATCCGATCGGCGGCGTCGGAGCCGTAGATCCCGATCGTCATGGTCGAGGCGGTGGTGTGGAAAGTGGTGCGGCGTTGTTCGGCCGCGCAGCTGCATCGCCTTGCGCGGGTCGCCCGCGCCGTCCAGGCCGTCGATGGTCAGATAGGCCAGGAACAGCGGATCCGGCGTCGTACCGGCTGGTTCGGGCTCGGTCTCCAGCGCCCGACGCAGGTCCGCACGCTCGGTGCTGGTCAGGGGGCGACGCCCGAGCAGGTCGGGCCAGCCGTCGGGGCGGGAGGGCACGGTGAAGCCGGCGGGTCCGGCCGGTGCCTGATCTGCGTGTGCGGTGGGGTCCTCGCTCACCGGGTGCCCTATTCCTGCGACTCGTCCTCGGCGACGTTGGGGTCGCGCAGGTCACGCAGGCGCCCTTCTTCCAGCTGGGGGCGCTGGAAGGGGTAGGAGCCATGGAAGTTGATGTGCTCAAACACCAGCGGTGACAGGCGGGCCTTGATCTCGTGGCTGATTCCCCGACCACCGGCCCCCAGCCGGGCGACGGCGGCGTCGATGTAGAGGCTGTTCCACCAGGTGATGGCGTTCAGTCCAAGACCGAGGGCACCGAGCTGGTTCTCCATGCCGCGCTCGTAGGCTTGACGGAGCTGGCCGAGGTTGCCGAAGAAGACGCGTCGGGCGAGCTGGTGGCGGGACTCACCGGTGTTGAGCTGGGTTCCGATCATCCGCCGATAGGACTCGACGTGGATGATCTGGAGCAGGTGGAGGGTCTTGAAGATCCGGCCGTAGGCCGCGAACGCGTTGCCCAGACCGGTCAGCCGTCCGTCTGCGGTCATCATCTTGATCAGGTCGTAGGCACGGACCTTGTTTGTCGACAACGAGCCGGCGACCCGGACCATGTCGTCCCAGTACTGGACGATCGCGGGGACCGACACCCGGCGCAGCTGCAGCTCGTTGAACGCGCCCCACCCGTTGCAGCCGCGGTGGTCGCGGGTGATCTCCCCGTGCAGCATCGCGCTGTCGACCCACCACAGCTGAGTGTCGGTGATGTCGGCGTGGCGGGGCGCGAACTGGTAGCCGCAGATCGCGAACATGCCGTAGACGACGTCGCTGTAGGAGCCGGTGTCGGTCGTGACGATGTCGGGCGGTTCAGTGGCGTCCAGGCGGTGGATGGCGTCCAGGATGTACATCGAGTCCCGCATCGTCCCCGGTACCACCAGCCCGCCGAGCCCCATCACCTTGTCCGACACCGTGTTCAGCCACGTCGTGCCCCGTGGCCGCTTACCGATCCCGAAGTACAGCGGCGAAGGGCGCGAATGCAGGGAACGGACCGGGACGACGAAACGCAGCCCGTCGGTGGAGGCGACCAGGCCGCCGCCCCAGTCGGCGGTGATCCCAATGCCGGCCTGCTTGGTGACCAGGATCGCTGAGGCCTTCCCGATGCCCTCGCCGTGGAAGTAGCCCTTCTCCACCCCGGTCAGGCGGCTCGCGCCCAGCGCGGCGGTCCCGGGCTTGGCGACCGGCGTCAGCCCGATGTTGCAGGAGCGGGCGACCAACAGCGCGGCCAACGACAGGTCCAGGTCGTCGCGACGGGCCAGCGACCCGGAGATGTGCGGCATCGCGTCCAGGAACCCGGTGCGGGCATTCACCTCCAAGATGAGCTCCGGGTAGTCGATCCGCGGCAGCATGGCCGCGACCGCGTCGTGGACGGCCGCGAACCCCTCGGGATGCGGAGCCGCCTCCATCCGCGCCAGCGACAGCTTCCCGCCCGAGATCCTGGCAGCGTCGTTACTCGCCAGGCTCGCGCCGACCTGCTTGAATGCGTCGTCCAAGAGATCGGCGAGGGCGGCCAGGTGCTCGGCTGGATCCGCCAGGAGGCCGAGCGCGGTCAGCACCGTGTCCCGCTCCCGCACCCATATCCTCGGTTCGATCAGCTGGACGCGCGGGTCGGCCCACTTGTCGGAGCCGACCGCGTAGACGTCCCGGCGGCGCAGAGCGTCATGCAGCAACTCCAGCACGCAGAACACGTAGGCGGGCCGGTCGATCGCCGGCGGCACCAGCTTCGGGTTGGCCAGCACCAGCCGCCGCCACGACCCGCTGATGAGGCCCTCGAACCCCCGGATGTGCTCAAGGCCCGGCTTGCGGGCCGCGATCACCTTCGGCAGGGCGCGCAGCGCGGAAAGGATCTCGGTGCCGGCCTCGGTCGCGCCCCACGGGATCACCGACGTCAGCATCTCCACGAACGGCCGCACTGTGGCGTACCGGTCGACCAGCGACGCCCGCCACTCGGCGTCCCCATCGTCATCGGCGCCCGGCGGCGGCAGCAGCCCGCGCACCGACTCCACCGCGGCCGCCAGGTCCTGCCGGGACACTACGGTCTCGACCGCGGCCATCATCTCCGCCACCGACACCGGCGCCTGCCCCTCAGGCCGGTCGGCCAGCACGATCGCCCACGCCGCCGCCATCCGCGATGCCGCAGTCTTCAGCTTCGGGAAGTTCTTCAGCTTCTCCTTGTTGCTCGCCCGAGTCGCCCCCGACAGCAGCTTGGTCGACATCAGCAGGTCGAACAGCAGCAGCGCGTCATCGACCGAGGACCGCTCCAGCTGCCGGACCGTCGCCACCAAGGTGGCGACCCGCCTCTCACCCTTCAAGTTCTTGATCTTCGGAGCCTTGGCGTGCAACCCATAGGAAGCCAGCTCCGCCAGCTTCACCGGCGCCACCGCCGACAGATCCACCGCGCCCGTCCCCAGCCCCATCACGTAGGAGGTGCGCTCCAGCGCGTCGACCATACCCTTGCCGGTCAGCTTCACCACCGGCGTCCGCATCCACTCCAGCATCGAGACCCGCTGGCCTTGGGCACCTCCAGGGTGCTGATCAGCTCCCGCCGCGTGTGCACCGGCGTCGGCGCCACCACCGCTCTGTTGATCTCCTCCAGCGTCTCCAACTGAACATCGCGCACCAACCGCGCCAACGTCGTGATCCCCGGCAGCTGCACCCTCTCCTCAACCAGCCACAACACCGCCCGGTCGAACAACTCCCGCCGTGAGTCGCGCGTCGTGGCCACCCGCGAAGCGACGAACCACACAACCTCCTCTTCGGCCTCGGCGAACTCTCGGAACTTCAGCAGCTTTCGGATCTCGCCGGTGTGCTCGTACTGCGTCTCGCTTCGCTCGGCGTACTGCTTGATGCACGACGGGTCATCGATCCCCAGCTGCTCGGCGGCGAAGTCCACCACCACCTGCGGCACATCCAGGGGATCGGCCAAGAACGTCCCCAGCATCCGGACCGTGCCCCACTGAACGCTCCAGCCCAGCCGGTTGTGCTTGCGCCGCTTCTTCCGAGCCTCGGCCAGCCCCTGCTTATCCAGGAAGAAGAACCGCTCCAGCTCTTCAGGCGTCGGGTCGGCCACGAACGCCCCATACCGCCGGGCCTGCTCATCCGAAAGATACTCAACAGCCACAAATCGCGACGGTATGGAAGCAGCCAGCTACTACCGATCAGTACGCCCAAACTGAGATCAACGAAACCCGCTCGGTTGACCCCGACCCTGCTCCACCTGCGGATCAATCCCTAGCGTAGTTACCCGTTAGTAGAGTCCCGGAGCCCCGGTCTGGAGCCGGCCGCATCGCTCTTTACGTCTTGAATGCGCCGTCAAATCTAGGCGAAATCAGAGAATATATCCTAGTTTGTCCTGATTTGGCTGTTAACGTCGGTATTAGAGGAGGCAAGTCGACGGGGGGATGAATGATGGCCGGCATGAATGACTTCCTCGAAGGGGGAGGCTGCAGGCGCCGCCGCTGGTGGCGTCGCCGTCGCTGCCGCCGCCGGCGGCGCTGGTGGGGCGGCTGGTGGGGCCCCTGGGGAGACCACGGGGATTGGTGGTAGACCAACCCGATGAGAGCCGCGGGTTGCGACGGCCTTCGCTCTGCGTTTGATCCTCGCCCGTTGATGGCCGCGCCCAGCGAAGTCGCCGCAATCCGCCTCTTCTGCCGGAAAGCTCTCCACGCCTTCTGACATCGAGCTCGATCGGGAGGCCGGTCGCCCACGGTTTCCGGTGTCCCGCCGGCACAACGGGTACGTCACCGATGGCCGTCCCGGGCGGGTGCGCGATCCCGCTGAGGGGTGGTCGCGGGCGGTCTTGACGTGAGCCCCTGATGGACAGTGCGCGATGTGACATGTGATGAGCGTTACATTTTCTGGCGCGTAAACCCGCAGGCGGCGCATACTCACGGCCATGCAAAATCATCACCGGATCGAACGGCGCGGACTCCTGCGGGCCGGGCTCGTCATGGGAGGCGTGCTCGCCGCGACGGCATCCGGCAGCACCGCCGTCCTCGCCACGAGCGCAGGGCAGAATGCGCCCGACGAGCGTCCCGCCACCCCCGGCCAGGCGTGGGCCAGGCTGCGCGAAGGCAACCGCCGCTGGGTGGCCGGCACCTCCACGCACCCGCACCAGGACGCCGCGCGACGGGCGGAGGTGGCGCAGAAGCAGGACCCGTTCGCGGTCGTCTTCTCGTGCATCGACTCGCGGGTGGCGCCCGAGTTCGTCTTCGACACCGGGCTGGGTGACCTGTTCGTGCTGCGGACCGCCGGGCAGACCATCGACCCGCTCGTCACGGGGTCGGCGGAGTACGGCCCCGCCGAGCTGGGCACCCCGCTCGTCGTCGTGCTCGGCCACCAGCGCTGCGGCGCCGTCACGGCCGCCGCCGAATCGCTGCACGACCACAAGAAGCTGCCCGGCGAGCTGGACACGATCGCCTCCTCGCTGCGGTCGGCCTACAAGCGCTCGGGCGGCGACGTCGACAAGATGATCCGGATCAACACCGTCGACGTGGTGAACCAGCTCAAGAAGGACAAGCTGTTCGCCCCCCGCATCGCCAAGGGACAGCTCAAGGTCATCGGCGCCTACTACTCCATCGACAGCGGCGAGGTCACCCGCCTCGTCTGAGGCTGGCCGGACGAGCACGGCGCCGGATGGTGCCAGCTCGTCCGCAAGGCAGCCCCTGATCCTGCCCGGCCCCGGAGCAGCAGGTCAGGCAGTGGATGTGACGAAGCAGAACTCGTTGCCTTCCGGGTCGGACATGACCTGGAAGGAGCCTTGGTCGTCGGTGACGGTCTCGCCGATCCGGGTGGCACCCTGCCGCAGCGCCTGGGCGATGGCCGGCTCCATTGCCTCCACCGCGATGTCCAGGTGCAGCCGGTTCTTTCCGGCTTTGCCGTCGGTGACCGGCTGGAAGGCCAGGCGTGCACTCCCGGGCGGTTCCACATGGGACCAGCCCCGGGCCCGGTCCACCGGGTCGCCGCCGAGCAAGGCGGCCCAGAAACGCACCAGCCGGTGCGGATCCCGGCAATCAACCACGATCTGGTTGAGGCGCGCACGCATGACGGTCAGCGTAACGTGCCACGGCGACAGCGGGCGAGCAGGGCTCATGGTCGCGCAGGCGGGCCGGAGGAGGGTCCAGGCGGCTTCGCGCCGCCACCAAACGCCGCCGCCGCCAAACGCCGCCGCCAAACGCCGCCGCCGCCAAACGCCGCCGCCAAACGCCGCCGCCGCCGATCGCCGGCAACGCCACCTGGACACCGATGAGTTGCGTGAAGCCGGGCGGTCCATCCTCCTGAGGACAACGTTCAGGAGGCTCTCGTGGGAACCGTGGTGCTGCACATGAGCATGTCGCTCGACGGCTTCGTCACCGGCCCGCAGGTCGGCATGGCGCATCCCATGGGCCGGGGCGGCATGCGGCTGCACGAGTGGATGTTCACCGACCCGCTCGATCCGCGCGACCAGGAGATCGTCGCCGAGATCGTCGCCTCGGCGGGTGCGGTCGTGCTCGGCCGGCGCACGTTCGAGGTCGGCCTGCCTCACTGGCAGGACACCCCGTACCCGGCGCCGTCCTTCGTGCTCACCCACCAGGCCCGCGACGTCCTCGCCATGACGAGCGCGACCTTCACCTTCGTCTCCGACGGCATCGCCAGCTGCCTCGAGCACGCCCAGGCAGCGGCCGGCGGCAAGGATGTGATCGTCATGGGCGCCCAGACCGGGCGGCAGCTCCTGCGCGCCGGGCTGCTGGACGAGCTGCAGATCAACCTCGTACCGGTCGTGCTGGGCGGCGGAACCCGGCTGCTGGAGGACCTGGGCCGCATCGAACTGCAGCGTACCCGGCTGATCGCCTCCGCCGCGGTCACGCACGTACGGTTCCGGATCGCCAGGTAGTGGCCTGAAGGGGTGCGCGGCGGCGCGCTGTCCAGCACACTGCCCTCAAAAGGGGACACCCACCGGCAGGCGGGAGACGGGCGATGGCCAAAGGCGCGATCATCATGATGCTGGCGGTGCTGCTGGCCACCCGCTGCGGCGGCCCGCCCACGCCCAGCCCGCCCGCCCAGGCCGCCGCACCCACCGCCACCCCGACCCCCACGCCCACCAGCGGCTGCCAGGCCGCCGAGCCGCTGCGGCCCGGCAGCCACACCCTCACGCACGGCGGGCAGCAGCGCCGCTTCCTGCTGTCGGTGCCCGACGGCGACGGCCCCCACCCGCTCCTGCTCGACCTGCACGGCCTCGGCTCCTCGGCCCGCCAGCAGAGCACCTACAGCAGGCTGGCCGCCGAAGGGTCGCTGCGCGGCTACATCGTCGCCACCCCGCAGGCCGCCGAAGGCCGCATGGGCTGGACGCTGCCCCACACCGGCGGCCCCGACGACACCGGGTACATGACCGCGCTGCTGGACCGGCTCGAGCAGCGGCTGTGCGTGGACGCGCGGCGCGAGTTCGCCGCCGGCATGTCGTACGGCGCCGGCATGGCCGCCGGCCTCGTCTGCGCCCTGAACGGCCGCCTGGCCGGGATCGCCGCCGTGGCCGGGATCAACATCGTGCCCCCGTGCGCCCAGCCCCGCCCCACCACCATCCTCGCCTTCCACGGCACCGCCGACCGCATCGTCCCCTACCGCGGCGGCCACCCGTTCCGCGACGCCACCGGCAACCTGCGCAGCCTGGCGCAGCTGGTGGTGCTCGCTCCGGTCGAGCAGGCCATGGACGGCTGGGCGAGCGCGCAAGGCTGCACCGGCCGCACCACCAGCGGCCTGAGCGAGCAGGTACGGCTGCGCGGCTGGAAATCCTGCCCCGGCGGGGCCACACTGCGCCTGTACACCATCGACGGGGGCGGCCACACCTGGCCCGGCCCCATCGAGGTGCCCAGGCTGGGCGCCACCGCCCGCGACCTGGACGCCACCGCGCTCATCCTCGACACCTTCGACCGCACCCCCTCACGCTGACCAGCCCGACCAGGGAGAGTCCATGGACGACGTACGCGTCACGATCGAAGCCGTCCCGCGCGCCGGCCTGACCGAGCAGCGGCTACGGCAGGCGGTGGCCGAACACCCCGAGGCGTTATCGGCGCTGGAGGTGGCCGACCCCGGCCGGCTCACCGTCGCCTTCGCCCCCGGCCTCGGCCACGACCCCGGCGAGAACGCGCCGTTCCAGGCGACCGTGTTCGACCCGGTCGGCAACCGCGCCGTCGAACTGCGCGGCACCCTGGACCGGCCCGAACGCGCCGACCTGCGGCCCAGCGCCTGGCGGCCGCCGCCCAGCCGCGAGGAGCTCATGGCCGCCGCCGCGATCCTGCGCGCCGACCCCGGCTTCCCCATCGGCGACGACGTCGTCGTCTACCGGCCCATGCCGCCGCTGGCCGACGCCGAAAACCCCGACGGCACCACCGTGCGCCGGCCCGCGCTCGGGGTGTACACACCGGGCGAGCCGACCGGGCTGCGCCACCGCATCGTCGCCGTCGACCTGGTCAACCGCGCGGTCGACTGGACACCGGCCGGGATCAACGTGCGCATGCACCACGACTGCGACACCAGCGTCCCCGAAGGCGTCGACTCCCTCGCCGACCGCGGCGGCCCCGACCAGGTACGCGTACGCGTCCACCGCGGCTCCACCGAATTGTGGAACCTGCTGGTGGTACGCCCCCGCGCCTCCTCCCCGCAGAATCCCGGGCTGGGCGGCGGCGTCGAACTGCGCCAGGTCCGCTACCGCGGCCGCCTCCTGCTGCGCCAGGCCCACCTGCCGATCCTCAACGTCGAATACGACGAAGGCACGACGTTCCGCGACGACGTCGCCTTCGAGACCCGGTTCTCGGCCAGCGGCACCGACCCGGTCGGCTGGGGGTGGCGGCTGTGCACCAGCGCCCCCCGTACCATCCTGGAACGCCCCGACACCGACGCCGGCAACTTCCAGGGCGTGGCCTTCCACCACGACGGCGAGCAGCTGCGCATCGTCAGTGAGATCGCGGCCGGCTGGTACCGCTACGCCAGCGACTGGCGGCTCGGCGACGACGGCGACATCAGCCCGCGCTTCGGGTTCGCCGCCACCCGCAACCCCATGACGTGCCTGGTGCACCGCCACCACGCCTACTGGCGCCTCGACTTCGACATCGAAGGAGCCGGCAACGACGTCGTCGAGCAGATCGACGACACCGGCTCGATCATCCCCGAACCCGTCCCGATCATCCGCGAGACCTCCCGCCGGCGCCGCCACCCCGCCCGCTACTGGCAGGTACGCGACAAGGCGTCCGGCCGCGGCTACCAGATACACCCGGGCGAGTTCGACGGCACCGCCGACGCCTACGGTGTGTCCGACCTGTGGTTCCTGCGCCACCACCCGCGCGAGCTCGACGACGGCAACCCCGGCCCCCGCGACCGCGCCGCCATCAACCGCTGGCTCAACGGCGAGAACATCAACGGCGCCAACGTCGTCGTCTGGTACGCCGGCCACTACTACCACGACCAGGCCCACCCGCAGCCCCACCAGGGCGAGCTGATCGGGCCGCGGCTGGTGCTCATCTAACGGCTACCCTTGTCGCTCATGAGTCAGGTGGGACACACGACGGCCCGCGCCCTGCTGCGCAGACTGGCCGTCGAACAGGCGGAATGCAGGGTGCCGTCGCTGACGGCCGCGATCGTGCGGGACGGCCGGCCGGCGTGGTTCGGCGGCCGCGGACGCGTCGGCGACGCACCCCCGACCGCCAACACCCAATACCGGCTCGGCTCCATCACCAAATCCATGGTCGCCGTGGTCGTCTTGCGGCTGCGCGACGAGGGCGCGCTCGAGCTGAACGACCCGTTGCAGGCGCACCTGCCCGGTGCGCCGCACGGCCACCTGACCATCGCCCAGCTGCTGTCGCACACCAGCGGGCTGACCGCCGAATCCCCCACCCCCTGGTGGGAACGCACCCCCGGCATCCCCGCCGACGACCTGCTCAAGCGGCTGGGCCCCGGCGAGCTCAAACACCGGCCAGGACGCCGCTTCCACTACTCCAACGTCGGCTTCGCCCTGCTCGGCGAGCTCGTCGCCCGCCTGCGCGGCACCACATGGCTGCAGGCCGTCCAGAGCGAGGTGCTCGCCCCGCTCGGCATGAACGACACCACCGCCCGCCCCCGCGCCCCGCACGCCACCGGCTACGCCGTGCACCCGTGGGCCGACGTCGTCCTCGCCGAACCCGAGCACGACGCCGACGCCATGAGCCCGGCCGGGCAGCTGTGGTCCACCCCGCACGACCTGGCCCGCTGGGCGGCGTTCCTGTGCGGCGACACCGGCGGCGTGCTGTGCCCCGACACGCTGGCCGAAATGCGCGAACCGGTCGGCGTGGACGACGGCGACGCCTGGACCGGCGGGTTCGGGCTCGGCCTGCAGCTGTCGCGGACCGGCGGGCGCCGCCTGGCCGGGCACACCGGGTCGATGCCCGGCTTCCTGGCCACCGTGTGGGCCGACGCGGCCGACGGGGCCGGGGTGCTGTTCATGGCCAACACCACCAGCGGGCTCAGCGGCAGCCTGGCCGTCGACCTGCTCGACATCCTGGAAGAGCACGAGCCGCGCCTGCCCGACGAATGGCGGCCCGTGCCGGCCGACCCCGAACTGCTCGCCCTGACGGGGCTGTGGCATTGGGGGCCCAAGCCGTACACGCTGCGGCTGCTGCCCGAGCGGGGCCTGTCGCTGGAGCCGGTCGGCGGGACCGGGCGCGCCTCGCGGTTCGTGCCGCAGCCGGACGGGACCTGGCTGGGGCTGGACGGCTACTACGCCGGGGAGACGCTGCGGGTGGCGGCCGACCATCTCGACCTCAACACCTTCATCTTCACCCGCGATCCGTACGATCCGGCCGCGCCGGTGCCGGGCGGGGTGACGGACTGGCACGCCTGACGATCATCGGCCGACCGTAACGGTCGGCCCTCAGCCTTTGATCACTTTGTCGACGAAGGCGGCCAGGTTGACCTGAGTGCGGGCGATCTTCTCCTCCACGGAGAGGGTCTCGTCGAGGTCTCCCGCGACGGCCGGCTGCTTCTTGCCTCGGGTGTAGAGGGAGCAGGCCAGATCGGTGCACATGTAGGCCCCGACCGTGTTGCCCTGGCGTCCGGCCTCGCCGGTGCGGCGCGCGCTCATCAGCGCCACGCCGCCGCTGGTGTGGGTGGTCAGGCACAGCGAGCACATGCTGCGCGCGGTGAAGGCGCGTGAAGTCCCCGGGGCCGCCCGGAGCGCGATCCCGACGAGCCCGCCGTCGCGTTCGGTGACCAGGTAGCCGCGTCCGGGCGCGCCAGGATCTCGCCATCCGAGGAAGTCGAGGTCGTCCCAGGGCTGCTCGTCGAGGTCGTGGGGGACGCCCAGGCGCTTGGCCTCGCCCTTGGAGCAGTTGACGAAGGAGCTGCGGACGTCGCTTTCCGTGATGGGTCTCATGTTCCGCAGGCTAGCTTTGCCTAATATAATTAGGCAAATCCCTTATTTGATGAGAAATTGATGGGAGCTTCGGTGGCACGCGAGGGCATCACCGGCGAACGCCTCGCCCGGACAGCGGCGGAACTGGCCGACGAGATCGGCTTCGACAATCTGACCGGCTCGGCGGTCGCCCGCCGGCTCGGGGTCAAGGACCCGAGCCTGTACGCCCACATCCGCAACGCGCGAGAACTGAAGGTGCGCGTGGCGCTGCTGGCCCTGGAGGAGCTCGCCGACGTGGCCGCCGCGGCGCTGGCCGGCCGCGCGGGCAAGGACGCGCTGGTGGCCTTCGCCAACGCCTACCGCGGCTACGCCAAGCAGCACCCGGGCCGGTACGCCGCCGCCCGGTTCGAGCTCGACCCGGAGACCGCGGCGAGCAGCGCAGGACCCCGGCACGCCGAGATGATGCGGGCGATCCTGCGCGGCTACGACCTGCCGGAGCCGGACCAGACCGACGCGGTGCGCTTCCTGGGCAGCACCTTCCACGGCTACGTGAGCCTGGAAATGGCGGGCGGCTTCCGCCACACCCCGCGCGACGCCGACGCCTCCTGGGCGTGGGCTCTGGACACCCTCGACATCGCCCTCAGAAACCGGTCAAGGAAACCGGGCCTGTAAGGGGGCAGCGCGGCCGCGCCGGTGACCTCGTGCACTCAGGGGTACCGCGGCGGCGGAAACGGTGAGGAAACACGCCCCCGTGTGACATGTCCGCGTGGCTCGACACCGATCATCATCACCGCCGGCATGGTCCACGCACACCTCCCGGCGCTCCGTACTGGGCCTGCTGGGCAGCGCTCCGATCGCGGCCGGCATGCTCGCGGCCGGCCGGCCCGCACAGGCGAAGGCTTCGACCTCCCGCGCGATACCCGCAGATCTGCGGCCCGGTGGAAGGTTCGACCGTTTCCTCGCCGACCGGGCCGCCAAGGACCTGTTCTCCGGCGTCGTGGTGCTGGCCTACCGGGGCAGGCCGGTGCTGCGCCGAACCTACGGCATGGCGAACAAGGCCACATCGACGCCCAACCGGGCGGACACCCGTTTCGATCTCGCGTCGGTGACCAAGACCTTCACCGCTGTGGCCGTCGCCCAGCTCGCGCAGCAGGGCAAGATCGCTTTTCACGAGAAGCTCGGCACCTATCTCCAGGGGTTCCCGGCGGAGATCGGCCAGACCGTCACCGTCCACCAGCTGCTGACGCACACCTCCGGCATCGGCAGGCCGGCCGTCGGCACGGAACCGCCGACCAGACCGGAATGGGACACGATCCAGAAGCTGTGGGACGGCACCGCCAAGGCCATCCGCGCTCTGCCGTTGCAGTTCACCCCCGGTACCCAGTACCGCTATAGCAACGACGGCTTCTTCCTGCTCGGCGAGATCGTGGCCACGGTGTCAGGGCGGTCCTACTACGACTACGTCCGCGAACACATCTTCACCCCGGCCGGGATGACCCACTCCGACTTCTTCACCAAACCCCAGGTGACAGCCGACCCGACCATCGCACGCCCGTATGCCACCCAGCGGTCCGGCCCGCGTGTCGACTTCACCGCCAGCGACTTCTTCCCGTTCGTCGGCGGCCCGCATCGCGGCGCCTACTCCACCGTCGCCGACCTGCTCGCTTTCACGCGCGCCCTCGGCAACGGCACGCTGCTCGGCCCTGCCCACGCCGAACTGATCACCACCGGAAAGATGATCATGCCGCCGTCCGAACAGCAGGGTCTCACCCGCCAGCACCTGTTCTACGGCTACGGCTTCATCGACGCCATCGTCAACGGCCGGCACGTCGTCGGCCACTCCGGCGCCTCCGCAGGAGCCGCCAACAACCTGGACACCTTCCCGAGCCAGGACTCGGTATCGGTGATCCTCGGCAATTACGACACCCCCATAGCCCCCATCGCCGAGATGGCACGACAGATCATCACCTGATACGCCCGGCCGAGTGCCGGCGCGGTTTCCTGACATGTTCGACTCCGAGGGAGTTGTTTCTTTGAATCACGCGACCGTTGTCCGCACCATCACCGCCGCGACCGCGGCGACCCTGCTGCTGGCCGCGACCTCGCCCGTGACGGCAGCCTCAACGCGCAGCGCTGCGATCGGGGACGTCCAGCAGGCGATGGACGCCCTGGCCAAGACTCCCGGCGTGGTCGGCGCCATCAGCGGGGCGTACGTGGACGGCAAGCCGGCCGGCCAGGGATCCGCGGGCTCCCGGCTGCTTGACGGCAAGGGAGGCAGGATCCCCGCAGGCTCCCGGTTCCGCATCGGATCACAGTCCAAGCAGATGGTGGCCACCGTGCTGCTCCAACTGGTCGATGAAGGCAAACTCGGCCTGGACGACAAGCTCGGCGACCTGCTGCCCGAGGTGGCCGCCGACGGGCTGGTGGAGCGGGCCGGCGAGATCACCGTGCGGCAGCTGATCCAGCACACCTCCGGCATCCCCGACTGGTTCCGCAGGGGCACCTCGACCGCCCCGGCGTTCGACGTCTTCGACTTCACCACCTACTACCGGCCGATCGACATCGTGAAGATGACTCGCGGGTGGCCGCGCACCGGGGAACCCGGCGAGAAGTTCGCCTACTCCAACACCAACTACACCCTCATCGGCATGATCATCGAGAAGGTGACGGGCCACACTCTGGCCGACGCGCTCAAGCGGCGCGTGTTCCGACCGCTGGGCATGACCCGGACCTACCAGCTCACCAAGCCTCCAGAGGGCATCAAGGGCCCGCACGGGCACGGGTACTACCCCGACTCCACCGGCACGCTGCGCGACGTGCACCGGTTCAACGCCAGTTACGGCAACGGAGCCGGAGGCGTGGTCTCCACCACGCACGACGTCAGCGCCTTCCAGCGGGCCTTCACCCAGGGCAAGCTACTGCCGCCGTCACTGCAGCAGGTCCTCACCCAACCCCCCGCGGGCGGAGGCGGGCAGCAGGGATCGGGCCTGTGCGGAGGAAGACTGAAAGGTAACATGCCCGGCGGGTCGGCACCTGGTCTGACTGCGTTGACCTTCGCCTCGGCCGACGGCCGGCTCCAGTTCGCCATGTCCGTCACGCTGAAGACCGCCGACACCCACAGTGTCATCCCCGCAATGATCAAAGCCGTCGAAGCGGTGCTCTGCCCCGCGACCCAAAGATGAACCCGCGTCTCAGCACCCCGATGGCCACCGACCCCGCCGCCGAGAATTCCCGCCAAGCAATCGGACCCCGCAGGAGCGTGATCCACAGCGTGCGCTGAGTGGTGGTTGTGCCGTCCGTCAGCGCTGGTCAGGGCACCGTAGAACCGTCCTCATGGGGGAACAGGGCTGTCTGCGGCCCGGGCGCGGCTTCAAAGCTCCCCGCTTCCTCCCAGCGACCGCCGCGCGGCGAAGCAGGCGGACGGCCCCCGCGCCGAAGCGACGCGGGGGCCGGGGTCCGGAGGTGTTAAGACCGTCGGTTGGCGCTCATGGGGTGCGGAGACGCCAGATCTGATGGGAGCCGCCCCGAAAGGTGGCCTGCAGGCCGTTGGCGCCGTGGGCGCGGCCGGCATCCTGAACGTCCAGGCACCTGCCACTGGCTCTTGGCGGCCCAGGCCTATGCAGCACTCGCACAGCGCTGACCAGCGATTATCCAGCTACGCGGCCCCTTCCTGGGGGCAGAGCCAAGGTCAAGTGCTACCGCTACTGGCTGCCCGGACGGGAGGCGGTCGATGACCGCCCGGAGCTCAGCCGCTGGCGGCCTCCTCCATGACCTTGCGCGCGTCGCGTTCGAACGACGCCCTCGCCCTGAGCGTGAGGAGCCCGCCGGCGACCATCGGGAGCACCAGGATGTACATCCCGGCGAGCAGCGACCCGAGCCGGTCCGAGGCGATGCCGACGATCAGGGAGCCGAAGGCGCCGCCGCCCGTGGTGAGCAGTTGCAGGACGGCGAAGCCGAGCCCGCGTGAGGCGGCCGGGACCACGTCCGCCAGGCAGGCCGTCATGTTCGGCATCGCGATGGCCATCAGCGAGCAGGCGAGCAGGAGCAGCGCGGTCATCGTGTCGATCGACTCCATCGACAGCGCTCCGGCCAGAACCAATGAGCCTGCCGTGATGCCGCTGCCGCCGGCCAGTAGGCGGCCGCCCTTGCGGGTGCCGTGCCACCTCCTGCCCAGCCACGAGCCGACGAGGGTGCCCGTCAGCGTGCCCGCGACCGTGATCAGTCCGCTCAGCGAGCCTGCCGTGCCCGTGCCGACGCCGTGGGTGCGCACCATGAACGTGGGCAACCAGTAGAAGATCCCGGCCAGGCCGAAGGTGAGCAGCGACAGACCGGCACAAACGAAGACCAGGGTGGGGATGGCGAGGACCTGCCGGAACTGCCGCCAGAACGGCGGCGTGGCGGAGGCGGTGGAAGTGGACGCGGACGTGACGGAGGCCGGGTGAGCGAGCGGGAGCGAGGCCGGGGACGCGTCGCCGGCCGCCACCAGCCGGTCGAGCTCGCCACGGCGCGGCTCGCGCAGCAGCCAGACCAGCAGGGCCGTGAGCACTCCCGGCACCACCATGACGAGGAACGCCGTACGCCACGAGAACGCCTCCGCCAGCACCCCGCCCAGCAGCGTCCCGACACCCCCGAGGTGCGCGGTGATGCGCGTGAGCCCGTACGCCTTCGCCCGGCTGACCGGCGGGTAGTAGTCGGCAAGGAGGCTGCCGGAGGCCGGGTTGTCGATGTTCTCGGCCGTGGCCAGCAGCACGCGCATCAGGTAGAACATCACGAAGCCGGCGGCAAGCCCGGAGCCCAGCGTGGCGATCGCCCAGAAGAAGACCACCACCACGATGATCCGGGTGCGGCTGAAGCGGTCCGCCAGATACCCGGCAGGCAAGGTCACGACCGCCGCGGCCAGAGCGGCGGCCGTCGGGATCGAGCCGGCGGCGGTGTCGCTGAAGCCCCATTCGCTCTGAACAGCCGGGAGCACGCCGATGAGCAGGTTGTGCTCGATCCGGTCCACGAACCCGACGATGAACAGGACGATCAGCGGCGTCCAGCCGAACGGCGCGCGCGAACGCGCGTCCAGGGTGCCGGCGCGCGGCGAACCCAACGTCCCGACCATGCCCACCCTTTCCGGAGGAGATTCTAGAGGTCACCCGGCGGAGAAGATCGCCGTGACCGCCGTCAGGGAGCGCCGCCGGCGGCCACGGCGCGTCACGACCCGATGGCCGGTCACAACCTGCCGAGAGCCTTGACCAGCGCGGTCGCGGTGGAGGCGATCACCTTGTCATCGTGCGGGGTGTCGTCGAGGTTGCGGTTGGTGAACACCGACAGGATGATCGGCGCGTTCGATTCGGGTGGCCAGACGATCGCCACGTCGTTGGCGGTGCCGTAGTTGCTCGCACCGCCGGTGCCGGTCTTGTCGCCGACCATCCAGTCCTTGGGGAGCCCCGCCCGGATCCGGTTGGCGCCGGTGAGGCTGGCCTTCAGCCAGCCGACCAGTCGCGCCCGGTCACGGGAGTGGAGGGTCTTACCGGTGGTGAGCTTGGCGAAGGTCTGTGCGGCCGCCGCGGGGGTGGTGGTGTCGCGCTCTTCACCGGGCTTCCACTCGGTCAGCGTGGGCTCCGTACGGTCCAAGCGGCTCGTCCGGTCACCGATGGTCCGGAAGAACTCGGTCAGCCCGCGCGGCCCACCGATCTGTTTCAGCAGCGTGTTGCCCGCGAAGCCGTCGGACTTGGTGATCCCGGCACGGCACAGCTGCGCGGGCGTCATGCCGGTGTCGGTGTATTCAGTGGTCTCCGGGGAGTTCCCGGTCAGCTCCGCCATCTCGGCAGGCTTCCAGCGAACCACCCTGTTCATCAGCCCGGGGTCGCTGGTGCGCGCTTTGCGCAGCACTGCCGCGCACGCGAACACTTTGAACATGGAGTTGAACGGGAAACGCTCACCGGCCCGGTAGCCGACCGTTTTACCGGTCCCCAGGTCGATACCCACCGCGCCGATACGCCCGTCATAGGACTTCTCGAGTTCCTGCAGCGTCTTGTCCAGCTCGGAGCCGGAGGCTCCGGTGATGGCACCCGCCGCATAGGCGGGGCCGCCCAGCACCACAGAAGCTGCCAATGTCACGATCGCTAGTCGCAGTCGGAGATGTCGTGTCATGCCGAGAGAAGATCAGAAGCTATCCAGGAATGTCCAATATTGATAAGGATGGTGCCGTCATATCGATATGGATATCGATGATGGTCCGCAGCGCAAATGACGCCAATGAGGGTGATTGCCCCATACTCCGCTGGGGAGCTCATCATGGCGCTGTGGAGTCGGCCGGCACGCAGGTCGCCGTCAGCTCGACAGCGTCCGTGCCAGGTCCGCGGCCGAGCCAGGAGGCAGCGCGCCATGCAGCAGCTCGACCCGGTGCACCAGGCGCGGCCAGGCCAGCGGCACACCCCGCGTGGCCGGCGGCACCGAACCCGTTGACAGAGCCGAGGCCGGCAAAAGGGTCAGGCCGTGACCGGCGGCCACGAGATTGATCACCGTGTGCACGTCGTCGCCCCGGTACTCCAGCGCCACGGGAAACCCGTCGCCCGCCAGATCCCGCAAGCGCGCCAGCGGGCACACCTCCGTCTGCAGCCAGCGCGCGTCCACCAGGTCGTCCAGCCGCAGCGCCGTCCGCCCCGCCACGGGATGACCGGCAGGCAGCGCCACCACCAGCTCCTCCTCGCTCACCGCCACCGTCGTCATCGGGCCGGTGTCGGGCAGCCGCAGCGGATCACTCGGCGCGGCGATGCCGTCAGCCAGCCCCAGATCCGCCTCCCCTTCGGCGACCAGCGCGCCGACCTGCTCGCGCCCGCATGACACGAGCGTCACATCCAGCCGCGGCTGCGCGGCACGCGCCCGGGCCAGGCGGCCGGCCACGGCCGCGTTGACGGCCAGCGGCGTCGCGGCCAGGCGCAGCCGGTGCCGGGGCCCGGCCGCGGCACGCAGCACGTCGGCGCGGGCCGCGCGCAACCGCAGCAGCAACGGCCCGGCGTGCTCCAGCAGCCGCCGCCCGGCCGGTGTCGGCTCCACCGGGCGGCGGCTCAGCAACGCCAGCCCCAGGTCGGCCTCCAGCGCGGCGATCTGCTGGGAGATCGCCGACTGCGTGTAGCCGAGTTCAGCGGCGGCCGCGGAGAACGAGCCGCGCCGGGCGACGGTCACGAACGTCGTCAGCAGATGAGGATCCATTAGCGTTACTTATAGCAGATGCAGATTTCATCGTTGGCGCTTAAGTGGCGTGAACGGCCACGATGAAGACATGAGAATCGCCCTCGTGGGGGACCGCTCCCCCAGCGTCCGCTCGCATGCCCGTATCCCGCTGCTGATGGAGGCGCTGCGCGAGCGCGACGGCATCGCGCTCGACCCATACTGGATCCCCACCACAGACGTGACCGGCCTGGACGCCTTCGACGGCATCTGGATCGTGCCCGGCAGCCCGTTCCGCGACGAGAACGGCGCGGTCGAGGCGGCGCGCGTCGCGCGCGAGCACCGGATCCCGTTCCTGGGCACGTGCGCTGGTTTCCAGCACATGCTGCTGGAGTTCGCGCGCCACGTGTGCGGGCTCGACGTGGCGCACGCCGAAAACGAGCCGGGCGCCCGCGACCTCCTGCTCACGCCACTGGCGTGCTCGCTGGCCGGCCACGAGAACCTGGTACGCCTGACGCCCGGCTCGCTCATCGAGCAGATCATGGGCACGCCCTCCACCATGGAGGCCTACGTCTGCTCCTACGGCCTCAACGAGTCCTACAAGGAGACGCTCGCCGCAGGCGGGCTGGTCTTCTCCGGCCACGCCGCCGACGACGGCGCGGCACGGGCGGCGGAACTGCCCGGCCACCCGTTCTTCCTCGCCACGCTGTTCCAGCCGGAACTGGCCGGTGACGGGCACCGGCCGCACCCGGTGATCTCGGCGTTCGCGGCCGCGGTCGTCCGGCACGCCGGCCAGGGCGAGACAGCGTACGCCGGCACGCCCTGACGGCATACGCGACCCAGCTCAGAAGCCGGAGAACAGTCGGCCGAAGCGGCCAAGCCGGTCAGCCGGAGAACGGCAGGCCGAAGCCCGCGAGCCGGTCAGTCGCGGTCGCGCTCGGCCAGCACGGCGAGTTTGCGCAGCGAACGGCGGGCGAACGCGACGCTGACCAGACGGGCGATCGGCCACACCACCCGGCCCAGCAGCCCGAACGGCGGCCACAACTCCTCGGCCCAGACCACCCGGCTGCCACCCGCGCGCGCAAGGACCCGGATGGCGCCCCGGCCGCGCACGATCCGGCCGGTGTGCTCCACCCGCACCAACGCGGGCGGCCGCCAATGCGTGATCGTCATCGTGTCCAGGAAGCCGAACGGCCGCACCCCGGTGTAGGCCTCGATCGTGTCAGGGCCGGCCTGGCGGGCGGTGGTCAAGAACATCCACTCCTGATGCCGGGGCCAGTCGGTGATCAATGCGAACACCTGCTCCGGCGGCGCCGCGACCTGAACCGCGGCGGCCACGTACACGGGCCTGCCCATGATCCGATGTTGACGCGCGCCCCGGCGTGAACGCCGGGGATTCAGCCTGTGCCGCGTGGTGTCACGCGGCACTTCTGTGGCTTCCTGTTTCATCGACCGTGCCTTCGCGCTCGCCCCGAGGAGCGAGCGCAGAGGTCTTACCGGTCTCCGCAGGCGTTTTCCGTCTCCGCTTCCCGCCCATCTCAGGCACGGGTTTCCGTCCAGCGGCGACGATCCGGCGCCCTTCGGCCCGGATGTTGATCTCGGCGTTGACATCCCGGTCGTGGGTGACCCCACACGGGCAGGTCCACCGGCGTACGGCCAGCGGCATCTGTTCGGCCAGCGCCCCGCAGGCCGAACAGAGCTTGGAGGAGGGGAAGAACCTGCCGATCTTCACGAACGTCCGGCCGTACAGCTTCGCCTTGTACTCCACCATGCCGATGAACGACGCCCAGCCCGAATCGTGCACACTCTTGGCCAGCCCGGTTCGTGCCAGTCCCTTGCCCGCCAGATCCTCCACATAGATCGCTTGGTTTTCGCGGATCAGCTTCGTGGACAACTGGTGGTGGAACTCGCGGCGCGCGTCGGCGACCTTGGCATGCCGGCCGGCGACCCTCACCCGGGCCTTGGCCCGATTCTTGCTGCCTCTCTCCTTACGTGACAGGGCTTTGTGTGCCCGCTTGAGTTTCTTCTCCGCTCGGCGCAGGAACCGCGGGCTGTCGATCTTCCGTCCGCCCGACAGCACCGCGAAATGCGTCAGGCCGAGGTCGATCCCGGTCTCGGCCTCGGCCGCAGGCAAGGGGGTTTCGGCGGCTTCGACCACGAACGAGGCGAAATACCTCCCGGCGGCATCCTTGACCACGGTGACGGAAGAGGGCTCGGACGGCAAGCGCCGTGACCAGCGCACCGCCACATCGCCGATCTTCGGCAGCCGCAACTTGCCGACCGCGGTGATGGCGAAACGGGCGTTGCGCGTGAAGCGGATCGCCTGCCGGTTGTCCTTGCGGGACCGCAAACGCGGCGGCCCCAGCTTGGGCCCCTTGCGGGTCCCGGCCAGGGAGGCGAAGAAGTTCCGGAACGCCACGCACGCGTCGGCCGGCGCCTGCTGGAGCACCACCGCCGACACCTCGCCCAGCCAGGAGCGTTCCGGTGTCTGCTTCGCCTGGATGATCACCAGGCGGGACAGTTCCGCGTCGGTGATGAACGGCAAGCCCTGCTGGCGGGCGTGGTTACGCAGTGCGACCGCGTCGTTGAACACCACCCGGGCGCACCCGAACGCCCGCGCGAGCGCGATGCGCTGGCCGGGGGTCGGGTCAATGCGGAAGGCGTACCGCAACTGCACACGATCATCCTACGGTTCGGGTCATGGCCGAGTACGGCGATATCAGGACCGGCAGACATGGCGTTTTCGTGCTGCACACACATGTGGTTTTCGTGACGAAGTTCCGGCATCGGCCTTTCACCGGCGAACACCTGACCCGGCTGCAAGAGATCACGAGATCCGTGTGCGCCGACTTCGAAAACCGAGCTACGCCAGTTCAACGGCGAAGACAACCACGTCCACCCGCTGGTCAACTTGCCACCCAAGGTGGCCCCTGTCCAAGCTGGTCAACTGCCTCAAGGGCGTGTCCTCGCGCCGGATGCGTCAGGAGTTCCCGAACTGGCCCGCCGCTACTACCGGGCGAACAAGCTGTGATCGGGCTCCTACTTCGCCGGATCGGTAGACGGCGCTTCGATGAGTGTTCTGCGCCAGTACATCGAGGAGCAAAACCGGCCCCGTCTGAGCTGGGTGGACGCCGTTTCTCCTGGCGGCGAAACGGCTGTTCCTGCCCCGCTACGCGGGCTGGTCGGCTTCCCCCGGCCTGGAGGCCGGAGCACTGCCGACGATTCCGGTAGCCGCGTCCGCCGAGACGGCTTTGTCACACCTGTCGGATAGAGTGCGGTCCGCCATGACCCAGCCCCCGGGCCGGCGCACGCGAACAGGCCACGGGCTGGGAGGAGCGCGACCGGACCCTCGACACGGTGCTCGACGAGCTCAAGGAAAAGGGGATTCTCGTGACGAGTGAGATCGCCGGCCGCTACCGGCGCCGGGCCGACGCCTTCGAGCGCAAGGTCGCGGCCGTACGCCCGGACCAGTGGTCGCATCCGTCCCCATGCGCGCAGTGGACCGCCAGGGACGTGGTCCGGCACATCGTCGACATGCACGCGGCGATGCTGCGGCCCCTGGGCCGCTCGCTCAGCCCGGCGCCGACGGTCGACGACGACCCGGTGGCGGCCTTCCGCGCCGCCCGCGCCGACGTGGGGGCGATCCTGGGCGATCCCGTCCTCGCCGCCCTGCCCTGCGACACGCCCACCGGACCGATGACGGCCGAGCAGCACATCGACCAGGTCGTCAGCGACGATCTTCCGCTGCACGGGTGGGACCTGGCTCGCGCGACGTCGCAGGACGACACGATGGATGCCGACGACGTCGAACGCGCCTGGGCGGCCATGAAGGCGCTGCCTGCCGAATTCATGGACAAGCTCCGCACGCCGGGCGCGTTCGGGCCGGGCATCGAGGTGTTCGGCCCGCAGGTGCAGATCGAGGACAACGCCTCCCCGCAGGACAAACTGCTCGCCTTCGTCGGACGCGACCCACGGTGGCGGCCGTGACGATCGCGACACCGTCGGAACGCGCGGGCCATCCTCCTGCCCGATAGCGCGGGATGGGGCCGGAAACCCGGCCCTCTGAGCCATGCACGCCATCCGAAGGGGCGTTCTGCTGATATTGAGCGGTGTCGCCGATCGTCGTTCCGCGACACTGTCTCATGAGCGAGCAGTCCCCCTACGGCTGGTGCGTGGTGGCCAATGTCGCCGAGGAGATCCCCTACGGTGAAGGCGGCAGGCGGACCAGGCGCGGGCTCAGGCATTTCTCCGCCGGCGCCAAGGTGTGGGTGCTGCTGCCGCAGTGGGGTGATGGCTGGGAGCAGGTGATCGTGGTGGGGCGGCACCGCGCGGCCCCCGCGGCTGGTACGGCTGGTGGTGCCGCTGCGGCATTTGCGCGATTTCCGCGTCCGCGGCGTGTACAGCCCCGCCGTGTGGCGCGCACTGTCGCGGCCGTGGAAACCACGCGGCGGGCACCCGATCGGATTGTGGGCGTCCCAGGAAGAGGCCGAGGCGGCCGTGGCGGCCCTCCAGGTCAGGTTCGTCGACATCCCGTGACGCCAGGAGCCGGCCGCGGTTTGGACAGCGCTCAGGCATGTCGGTGAGAGTAGCGGCGCCCAGCGGGACGGAGCGATCAGAAATCGAGAAGCGCGGGTCACCGAGCCGCACTTAGCGTGACACCTATGGCTTCCATCGAATTCGTCACCCTCGAGGTGGCCGACCCCACGGCGGCCAGCCGCTTCTACACCACTGCCTTCGGTTCGGACATTTGGGTACGCCTGCAGGCCTCGGCGGCACCCACGACTGGCTTCCGCGGGTTCACGCTGTCGCTCATCGTGTCCCAGCCGGCCACCGTCAACGGCCTCATGGGTGCCGCACTCGACGCCGGCGCCACGCCGTTGAAGCCGGCCGCGAAGTCGCTATGGGGCTACGGCGGTGTCGTACAAGCCCCGGACGGGACGATCTGGACGGTCGCGTCCTCGGGGAAGAAGGACACCGGCCCGGCCACCCGGCAGATCGACGAGATCGTGCTCCAACTAGGAGTCGCGGACGTGGCCGCGAGCAAGCGGTTCTACGTTGACCGCGGCTTCGCCGTGACGAAGAGCTATGGCCGCAGATACGTCGAGTTCGCCACTTCGTCGAGTCCCGTCAAACTGTCGCTCTACAAGGGGTGCCGGTAAGAAACGTGTCATGAGCCCCAAACGGCGGCATCGGCCCTGCTCAACAGCACGTGATTGTTGTCTGGGCGGGTGTCGGCGATCGTCGTCAGAAGTGCGGGCAGGGGCGTTGATTCTCGGTCCGAGGGCTGTCGCTGTCTTGCCGGTATTGCTGTAGAGGCCTCCGAGGAGGATCGGACCGGATTTTGGCGCTAGTAAGTCGATCTTGACGACGATTCGGTGACGACGGCTGTTTGCCCTGGCTGAGCGCCCTAGCGTGCCTGCTCATGCCTCAGGTGAGGCATACGGAGGGCAGGGCCGGAGTGTGCCGATGGGCCACGCCTGCCTCCTGAATCCCGGTTGGCGGTCCGGCCCGCCGAGGCCGCGTTCAGAGCGGGATTGCCCAGTCCGGCGCCCAGGTCCCGGCGGCGCCGTGGCCGGCCGCCGTGGCGGCGAGGTGGGCGCGGAGGGTGGCCAGCGCGGGGTGGGGGTTGTCGCGGTGCCACAGGAGCGAGTGCGGGTAGACCGGCGTGGGGCCGATGACCGGGATGCGGCGCAGGCCGTGGCCGGCGGGCCAGACGAGGCGGGTCTGCGCGCCCATGAAGGTGGCCAGGGCCGGGGTGTCGGCGATGGTGTCGAGGAGCGCGTCGGAGCCGAAGTTGGGGCCGGTCGCCTCGATGGTCAGGCCGAACTCGGCGACGAGGTCGTCGTAGTAGGCGGCCCATTCGGTTCCGGGGACGAGGCCGGGCATCCAGATCCGGTGCCCGGCGAGCTGGGTCAGGGTCACCGAACGGGCGGACGCCAGCGCGTGAGCGGGGCCGGTGAGGAGTTGGAGAGGCTCGTCGAGCACCCGGACTGACTCAATGTCCTCGGGAAGGGGCCGGCCGGGCATGGCGACGGCGCGGAAGGACGCGTCGATCGCACCGGACCGAATGGCGGCGAGGGCCGTCTCGATGTCGAACAGCATCACCACGTCGAGGTCGATCTCGGGGTACGCGCGGTGGAAGCCGCGCATCAGGCCCGACGCCGCGCTGCGCGAGGTGATCATGTCGACGCGCAGCGGACGGCGGCCGGTGCGCACGGACGCGACCGCGCGCTCAGCGACGCGCAGCAACTCGCGGGCGTGGGGCAGGAACGCCTGCCCGTCGATGGTGAGCTCGGCGCCGCGCGGCGTGCGAGTGAACAGTCGCACGCCGAGGGTGCGCTCCAGCGCGGCGATGCGCTTGGAGACGGCCTGCTGGGTAACCGCCAGGTCGGCGGCGGCCTCCTGGAACTGCCCCGCGTCGGCGGCGGCGACGAAGGTCCGTATGGTGTCGAGGTCCATGCGGACACACCCTACGGATACAACCGTTCGTTGTGGCTAACGGCCCCGCAGTTGTTTGATGCCCTGGTACGGCGCGCGCTTTGATGCTTGCGATCGCAAATCGGTTGTGCGAGTGAGTGGCGAGGAGCGTTGGGCATGCGGAGAGGGCACCGGTTGGGGCGGCAGTTCGGGTGGCTCTGGGCAGCGTACGGCACCAGCGCGCTCGGCACGTGGCTCGCCTTCGGCGCGTTCCCGCTGATCGCGATTCAGGTGCTGCACGCCGGGCCGGCGCAGGTCGCGGCGTTGTCCTCCGTGGGGGCTCTGGCGGGCGCGGCCGTGGCGGTGCCGCTGGGCCCGTGGGTGGAGTTCCGCCGCAAGCGGCCAGTGCTGATCGGGATGGACCTGGTGCGGTTCGCGGCGCTGCTGACGATCCCCGCCGCGTTCGCGCTCGGCGTGTTGTCCTTCGTTCAGCTCCTGCTGGTCTCGGTCGTCGTGGCGGCCGCCGACATCACCTTCCGCGCCGCCTCGGGTGCGTACCTGAAGACGCTGCTGCCGGCCGAGCACCTGCTCGTCGCCAACGCCCGATTCGAGTCCACCACCTGGACCATCACCATCATCGGACCGCCGCTGGGCGGCGCCGCAATCGGGCTCCTCGGTCCGGTGGCCACGGTGGTGGCCGACGCGGTCAGCTACCTGCTCTCGGCCCTGGGCATCCGCGCGGCGGGCGGCCAGGAGCCGCGGCCCGAACGCCGGCCGGCCGCGCGCATGCGGGCCGGGGACCTGCTCGACGGCTGGCGGTACATCCTCGCCGACGCGACGCTGCGTCCGCTGTTCTTCAACACCGCCCTGTTCAACGGCCTGGTGATGGCCACCGACGCGCTGCTGGCCGTCCTGATGCTCGGCCAGCTCGGGTTCACACCGTGGCAGTACGGCCTCGCCTTAGCCGCGCCCGCGATCGGCGGGCTGTTCGGTGCGCGGCTGGCCCGACCGCTCGTCACCCGGTTCGGGCAGCACCGGGTCCTGGTCGTGGCCGGGACGCTGCGCGCGATCTGGCTCGTCGGGCTGACCCTCGTGGGGCCGCGGACCGGAGGGCTGCTGCTGGTGATGGGCGTCCAGCTCGGGCTGATCTTCTGCTGCGGGCTCTTCAACCCCGTCTGCGCCACCTACCGTCTCGAGCGCACCGCGCCCGACCGGATCACCCGCACGCTGTCCGCCTGGACGGTGACGACCAAGGCCTCGACCGCGCTCCGGACGGCCGCATGGGGCGTGCTCGGCGGCCTGCTCGGCCCGCGAACGGCCATCGGCCTGGCCGGCGTGCTCCTGCTGACGACTCCGCTCCTGCTCCCCCGACGCGCCGCGGCGCCCCTCGCCGAGCCGGACCCAGCACCGAGCCGCGCCTGACAACCCCCTCTTCGGAGCGGTTCGCCCCTCCGCGCACAGCTCGGAGACGGCCTCCACCGTCACCCAGCGGCACCTCACGACTCACGCCCAACATGCAGGCCCCGGGACGTGATCTCGCGTGTCAGGGCGCCCTCATCACCCAAGGAGAGAAATGACCTTCACGACCCCGGCGCTGGACCCCCGGACGGCAGCGCTGCTCGTCTTGGATTACCAGCAGGGAATCCTGGCCTCGCTCCCCGGTCTGGCCAACCCGGACGCGCTGCTGTCACGGGTGGCCGGCGCCATCGCCGACATGCGAGCCCACGGCGCCACCATCGCCTACGTGCGAGTCGGATTCACCGAAGCCGACTGGGCGGCGATCCCGCCGGCCAACAAGACATTCTCCTTCATCGGCCAGCAGCACCTCATGCACCACGAGGAACCTGACACCGCCTTCCACCATCAACTCGCTCCCGAGCCCGGCGACATCACCGTCCGCAAGACCCGCTACGGCGCCCTGTCCACCACAGACCTCGACCGGCAACTGCGGGATCGCGGAATCATCACCCTGGTCATCGCCGGCATCACCACCAGCGGTGTCGTACTGTCCACCGTCACCGACGCCGCCGACCGCGACTACCAGCTCTACGTCCTCTCCGACGGCGTCACCGACCCGGATCCACAGGCCCACCAGAACCTGATGACCAGCATTTTCCCGAGGCTGGCCCACATCATCGACACCGCCGAACTGCGCTCCCTCCTGCACGAGAGCCATCCCGATCGGGCAAAGAGCGGCACGGCATAACCGCCAATGATGATCAGTTACCGTCAGGGGATCGCTGTCAGTGACCAGACTCGGTTCTGGCCACTGACGGATCATGTGGCCATCTCGTTCCCAGAGCATCCTTCCTGCGCGTGAGACCGTACTCGCAGAAATGAGGAGTTCTGACAGATCCCGACCCGCCACCCGGCAGTGTCCGATTTGTACCTGACCGTCATTCTCACAACCTCTCGCAAAACCGTGTTCTCACAACAAGGCTCGCGGTAGGTTTTGCAACATGAGCGATCTTGATGACCCGGCGGCCGCGGTTGAGGCGTTCGACTGTCCGACGTGCCAGGCATCGGCGGGCAGCGCCTGCCGGACCCCGGGGTGGGAAGGTTGCCCCGAAGTACCACACACCGCGCTTCATGCTGGTACCGCAACTGCGGGCCGAGCTGGAGGTGCGCACGCCCGTCGATCGCGGGCCGGGCCGGGCCTGGGCGGCGGGCCCGGCACGCGAGGCCGCTGTCGCCGGTGCTCGGGTCAGGCCGACCAGGGTCGGCTATGCCCGGTGCAGCACCGTGCAACAGGAACTGCAGAGCCAACTGGACGCCCTAGAGGCGGCGGGATGCGAGCCGATCTTCTCCGAGAAAATCAGCACGCGCGTGAAGGTGCGGCCGGAGTTCGCCAAGGCCATGGACTACGCCCGCACGATCAAGACCGCTGTCCCGCACCAGCGGGTGATCTTCACGGTGCACGAGATGAAGCGCCTGGGCCGCGGCGCGGCCGAGCTGCTCACCATCGCCGAAGAGCTGCGCCGGGCCGACATCCAGCTGGAGCTGCTGACCGGCCCGTTGCAGGGGGTGTACGACCCGTCCGGGCACGGGGCCGCGCTGTTCGCGTTCTTCGCCGGGATGGCCGAGTCCGAACGCGAGTACATCCGGGAGAAGTCCCTCGAAGGCCAGGCCTCCGCGCGCGAGCGCGGCCGCCACGGCGGACGTCCCAAGGTGTTCGACGACGACATGGCGGCCTACGCCCGCAGTCTGCGTGCCCGGGGCGTGCCGGTGCCGGAGATCGCGGCCAAGCTGGTCATCCCCGCGGGCAAGAACAAGGGCCGGCACCCGTCGCTGGCCAGCGCCTATCGGATGCTGGCCGAGGATGCCGGTCCCGGTCTCGGCGCCTGACCGCCTGGCCACGCCGGGGTTCAACCGCCCTCGTGAGCACCGTCATGGAAGGGACGCAAGCCCCCAGCCACATCGGCGCGGGAGAAGGCGTAGCGGCCCAGGAAGTTGATGTGGTCGTACTGAATCGGCGACAGCCGCGCGCACATCTCGTCAGTGACCGGGAACCCCTGCTCGCGCAAGTGCTTGACAGCAGCATCCAGATACAGGCTGTTCCACCAGATGACCGCGTTCAACGCCAGCCCCAGACTGCCCAGCTGGTCCTCCAGGCCCTCACGGTAGCGCTGACGCAGCTGGCCCCGGTTGCCGAAGGCGATCTTCCGCGCCAGCCGGTGGCGGGCCTCCTGCACGTTCAGCTGGGTGCCGATCATCCGACGATAGCCTTCGTCGGCGATGAACTGCAGCAGATGCAGCGTCTTGAAGATGCGGCCATAGTGGGCGAACGCCTCACCCAGGCCGGTGGTGCGGCCGTCGGCCGACAACATCCGGATCAGGTCGTAGGCGCGTACGGTGCCCATCGTCAGCGAGCCGGCCACGCGCAGCATATCGCCCCAGTGCGCGCGCATCTTGTCCAGCCGGACGGTGTGGCGGGACATGTGCTCCAGCGCCCCGTAGACGGCGCGGGTGTTGGTGCGCCACAGGCGGGTGTCGGCCAGGTCGGCGATGCGCGGGGAGAACTGGTAGCCGCAGATCGCGAACAGGCCCGAGACGATGTCGGAATAGCTGGCGGTGTCGGTGACCACCGTCTCGGGCTTGGGCCCGCCGTCGAGGTTGTGGATGGCGTCCAAGATGAACAGCGAGTCGCGCAGTGTGCCGGGCACGACCAGCCCGCCGATGCCCATCACCTGGTCGTTGACCACGTTCAGCCAGGTCGCGCCGCGCTGGCGGCCGAAGTAGACGGGGTTGTGGCCGGTGTGCAGGTTCTGCACCGGCACCACGAAGCGCAGCCCGTCGGCCGAGGCGATGTGCCCGCCGCCCCAGCAGGCGACGATGTCGAGTTCGGCCTGGGCGGCGATAAGGCGGGCGTTGGCCGCCGCGATCGTCTCGCCGCGCAGGTAGCCCTGGTCGACCTGGAGTAGCCGGGCCCTCGTCAGCGCGGGCACGTTCGGTTTCTCGATCGGGACCAGGCCGACGTTGCATGCCTCGGCCACGATTAGCGCGGCCAGGCTGACCCCGAAGTCCTCCATCGACGCATCAGCGCCGGAGATGTGGGTGAAGTCGCCCGGCAGGCCGGTGCGGTCGAACACCTCCAGCACCAGCTCGGGAAAGTCCAGCCGGGGCAGCATGCCATCGATCAGCGCGCGCAGCTCCTTCATCAAGGGCGGTTCTTCGGCCGCGCCGAGCTTCTCCAATTGCAGCCGGCCGCCGACGAACTGCACCGCGGTGTTGGCGCCCAAGCCGTCCAGCACCCGGGCGTAGGCGCCCTCCAATGCACTGGCGAGCTCGGCCAGATGCCCGGCCGGTTCGACCTCCAGCTCCAGCGAGGTGAGGACGCGCGGCCGCGCCTGCTGCCACGCGTTCCCGTCCAGCAGCCGGGCCCGCGGGTCGCTCCAGCGCTCGGACCCTTCGGCGAACATATCGCGCCGGCGCAGCGCGTGATGCAGGTGCATGACCGCGCACAGCACAAACGCGGCCTTGTCGATCTTCCCCTCCGGCACATCCGGATTGCGGTAGACCAGCGGCCGCCATGACCCTGTGATCAGCTCCTCGTGCGCGGCGATATCGCTCGGCGCGTAGCGGCGGCGGCTCTTGGCCATAGCCGCGGCGGTGCGCACCATCGCCAGCACCGCGCGGTCGGCCTCGACCGCGCGGAAGCGGATCACCTCCAGCAGCAGCTCGATGAAGCCCTGCACGGTGCGGTAGCGCTTGACCAGCTCGGCTCGCCATTCGGCGGCTGCGTCATCGTCAGTCGTAGGCACGAACGCCGCGACCGTCTCTACCGCCGAGGCCAGCTTCTCGCGCGGCACCACCTCCTCGATCGCCTTCCACACCTCCACCAGCGACACCAGCCGATCCTCGGTCGCCTCCGGCGCCGACATCAGCACCTCCACCGCCGAGGCCATCGTGCGCGCCGCCTTGCGCAACTTGGGGAACGTGCGCAGTTGCTCGGCCTTGCCCGCCCGCTCGGCCCGGGCCAGCAGGTTGGAGGTGATGAGCAGATCCAGCACGTCCAGGGCGTCATCGACGGACGAGGTCTCCAGGTGCCGCACGGTGGCCAGCAGCGTGGCCGCCTGCCGATCGCTTTCCAGATCTCGTAACGTCGGCGCCTTGGAGACCAGCCCGTAGCGGGCCAGCGCCGACAGTTTCACCGCCGGCGCCGGGTCCAGCCGCACGGCCCCGGCGCCCAATCCGACGATCTCGGCCACCCGATGCAGCTCCGCCACCATCACTCGGCCCGAGGCCCGCGTCGGCGCGGTACGTAGCCGTCCAGCTCCGACACTCGCCGATCGGCGGGCACCTGCAGCAGATCGGCCAGCCGCGCCCGCAGCTCTGGGCCGGCGCGCTCGGCCAGTGTGCGATACAACCGGGCGTGCTCGGCCCGGCGCACTTCACTGATCAGCCGGGTCAGGGTGGTGATACCCGCGGGCAGCAGAATGCCTTCGCGCAGCATGTGCACCACGGCACGGTCGAACAACGCCCGCGGCCCCTCGATCGTCGACCACGCCCGGGCGGCCAGGTAGTCGCGAACCTCCTGCTCGCGTTTGGAGAACTCCGACAGCTCCAGCAGGTCCCGGATCTCCCAGGCGTGCTCGTAGGCGGTCTTCGGCCGGGTCAGGTACTCCGGCGCGCACGCCGGGTTGATGTCGAGTTGCTCGGCGACGAACTCCAGCACGTCCCTTGGCACGTCCGGGGGGTCTTCGGCCAGGAAGGTGCCGAGCATCCGCACGGTCCCCCACTGCACTGCCCACCCCAGCTTCGTCGCCGGACGACGCTTGCCCGCCAGCGCCTGCAGCGCCTTGACGTCCAGCCGGAAGAACCGCTCGAGCTCGGCCACCGACACCTCGGGCCGGAACCGGCGATAGCGGGCTACTTGCTCATCTGAGAGGAAATCCACAGGCATGAGCAGGCACGTTAGGGCGCGCCATCAGGGCAAAAAGCCGTCGTCACCGAATCGTCGTCAAGATCGACTTTGTAGCGCCAAAATCCGGTCCGATCCTCCCTGAAGGCCGGTTGCGGTGGCGTTGGCGCCTACCAGGTTGCCGGGCGGATCCATGGCAGGCGGCGCTTGGTCTTGACGTCGCGAGTGGTGATCTCGTTCCAGAATTCGTCGTCAGAATCGAGATTGCTGAAGAGCTGATCCCAGAGGTCGGCCTGCTGAGAGCTGTCGAAGGGGTACGAGGGGTACAGGGTGGGAGCCGCCGCGCCACCCGTGGGCGTGGTGGGTGAAGGGCCGGCGGCGCGCTCCTCGGAGCAAACCTCGCCCTGGCGTCGGCGTCGAGTTGCCGTTCAAGAACGCGGATCTGGTGGCGGAGGGCAAGAATCTCGGCGTCCTTGTCCCTATCCCCCAGCGGCAGCAACCGCAGCGCGGTTTCACGCCAGGAGGAGTCGGGCAAGCCGGATGACCTGCGCGGATGACATTATCGGCAGGAACAGGTTTGGGTGTCCCTACTGTCCTGGCTCACTGTTTTGCCCTGCGGATCACCTCTTGATGCCATCCAGGTCGTCGCACGCGCCGATTATCCTGCCCGGGTGTCTGACGAACGTTTGATTCTGAGCAGCGCGGCGCCTGACGGCCGGATCGACGACCTCGCGGTGGTCGATGTGGACGGGGCGCCGTTGGTGGTATGCACCGGCGACTACAAGCTGTGGAGCTGGGCTCCGCTGCAGGACGAGTGGCGGGAGCGGCCGCTGGCGTACGCCTGCGCCGAGGATCCGCTCGCCGCCGAGTATCCGGACGCCGAGAACGATATCGACTCGGTTGCCGTGGCCGTTTCCGACGGGCGCGTGGTGCTGGCGGCCGGCGGCGATGAACAGGGAGCGGCCATCTGGGACCTGGACAGCGGCGAACTGCTCCGCGGGACGACGTACGACGGGCTCTACATCTCGTCCATCGCCACCGTGAAGGGCGAGGGACCGCCCCAGTTCGTAGCAAGCAGCGGGGTCCATTGGGACGGAGTCCAGGTGTTGGGGCTGTCCGCCGAGGAGCTTCCGGTGGAGTTGGCCGCTGGCCCCATCTGGGGTCTCGCCACCGCACGAATCGACGGCCGCTCGCTGGTCGTTGGGGGCGGGGAAGAGTATGTGGAGATGTGGAATCTGGCGAACGGCGAGCAGGCCGCGTCGTTCTATGTGAACGACGGGCGGACATACGCCGTCGCTTTGTCCGAGCTCGACGGCCGTCCGGTCGTCGTGGCAGGCACGGACTCCGGAAAGGTGTACGTGTTCGACCTGTCCGGGGGCGAAGAGGATGATCCGATCCACGAACCGTCTACCGGCCATGAGGGCAGGATCAACGCCTTGGACGTCGCCATGGTCGGCGAACGGGCGGTCGTGGTGACCGGCGGCGAGGACGGGACCATACGGCTCTGGGACCTCGCCAGCGGTCGACAAATCGGGCCGCCACTGACCGGCCACAATTGGAGCGTCGAAGCTGTGGTGGTCACCACGATGCAAGATCGCCCGGTCGCCCTGACCGCCGGTCGGGACGGCGTCGCACGCGTCTGGGACCTGACCCTCTGAGAGGGCGTTTGATTTGAGTAGTTTGCGGCTTATGTTCTAGTAGGGGTGCCGGTAAGAAACGTGTCATGAGCCCCAAACGGCGGCGTCGGCCCTGCTCAACAGCACGTGATTGTTGTCTGGGCGGGTGTCGGCGATCGTCGTCAGAAGTGCGGGCAGGGGCGTTGATTCTCGGTCCGAGGGCTGTCGCTGTCTTGCCGGTATTGCTGTAGAAGCGCTTGGCGTGTTCGTACTGGCCGGTGGTTTATCAGGTTAGGCCGGGATGGCGGATCTCCAGCTCGCGCATGGCAGTACGCCTGAGGGGCAGCGACCCGTTCGCCAGAGAGAAAAGCTGTTCAATGGGTACGGCGGGGCGGCGCTAGGTGGGTGGTGACGGCCGCCATGGCCTCGGTACCGGGTTTGACGTAGCGCGTGGCGGTGCGCGGGTTCTTGTGCCGGGTCTTACCCATGCTTGTGCCGTCAAGCCTGCGGGGTTCGGTTTTGATGCATCGGTACAGCGGTTGTCGATGAGTACGACCATGGTCGGTGCTGGATGCCGTCGCGGTGTGCGGACCCGGAAGTTCACCAAGCCTGGAGGGCGGCGAAGTCGGCGTGCGCCTGTTCGACGGCTTCGGGGTATGCCTCGCGCTTGGCGTGCTCGGCGAGCGCCCGGTAGATGCTGGCGACGGAGGGGTTCCGTCCCTTGCGCTTGCCGGTGGGTATGATCAGGTCGGGCTGGATCTGCTCGACGGATTCTCCGAGCGCTCGGCGCCGCAGCACGGTGTGCAGCATGTCCTCGGTAATGACCGGTGGCCGGCCGCCCTGCTTACCCTTTCGGGCCGCGGCGTCCAGCCCTTCCAGCGTGGACTCGCGGATGTTCTCCCGCTCGGTCTCTGCCATCGCCGCGAAGAACGCGAACAGCAGCCTGCCGTGCCCGCTGGGGTCGTACATCCCCGCGAGGGGTCCGGCGAGCATCTCCAGCACCAGGCCGTGGGCGGACAGGTGGTCGGCGAGCGCGGTGAGCTCGGCGGCGTCGCGGCCGAGCCGCTTCATCTCGTAAACCGCGAGGATCACCCGGCAGTGCGGGGCGTGGGCCTTGATCTCCCGGGCGGCGGCCAGCGCGGCCTCGAACTGCGGACGGACCCGCACCCGGGTGCTGATCTTCTCAGCGAAGATCTTGTCTCGGGGGATGTTCTTGGCGGCGAGCGCGTCGAGTTGCGAGTCGAGCTCTTGGCCGAGGGTCGAGCAGCGCGCGTAGCCGATCCGGATGTCCGCGGTCGGGGTGTCGGGGTCGATCGGTGCCGGGGGCGGGGTGCCGGGCCGCCAAGGTTGCCCGGGTCCGCGGTCGGCCGGAGTGGGGACCCGCAGCAGTTTCGCCAGTCGGGGCACTTTGGTGAAGCGGCCGGTGTGGTAGGCGCTGGCGACCGCGCCGCCGCGCGAGCGGCACGGCGAACCGGGCTCGGCGCCGCAGCGCGGGCACGGGTGGCGCTCGATGTCGTCCGGATCGGACGCGGGTGCGGGGTGAGGGTTCGTCATAGGCCCGAATTTTCGCACAATGCAACTCTCATAAGGGGGTGTCTCCCGCTTTCGAGTGAGAACGGGTTGTGCGAATCGATCCGGGGGTCCAGAGGGTCTCCTCAGCTATCGAATGATCTTGCTCCAGTAAAGGACCGTTTGTGAGAGCGCCCTTCGAGATCAGCTTCCGGCCGATTCACGGGGAGCGGAGCATGTGCGTCCGAGGCTGATCATGGCTCGGTACAGGGCGGTGTTCGTGGGCGGGGCGGGGAGCGGGTCGCGGGCCGGGGCCTGGAAGGACTGGATCATCAGTGCGAGGGTGCGGCGCCAGGCCTCGGGGGCGGCGTCGGCGGTGGCGGTGATGACGCCCGCGGTGGCCATGAGGAGCAGGACCAGATCTTGCGGGGCGAAGTCGTCACGCAGGTGGCCTGCGGTTTTGGCGCGGGCGATGAGGCGCACCGCGCCGTCGTAGGCCTCTTCGCGGCGGGCTTCCAGGGCCTTGGCGGTGGGGAAGGTCATGGTCAGCACGTCGGCGAAGCCGCGGTCGGCGGCCTGCATGGCGCACACCGTGTGGAGGTAGCCGGTGAAGCCGTGCCAGGGGTCGGGGTCGGCCAGGGCGGTGGAGACGGCGTCGACGTAGGCGTCCATGCGGTCGGCGAAAACGGCGGCGACCAGGTCTTCCTTGGCGGGGAAGCGGCGGAACAGCGTGGCGATGCCAACGCCCGCTTCGCGGGCGACCGACGCCATGGAGGCGCCTAGGCCGTCGCGGGCGAACACGGTGCGGGCGGCGGCCAGGACACGTTCGCGGTTGCGTTCGGCGTCGCTGCGCAGCGGCGGGGTGAGGTCGTCGGCTTGCTGGTCGCCTGGGTTCATGGACCCCACTCTACCGAACTGGAAAGGCTTATCCATTTGGCTGCTATGCTGACCGAAGAACCGGAAAGACCTTTCCAGATCGACTGGAGGAGTGTGTGATGCGAGCCGTGACGCTGGCGCAGGTGCCAGGGACCCCCGAGGTGACCGAGGTGGAGGCACCCCGCCCGGAGGCGGGCGAGCTGCTGGTACGGGTGCAGGCGTCGTCGGTGAACGGGTTCGACCTGGGCACCGCGGCCGGATACCTGCAGGGCATGATGGAGCACCGCTTCCCGCTGATCCCGGGCAAGGACTTCGCCGGCACCGTCGAGGCGGTCGGTGACGGTGTCGAGGGCTTCGCGGTCGGCGACGCCGTGTTCGGCGTGGTGACCAAGCCGCACCTGGGCACCGGGTCGATGGCGCAGTACGTCGCCGTTCCCGCCGCCATCGGCCTCGCCCGCCGGCCGGAGGGAGTCTCGGTGCGTGACGCGGGTGCGCTCGGGCTGGCGGGCACCGCCGCCTTCGACGGTCTCGCCCTGGTCGGCCCGTTGGAAGGCAGGACGGTGCTGATCTCGGGTGCCACCGGCGGCGTTGGTGCGATCGCCGTACAGCTGGCCGCGGCCCGGCGCGCGCGCGTGATCGCCACGGCCAAGCCGGGTCCCGAGACCGACTTAGTCGCCGCGCTGACCGACGCCGAGGTCACCGTCATCGACTACACCCAGGACGTGAGCGCGCAGGTCCGCGCGGCCGCTCCCGACGGAGTGGACGCGGTGCTGCACCTCGCCGGCGACGTGGCCGAGCTCACCGCGCTCACCCGCGACGGCGGCGCCGTCGCCTCCGCCCTCACCGTCCCCGAGGCCTCGGAGGACCGCAAGCTGCAGACCGCCATGATCCGGTCCAACCCGACCGCCGACACCCTGTCCACACTCGCCGGACAGGTCGCCTCCGGCGCACTCAAGGTGTCGGTGAACTCCGAGTTCGACCTGGAGCGGGCCCCCGAGGCGTTCGCCGCGTTCGGCGGCGGCACCCTCGGCAAGATCGCCATCACCGTCGCCTGACCAGTCCGTATCCCAGACGCTTCCCCACGAAAGGACTTCACCATGCCCAGCATCGCCATCGTCGGAGCCGGCCCCGGAATGGGCCTCGCCATCGCCCGCACCTTCGGCTCGCGCGGCTACGACGTCGCTCTCATCGCCCGCAACCGCGCCAAGCTCGACGACCTCGTCGGCCGGCTCACCGTCGAGGGCATCACCGCCGCCGCGTTCCCGGCGGACGTGCTCGACCACGACGCGCTGACCCAGGCCCTCAAGGACGCCGCCAACCGCTTCGGCGGCATCGACGTCCTGGAGCACTCCCCCGCTCCGAGCATCGGCTCCGTGAACCTCACCTCCCCGTCCCAGACCAGCGCCTCCGATGTACAGGGATGGATCGACTTCCTGCTCTGCAGCGCCATCACCGCCACCCAGGCCGTCCTGCCCGCGATGCGTGAGGCCGGCGCGGGCACCCTGCTCTTCACCAACGGTGCCGGCTCGGTCGACCCCATCCCGATGCTCGGCAACGTCAACCCCGCCCAGGCGGCGCTGCGCAACTGGGCGCTCAACCTGCACAAGGAGCTGGCCGGCACCGGTATCCAGGCCGCGCACGTCGCCATCGGCGTGTGGATCGGCGCGGGCGGCCCTCCCGAAATCCCGACCGCCGAGGCCGAGGAGATCGCCCCTCTCTACTGGGACCTGCACACCCAGCGCGACGAAGCCGAGCGCGTCTTCACCGGCTGACGTTGCCCAGCTCTCCGCCTTTGAATCTTGATCCGCTCAATCCTCGTCCGCCGCGGCGATCCCCGCTGCGGCGCGACCGAAGAAGAAGGTTTTCCGCTCCGATGAACGTGTTCCTGTGGATCCTGCAAGGCGTCCTCGCCGCGCTGTTCGCAGCCGCCGGCGTCACCAAGGCCACCCAGCCCCGCGAAAAGCTCATATCCCAGCTGCCGTGGGTCAGTGACGTCTCCACACCCGTGGTGCGTCTGATCGGCGTCGCCGAACTCGCCGGCGCCCTTGGGCTGATCCTGCCGGGTGCTTTCGACATCGCCACCGTGCTCACCCCGCTGGCCGCCACCGGCCTGGCTGTGATCATGGTCCTGGCCATGGGCCTCCACGCCCGCCGCAAGGAGCCGCAGGCAATCGGGTTCAACGCGATCCTGCTCATCGTCGCCGCGGTCATCATGTGGGGCCGGTACGGGCCCTACGCCTTCTGACCACCCGGCCCCCGACCCTCGCGCCACGCCATGTACCGAGCCCTGACCCGCCTGCACCCGGCAGACGAGCGGGATCCTGACGAAAAGGAGGCATAGCCGTGGAGACACTGCAGGTCGTCATGCCACGCTCGGGCGAGCCGGACGTGCTAGAGCTTCGGCGGCGGCAGGTGCGGCCACCCGGTCCGGGCCAAGCGCTGGTCCGTGTCGCGGCCACCGGGGTGGTCTCCGCCGAGGTGCAGATGCTACGCGGGCGCTACTTCGCCCAGCCGAAGTTTCCATTCGTGCCCGGCTATGACCTGGTCGGCACGGTGGAGGCGGCCGGACCGGACGCCGCGGTGCCGGTGGGCCAGCAGGTCGCGGCCATGACCCGTACCGGCGCATGGACCGAGCGGATCGTCTTGCCGACGGCCCATCTCGTGCCGGTCCCCGACGAACTGGATGCCGGAGAAGTCGTCGCCCTCATTACCAACGGCGTCACCGCGTACCAGATGGTGCACCGCGCCGCGAAGGTGAAGGCAGGCCAGACGGTCCTCGCGCACGGCGCGGCTGGCGGCGTCGGCACGCTGCTGGTCCAGCTCGCGCTGCGCGCCGGCGCCCAGGTCATCGGCACCGCCTCGCCGCCCAAACACGACCGGCTCCGCGAACTCGGCGCGATCCCGCTCGACTACCGGCAGCCGCACCTCGCCGACCGGGTACGCGAAATCGTCCCCGACGGCGTGGCCGCAGTCTTCGACCACGGCACCGGTCCCGGCCTGCACGAGTCTTGGCGGTCACTGGCCCGCGGCGGCCGGCTGGTCGCCTACGGCACCACATCCAGCCTGGACGACACAGGTTGGCGGTTCACACCGCTGTTGTCCACGGTCGGCAAGCTGCTGTGGTGGTCGCTGCGACCCGGCAGACGGCGCTGGACGTTCTACGGCCTCAGCCAGAACAAGAACTTCGACGAGGACCTCACCACCCTCCTCGAACTGCTCCGCACCGGTGAACTACGACCCGAGGTCGCGGCACGGCTGCCATTGTCCGAGGCCGCCAAGGCGCTCCAGATGCTCATCGACCGCACCGTCGTCGGCAAGATCATCCTTCTTCCGTAGACCGGCCAAGAACGAACGAGCGCCGGCCCGCTGTCACCTGGCTGCCGCCTGCACCGGACGGACCCGAATCGACCCGAGTCATTATTCGGACAGGGAGCTCATCCATGCCCGTCATCGCCATCGTCGGCGCGGGACCCGGCCTTGGCCTGGCAATCGCCCACCGCTTCGGAGCCGAGGGCTACCAGGTCGCACTCATCGCCCGGAACCAGCAGAAGGTCGACGGGCTCACCGCGCAACTCGCCGTGGCCGGAGTCCACGCCGCAGGCTTCGCCGCCGACGTGATGCGTCCGGACACGCTGCGATCCGCACTCGCCGCCGCGGCCGACCACTTCACAGCGGCACCCTCCTGTTCTCCACCGGCGGCTCCTCGGTGCGGCCGAGGGGAGGCACCTGCGGCAGCATCGGTATCGCCGCCGCCTCACTGCGCAACTACGCGAGCATCCCGTTCGCGGTCGACCACCAGTGCGGCTTCTGGGCGGGCCGCGAAGGTGACGGCCACCGATGAGTTCGGCCGGCGACAAGCTTCTCACCCAGCATGCGCGAAGCGGAACATCCGCTGTCGGTACGAGATGGAAGGAACCGTGACATGGATAGGCGAACAGTGTTGGCGGGTGCGGCGGCGATCGGCGCGTCCGCGTTGACCGCTGGTGTGGTGCCGGGCGGTCTGGTGGCGCCGGCGTCGGCCGGCACCAGCGGGTCGTGGCGGGCTGGACTCGCGCGGCTGCACGAGGCGATGGCGGCCCGCGTCGCGCGGCGCGAGCTGGCCGGCATCGTCTACCTCGTCGCCCACCGCGGCCTGCTGCACGTCAACACGATCGGCACCTTGACGCTGGATGGCCACGAGCCGATGCGACGGAGCACGCCGTTCCGGATGGCCTCGATGACCAAGCCGATCATCGCGGTAGCCACGATGATGCTGGTCGAGGAGGGCCGGCTGGTACTGGACGAGCCGGTCGACCGGCTGCTGCCCGAGCTGGCCAACCGGCGGGTGCTCACCCGGATCGACGGACCGCTCGACCAAACTGTGCCGGCGGCGCGCCCGATCACGGTCGAAGATCTGCTGACCGTCCGCATGGGCCACGGCATCATCTTCGAACCCAGCTTCCAGCCGCCGTACCCGATCATCACCGCGGCCGACGAGCTGCAGCTGGTGATGGATCAGCCAGACCCACGGACGCCGCACGACCCGGACGAGTGGATCCGGCGGTACGGCACCCTGCCCCTGATGTACAAGCCCGGCCAGCGGTGGCAGTACAACACCGGCTCCATCGTGCTCGGCGTGCTGATCGCCCGGGCCGCGCGGGAACCGCTGGAGAAGCTTCTCCGCAAGCGTGTCTTCCGGCCGCTGGGCATGAACCACACAGGATTCTCCCTGTCACGCGCCGACGCCTCGCGGTTGCCCGGCCTGTACAGGGCAAACCCACAGACGGGACAGTTGGAGCTCCAGCCCTACTCGCGGCCGGAGGAGTGGACCCGGCCGCCCGCGTTTCCCTCCGGTGCCGCAGGGCTGGCCTCAACCATCGACGACTACCTGGCATTCAGCCGGTTCCTACTCAACCAGGGCGTCCACCATGGCCGGCGCCTGCTTTCGGCCGAGTCGATCCGGCTGCTGACCATGAACCACCTGACGCCACGGCAGCTCGCCGATGCCGGCTTCCCGCTCACCGGTCGCGGCTGGGGGTACGGCATGGCCGTCAGCGTCACACCCGACGAGGTCTCGCAGCCGGGCCGCTACGGCTGGGAGGGTGGCTACGGCACCAGCTGGTTCAACGACCCGCACCGCGACCTGACCGCGATCGCCCTGACGCAGACCATCGACTTCTGGTTCAACGGCTACTACGAGGAGTTCCAGCGATTGGCCGCGGCGGTCGACACTCCGCGGTAGGGCAGGCGTCACGGCTTGCGACCGACACTTCGGAAGGCGTCGACGTCCTTCGGGTCGTCGCCGGGGTCCGGGCGCCCGCGTGGATGGCAACGGTGCTGCGTCCAGTAGAAGGCTTCCTGGCCGGACGGCAGGTAGAGCCGGCCGCTGGAGCGCCCTCGTAGTTGCCGCGGGCGTCGTTGACCTAGGAGTGAACAGTCGTCACCTGCCGCCGCCGTCCGGTAATGGCCCAGTACGCCCGAAGCCGCCGGGCACAATCCCGGCGGGTGTCACACGACCGCGACGGCGTCAATCTCAACCAGGAACCCAGGGGCCAACCCGGCGACGACGTGGACCGTGATGGTCAGCCGGGTTCCACACCTGTTGGAACGCGGCCACACCCTCGTCGAAACTTTGGCCTTCCACCGTTGCGATTCTCCAGTGCACGACGTTCGCCAGGCTCCCCCCTTCGCTCTCCAGGATGGTCGCGTACGCCGACGCGTCGCCCAACGCCCACATGCCCCTGATGAAGACATCCGCGCGCCTCGACCTTCGCGGTGCTGCGGGGTGAGGCGGTAGTGCTCGGCGAGGGGGCGGACCAGTTCGGATGTCCCCGCCAATGAGGCCGAGCGCCATGGGCAGGCCGAGGCAGCCGGCGCGTTCCACGCTGGAGGGGGTGCCGCCCACGCCGAGCCACAGCGGCAACTGCTGGGGCGAGGGCTGGACGGACAGGCCGTCCATGGCCGGGCGGAACCGCCCGCGCCAGGTGACGTGTTCGGGGTTCTCACGGATGGCGAGCAGCAGCCGCAGCTTCTCCGCGAACACGTCGTCGTAGTCCTCGAGGCAAGGAGAGGATGCCCAGTTCCACGGTCGTCTCCGATAGGGCGGACAGGGGTCGGGAAGGAGCGGCCCGACCCGGCGTGGTCGCGGATCGGGCCGCCGTGAAAGCTGTTGTCCACGGTCGGCAAGCTGCTGTGGTGGTCGCTGCGACCCGGCGGACGCCGCTGGACGTTCTACGGCCTCAGCCAGAACAAGAACTTCGACGAGGACCTGACCACCCTCCTCGAACTGCTCCGCACCGGTGAACTACGACCCGAGGTGGCGGCGCGGCTGCCATTGTCCGAGGCTGCCAAGGCGCTCCAGATGCTCATCGACCGCACCGTCGTCGGCAAGATCATCCTTCTTCCGTAAACCGGCTGAGAACGAAGGGGCTCCACGCTTCTCGATGTTGCCGGCGGTCAGCACAGCTCACGCCCGGGGCCGTCGTAACCCCCGCTGCCCTGGCCGGCAAGACCGTGATTGTTTCCGCCAGCGCGGATCCCCGGCTTTGCCTGGCACGGCCGACAAGGCGTACGCGAGAGCCTGCACGCTGGTGAGCTGACCAGAAACGAACGCGAGCGTGACCTGCCCCTTGAGCGTGCCGCCGCACTGTCACCGTGAGGGGCTTGTCGTCGGAGCCGGTGAGCTTGTCGTTGACGTGCAGGCCCGGCTTCGGCCGTGGCAGGATGGCGGACATGCACGTGGTCGCGGCCAAGCTCACCTCGCTCGACCCCGAGGCTGGGGCCGCGATCCGGGTGATCGAGCGCTTCGATGCGCTGGTCGAGGGCCGGACCGGTGTCGAGCCGATCCTCCGCGCCGTCGCGGACATCACCCGCTGCCCGGTCCGGTTCGTCGACAGTGAGCGCGGCATCGCCCTTCGCGTGGATGTCGACGGCTGGTCGGGGCCGCCCGTGTCCGCGCCGGACGCGGACTGGCTGTCGGCTCCGGTGACGAAGGGCGGCCCTCCTGCCCTGTGGCTGGAGCGGATCGGGTCCTGCACGCTGGTCGAGGGCATGGTCCTGGATCGGGCGGTGTTCGCGATACGCGAGGCCATACGCCGCGAGCAGGACGACTTCATCGGGCCGGTCGACGTCGCGGACGCCGTCTCCGTGGTGCTCGACGCGGCCGCCGCTGAGCCGGCGCGGCTGGAGGCCGCGCACCTGCTTGGTCTGCGCACGAAGGACGTCTGCAGGGTGATCGCACGACCCGGCGTCCCCGGACAGATCGAGCTCCAGGGGCGGAACGGCGCGTCGCCCCTTCGCATCGCCGCCGCGCGGCGTCCCACAGGGAGCCCGAGGACGGGCATCGGTCCGGCGGTTACCGTCCTTGACCTGCCGAAATCCTGGAGGCAGGCGAGCCTGGCACTGGCCTTCGCCGCCGAGGGCGACGAGCGCGATCCCGGCCCCAGCGTCGTCTCGGCCGAAGAGCTGGGCACGCTCACGGTGCTGGCGGCCGGTCTGCGGGGCGCGGGTGGGCAGGTGCCGGACGTGGCGACGCTCGAGGCCGTGGCCGCGACGGCGCCGTGGGTGCTGGAAACGCTGGTCGCCGTCGTGTCCCACGCCAGTCTGCGGCTGGCCGCGGCGGCGTTGTTCGTGCATCACTCGACCCTGCACGCCCGGCTGGCGACGATCGAGCGGCATCTGGGATGGCCGGTACGCGACGCGCCGGGCCGGCTGCGTGTCCACCTCGCGCTCGCGGCCCGGCGCTATCTGCTGCACCCGCCCGAGATCACCGGCTGATGATCGGCAGGATGAGCCTGCTGGGCTGATCGGGGCCGCGGTGGACGCGGTTGACGGCCGCGACCATGTCGTCCTCGTGCTCCTTGTGGATGACGCCGCCGGTGTTGGAATTGCGGTCGTAGCGTGGGAAGTTGCTGCTGGAGATCTCCAGCAGGATCCGATGGCCGGGCAGGAAGACGTTCGAGGTCGCGGTCATGTCGATGGTGATCTCGTACACTTCGCCCGGCGTCATGAGCTCGGGACGTTCGAGTGAGGCGCGGTAGCGCATGCGCTGGATGCCGTCGCACAGGATGATGGCCCTGCCGTCGGGATGCACGTCGACCAGCTTCGCGGTGAAGTCGGTGTCGAAGGCCGAGGACGACACGAACAAGGTCGCCGACACCGGGCCGGTGACCTCGAGCGGATCGTCGAGGATCTCGGTGCTGAAGCACAGGACGTCGTCACGGCCGTGCACCGGGCGCTGATCAGCCGGGCCGTCGAAGTTCACCATATCCATGATCGTGCCGCCGAGCGTGGGCACCGGGCGGCGCGGGTCGTACAGATAGGCGTCGGCGGTCTCATGGGCAGGATCGGCCGTGGACAGGCGTCCGGCGCCGGCGGCGGTGTTCGCCGGGCCCGCGCCGTCGAGAAAGTACGGGACGTAGCGGGTGTCGGGCAGGGGCCAGTCGGCCTCGTCGCGCCACTGGTCGATTCCCATGACGAAGATCCGCACCGGTGACCGGCCGTCCAGGGCGTCCTCGCGGCCCCGTACCCACCGGTCGAAGAAGGCCACGTGCGCGCCGATGAGATCGGCCATGGCCATGCCGCCCATCATGCCGAAGTTCCGGTCGGGGAACTTCCCGAGGTGGTTCATGTGGCTCCACGGCCCGATGATCAGCCGCTGTCCCTCGCGGGCCGCGGCCGAGCCGCCCTCCTGCTTCATCCGGGTGTAGGCCTGCAAGCCCTCGCCGAGGAACAGGTCGTACCAGCCCGCGATGGTGAGCGCCGGCGCGGTGATCGACGCCGCCTTGTCGATCACGCTGAGCGCCTGCCAGTGCTCGTCGCGGTCCGGGCGCCGGAGCACCTCGGAGAGCATCCACGGCATGCGCTTGGCCAGCAAGGGGTGGTCGCAGGTCGGGGTGTGCCGGACGACCGCGTCGGGGTCGGCCATGACCGCGCCCAGGGCCGCGAGGTCGCGCGCCTTCTCGGCGTCGAGATGGACATCGCCCCGCAGCACATTCGCGGCCTGGGTGTGGCTCCAGGCGAGCCCGGTGTGCAGGGACATCGCGCCTCCCGGCGAATACCAGGGAGCACGGTACAGATCGGCGCTGGACACCATGGGCACTATGGCCCGCAGCCCCTCGACCCCGGTCGAGGCGGCGGCCCATTGGGTGAATCCCAGGTACGAGGGGCCGAAGGCGCCGACGTTTCCATCGCACCAGGCCTGCTCGCACAGCCACCGCACCGCGTCCTCGCCATCGGCGGCATCATCGATGTGCGGGGTGAACGTGCCCTCGGAGTCGAACATGCCCCGGTTGAGCTGGAGCGCCACCGCGTATCCTGCCTCGACCAGCGCGAGAGGCGGCAGGAAGTCCAACGGGGCGAGGTCCTGCCAGCTCTTGCCGTAGGGGGTGCGCAACAACAGCGCCGGGACAGGCTCGTCGATGTCAGGGCGGAGGATGGTGGTCGCCAGCTTCGTACCGTCCCGCATAGGCACGAGCACGTCGTCCGAAATGGTGTATTTGCCCATTGAATACTCCCTTCCGGCTCGGAGCCTAGGACGCGGGCGCCCTTTCCCGGCATCGCCAAGTGTCGGAACCTATCCGCCAAATGGCGTGCCGGGTGGCCACAGGGAGCGATGACAATGCCAACCCCCTCGCCCCGTAGAGGCCCTGATTGATCATCTTCGGTTTTAGGATCTTGCTCGTTCACCGCGTGCCCTCGCGTCGGGCAGGCTCGGTCCTGCGCCGCCTTCGACGATCTGCTTGCCAAGATCGCCGCTAAACGATGACCCGGCTTGGCCAGGCATGCGATGCGCGCGGTCGCGTCGGGCCGGCGCGCACCGGTCCACCATCACGATCGTGAAGCTACTCCGGGTTGCCCGCCTCCGGGGCCGGTGCACTGCCGCCGAGCGGCAGGCGCTTGGCCACATCCAGCCGTACCTCGCCGTAGGGCTGGACGTGCTGCCGGAACAGCGGAGTCAGTCCGCGCCGGTCGGCGGGCTTGAGCAGCTTGGCCCACTCCGGATCGGCGAGGACGTCCTGCAGCATAAGGGTGTTGATGTACACGAGTGCGGCCTGCAGGATCCGCAGACACAACACGCTCATCTCCAGCTCCTCACGCCGGTTGGTGGCGATGTCACCGCCCTTGCCGTAGAAGATGACGCTGTTGGCGCCGTTGGAGGACTCCACCACGTTGAGCCCTTCCTGGATCTCCCGCTGGAGTTCACGCAGGCGCAGATAGCGAGCAACGAAGATGGTCTTCTGCGCGCGGCCGACCTCCAGCATGGCCTGGTAGGTCGGGTGCGAGGCGGACTCGGTGAAGCGGCGCAGGATCGCCTCGGTGGAGGCGGTGCCCTGTTTGATCGCGGTGGCGTACTTGATCATCTGGTCGTAGTTCTGCTCGATCAGTTCCCACTTGATCGGCCGGGTCATCGCCGGTGTCAGCGCGGGTACAGGTCGCTTTCACCGCTCTCCACGCGGTAGAGCTTGACCTTGTTGATCTGCTTGATGCGTGGCAGCAGGTCAAAGCCCAAGAGCCTGGTCACGCCGAACCCGATTTCCGTCTGGCCGTGGGAGTCGACATAGTTGCCCTCGACCTTCATCGTGGTGCCGTGCCGTACCGCGCCCTCGATCATCGCGTGCACCTCCGAGGCCGAGGCGCGCAACGTCTGGGAGTGCACGACCATGGACCCGCGTTCGATGTGCCAGTAGATGAGGATGCCTCGGCCGCCGTAGCGGGAGTGCCACTCGGTGAAGATGTTCTGGTCGTAGGCGCGCACGTGCGTGGAGTCGGAGGCGACGGTGGTCGTCCCCTCGCCCCACAGCTCCACGTCCCGCGCGGTGAAGGTCGCGTTCGCGATGGCGATCGCGATGTCGGTGGCGATGTCGGTGGCGATGTCGGTGGCGATCTGAGGGGTCAGGTAGCGGCGCCGCACGTAGCGGATGTCGTCCTCGCTGTAAGCGTGGCCACCGGCGGCGACCGCCCGGATCCCGGTGTTAGTGCCGTACCCGAAGATCGCCAGCATCAGCCGTTCGGCCAGGACCTCCTGCCTGAGGCTGGAGCTGCCCGCCACCGAGGTGACGGCCTTCAGGCAGCCGGTGCGCAGCACCGCCTCCTTGAGCATGTCGATCAGCGGAACCGAGCCCCAGCGCCGCCTCACCTCGTTCTTGATCTTGCGCAGGTTTCGCGGCTCCTCCGTCGGGCCGAGCTTCGTCAGCTTGATCGCGCCGAACTTGCGCTCGGAGATCGCCACCCAGTCCAGCTTGGGCAGCGCGGTGTTGAGCGCCTCCAGTTCCGCGCGCATCTCGGCCTTCAACTCGGCGATGAAGTCCTTCGGGTCCAGCGGTTTGCGCAGCTCGGCGTAGTTCTCCACACGGCGGGCGGCAAAATCCTTGGGCAGGTCCTCCTCCGGGTTGCGGAAGGAGTGGGCGCCGGCCACCCAGATCTCCTTGCACCGCAGCGCGTCGCGCAGCGCCTGGAAGGTGACGATCTCATACACCATCCGCACCACCCGCCGGCGCCCGCGCTTGTCGTTCTTGAACACCAGGTTCTCCCAGTCGCCCGCGGTGCCGCGGTGCTCGGGCACCACCTCGCCGCGCGGGTAGTAGGTGGTGTTGCCCGCCTTGGCGTAGCGGCGGATCAGCTCCAGCGCCTCGATCACCGGCTGGTAGACGGTGTTGTTGCTCCTGAACTCCAGGGTGTCCAGCAGCGCGATCAGGCCGCGGCGGTAGTGGTTGGTGTAGGAGGCGCGCAGCGTGGTGCACCGTGGTGCGGTAGGCCGGGCCCTTGGTCTTGAACTCGTGCACCAGATCCTTGAGCGTCTGCTCACCGCCGGTGACGGCCGGGAAGATGACCTGGCGGACCGGATCGTCGGGGTGACCGAGGGCGGCGTCGGCGACCTTGAACAGGATGTTCTCCTTGCCGGTCACCCGCTTGAACGCGTTGATCAGCTCCTTGGTCACCTTGCTGTCGGCCCGCGCCTTGATCCGATGCACCGTGGCGATCAGCAGCTCCACCAGTGTGTCGGTGATCTCCCGCTCCCGCTCGTGGACCAGCGCCGCCAGCAGCAGGACAGTCACCTCGCGCGGGTGCGTGCGCATGTGCGAGGGAGCCTCCACCGCCGCCCGGGCCCGCCAGGACGCCAGCATCTTGGGCGCCACGTCGGCGAACAACCCGGGCGGCAGCTCGATCGAGCGGACCGCCGCCAGCTTGCGTATCTCGGTCATCATCGACTCCAGGCTCACGTTGCCCGGCGCGGACTTGATGAACGCCAGCACGTCGAAGTTCTCGTCGTCGTCCTCTACAGCCGTCTCGCTGGCCGGCTCCTGGCCGTCGCCGACCGCCTCGGCTCCCGCGCGGCTGGCATCGTCGATGCCGACCAGCGCGCAGATGCGCTGGGTGGTCTCGGGGCTCAACCGGGAGCAGATCCGCACCGACCAGGTGACCTCCGCGTTGTGCAGCGCTGAAGCCACGATCCGGGAGATCCGCCCAGGCGTCGGCGGTTCGATCCGCTCCTCGCGCAGATGCTTGAGCAACTCCTCTCGTACCCGCTCGGGCCGCCGCTCGGCGTGCGCGACGTTCTCGGCCAGCCACACCGCCAGCTTCGTCGCGTCCGCGGTCGTGCAGGTGCGAAAGCCCAGGTGCGTGCGGATCTGACTGCGGTGGTACTCGATCGTCGAGCCGGACCACTCGTAGAAGCCGAGCTCTGAGGCCGGCACCTGAACCTGTTTGGCCACGTGCTCAACCACGTCGTCTGGCAGTTCCGAGCGGCCGCGCAGGAACCGGCCGTGCTGCGTGTAGAACTTCAGCAAGATCGCGAAGCCGAGTCGCGTGGCGTCGCGCTTTCCGGCGATGAGGTCGCGCTCTTCGTCCAGGATCGTCCAGTGCTCGACCAGCTCGTCGATGTGCATCGGGGGGTGTTTCATGACCGCCCAGCATTGACCAGGCAAGTCACAGCAAGATCAACGCCGTTTGGGGCTCATGACACGTTTCTTACCGGCACCTCTACAAGAGTCGTGCCCTCGCCAAGGTCGCCGGCGTCGCTCCCGACGGCACTGGCTCGCACCGGCTCATCATTGGCAGCGATGCCGGGCCCTTCACCGATCCGGACGGCTTCGTCTGGGAGGTGGCTCCCGCTGGAGTCGTCGCCGGCTCGTAGGCAGACCGGCGGCCACCCTCCTGACCGCGCTCGCCGTGACCCCGAGCGGCACCTCTCGGCCGAAGAACACCGCTAGCGCGTCGCGTCCAGGACCGGTTTCACGTCAACGATCGGGGTGCCGTCGATGGCCTCGAGATCGGCTACCCGCACCCGAAGCCCGTCGATCGCGAGCACCCGAACTCGGTGCAGACCGATGGGATTGGGCCGGTCGGAGGAACGGGTACTGAAGACACCGGTCAGCGGATTCCGCAGGTCATCGCGCGGATGTACCGCCAGCACGGATCGGTCGGCGAGGTGCAGCCACGTGAGGACGAACACCTCATCGCCGACCGTAAGATCACGGATACCGTCGGCCATTGCGGGATCGAACACCAGCCAAGCCTCGGGGCTGCCCTCCACACCCTGCTTCGGAGCGCTCGCGCGATCCGCCAAGGGCGACTCGACGACTCCGATTGGACGAATCTCGTACGTCACGACTCCTCCATACCGCGGGGGACTTCTCGTTGGCGGTGCAGCAGCGACTGCCGCGTTTTGATCGTGTCAAACACAAAGGCGTCATGATCGCCGGCGTAGGCGGCGCTCCGAGCCGGTCGCAGACGAACCCGCGAACCACCCGCATCGCGGCCATCGTGTCCCGCTTCGCAAGCTCGAGCAGATGCTGCATCTTGCCGGGGCTCAGTCCTCGACGCAAGCGCGCCTGTGATCTTGTCGCATGAGATGTCCATCGTCTCCCTTCTGGACAGGTCCGCCGGCGGCACCTGACCGGCCGCGGGCTAGGAGCCGATCGCGCGCAGGAACCGCCGGGCGATCGTATGCAGCTCCGCGGCCAGCTCGGGCGACCCCTCGACCGTGAAGTCCTCGCCGAGCATGGCCAGGTAGCCCGCCAGCATCAGCGGATCGTCCGACCCGGGCTCGAACACGCACCGGTCCTCCCCTACCGGCTGGATCTCGGCCGGCACCGGCAACCGCCTCGCCACCCGCTCGGCCGGCGCATGGACGATCACCCGAGCCCGGTAGCGCCAGGTCGCCTCGCCGACGCCACGGGCCACGTGCCGCGCGACGTCGCCCCCTTCCGGCAGCGGGCGCGGGGTGAAGCGAGGGCCCGCGGGCGTGCGGGGCTGGATGCGGTCGACCCGGAAGGTACGCCAGTCGTCGCGATCCAGGTCCCAGGCGAGCAGATACCAGCGGTGCCTGGTGTGCACGAGACGGTGCGGCTCGGTGGTGCGGACCGCCTGGCCGCCGTCGTATGTACGGTATTCGAAGCGCAGCCGCTCATGATCCCGGCACGCGGTCGCGATCGTGGTCAGGACACCGGCGTCGACGCTCGGCCCCGCCCAGCGCTCCGGCACCGTGTACACCCGCAGCGCCTCCACCCGGCGGCGCAGCCGCGGCGGCAGCACCTGCTGCAGCTTGACCAGCGCCCGGGCGGAGGTCTCCTCGATCCCGGCGACGGTGCCGCCGGCGGCCGTGCGCAGGCTCACGGCGATGGCCACCGCCTCCTCGTCGTCGAGCAGCAGCGGCGGCAGCGCCGCCCCCGCGCCGAGCCGGTAGCCGCCGGTCGGACCAGCCGTGGCGTGCACCGGGTAGCCGAGGCGGCGCAGCCGTTCCATGTCGTTGCGGATGGTCCGCGTGGTCACGTGCAGGCGTGCGGCCAGCTCGTCGCCGGTCCAGTCACGCCGCGCTTGTAACAGGGACAGCAATTTCAGCAGCCTCGCCGAGGTCTCCAGCATTCTTCGACTCTGACATCGATAGCGGAAAGAAGTGTTCCGGATTGGTCCGTAGCGTGGGAGGCGTACCTCAGCCGAAGGAGAAACCCCATGGACATCCAGCCGTACCGCATCGCCGTCCCCCAGGCCGACGTCGATGACCTGGCCGACCGGCTGGCCAGGACCCGCTGGCCGGACGAGCTGCCCGGCGTCGGGTGGAGCCGCGGCGTGCCGCTGGAGTTCCTGAAGGAGCTGGCGGCCTACTGGGCCGACGGCTACGACTGGCGGGCCACCGAGGCTCGGCTCAACGAGTATCCGCAGTACGTCACCGAAATCGACGGGCAGCCGATCCACTTCCTGCACCTTCGCTGCGACGACCCCGGCGCACTCCCGCTGGTGCTCACCCACGGCTACCCGAGCTTGTTCGCCGAGTTCACCGCCCTGATCGAGCACCTGAGGCAGGACTTCCACCTGGTGGTGCCGTCGCTGCCCGGCTTCGGCTTCTCGACCCCCGTCCGCGAGGCGGGCTGGGCGCTCGGCCGCACCGCGCGGGCCTGGGCCGAGCTGATGCGCCGCCTCGGATACGGCCGCTACGGCGTCCACGGCGGCGACATCGGCGCCGGCGTCTCCGGCGCGGTGGCCGGGCTCGACGGTGAGCACGTCGCCGGGGTGCACGTGGTGACCGACGCCCGCACCGCCGCCAGCACCGCCACCTTCCTGCCCGGCATGGCGGACGGGCTGGACCCGCAGGACGAGGTGGACCGGCTGATCCTGGACCGGATGGCGGCATTCCGCAGCGAGGGCAGCGGATACCTGGCGATCCAGAACAGCCGACCTCAGACCATCGGGTACCTGCTCAACGACTCGCCGGCCGGACAGCTCGGCTGGATCGCGGAGAAGTTCGAGGAGTGGACTGACCTGCCGTACGACCGGGACCAGTTGCTCACGATCGTGAGCCTGTACTGGTTCACCGGCTCCGGCATCTCGGCGGCCCGCCACTTGTACGAGCAGGCCCACTCCACCGACTGGGGGGCGCCGGCGGCGGTGCCGCAGGGACTCTCGGTGTTCGGCGCCGACGCCACGGTCCGCAGGCTGCTCAACCCGTCCGCCGACACCTTCTGGACGGAGCACGAGCGGGGCGGCCACTTCCCGGCCATGGAGGCGCCGCAGGCGCTGGCCGCGGACCTGCGGGCCTTCTTCGGCCAGCTGAAATAGCGTCAGCCGGCGTCGCGGGAGAACGTCCAGCGGGGCAGGACGGCGTGGGAGGCCGGATCATCGGGCTCGCTGAGCCGCAGGTGGTTGCCGAACGGGTCGGCGAGGATCAGCACCCGGGCGTCCCATTCCACCTTCATGATGTCCGGCACCCAGATCCCCGGCCCCCAGATGCGGAGGTTCCTCTCCTGGACGTAGGCCGACAGCTCCTCCCACAGGCCGTCGAGCCCGGCCAGCCAGATGTCGACCGTCGCGCCCGGCCCGGCCTGGTACGCGTGCTCGCTCAGCTGCAGCGTCGTGCCCGGCCGGGAGACCTGGCCGTAGAACGGGGTGCCGGGCCCGCGGGCCGGCCCGCCGAAGTCCAGGGTGAAACCGAGGAAGTCGACGTAGAAGTCCTTGGCCGCCTCCTCGGAGAAGACCCGCAGGACCGGGATGGTGGTGGTCTCCGAGAACGGAGTGCGCCACACCGAGCCCGCCCGCGGCTGCTCGCCGGGCCCGCTCTCCTCGAGCTTGGCCGCCAGGATGTTGTAGTTGTCCAGGCCGAACTGCCGGGCCACGATCTCCAGGCAGGCGCTGTGGGAGAGCTCGACCTGGCAGCGGTCGAGGAGCTCGGCGCGCAGGGTCTTGGCCATCGCCTTGGCGTCGCGGAAGGTACGCATGAAGGTGATCCTCCAGAGTGCCGATGCGGACGCACATGATCAGCGCTTGCGTTACTGACGGCGTCCGCGGCCGTGTGAAGAGGATCAGGCGCGAGATCGCGGTGCGTTCACCCTCCCCGGAAGGGGTGCAAGCGGCAGGCCGCACCAGCCGAGCCCGAGCGTACGAAGACGAGGCCGAGCGTGTCAACGGCATACGTGGTGCCCAGGTACGCCGTTGGCTCACCCTGCCGCGGAGCGACCCCGGCAGGGTGATGAGCGCGTGGTCAACGACCGCCCGTGAACGGCGCCTCGCCCTCCTTGAGCGGGCGGAAGCGCAGCGCCGACCACACCTCGTCGACGGCGACCTGGCTGTTGGGCCGCAGGCCGTACTCGCCCACGATCGGCCACAGCGTGTCGCGGTTGATGTCGGACTTGTTGCCCTTGGGGTAGGCCACCCACAACACGCCCGGCGCGGTCAGCTGGTCGCGGTGCCGGTCGAGCAGGCCGCGAGCCGCGGCGGCATCGGCGGCGAAGACGACCGCGACGTCCGCTTCCTTCAGGTCCTCGACGTGGTGGGCGCCGTCGGGCAGCGGTTCGAGGAGCGGGCGGTGGGCGGGGTCGGAGACCCACACGGTGGTCTGGGGCTTGACGAGCAGCTTGGCGGCAACGGTCTTGGTGGACATGCCCCAACCCTTCCACCGACAAATCAAGTGGTCAAGGCTGCTGCATTTGTCGGTGGATCGTCAGGACTCCAGGAAGTGCGGCTCGGCCGGCACCCGCCGGCTGTACCCACTGGTATGCGACAACACCGGCACCTCGACCGCGGGCTCGGCCAGGATCACCCGCACGGCAGCACCGCCGTGATCGTCGTCGGCCCGCCCGCCGGGCTGTCGACCTCGAAGACGCCGTCCAGCGCGGCCACCCGCCGGGCCAGCCCGGACAGCCCGCCGCCCGCGCGGCTCGCGCCGCCCACCCCGTCGTCGCGCACCCGTACGACCACCGCCGCATCCTCCTCGCGCACCTCGACCGTGATGAGCTCCGCGCCGGCGTGCTTGGCGGCGTTCGTCACGGCTTCGCACACCACGAAGTACGCCGCCGTCTCCACCACCATCGGCGGCCGCCGGCGCAGGTCGCACGCTACCCTCACCGGCACGCTGGAGCGTTCGGCCACGCCCGCGAGCGCTTCGCCCAGCCCGAGCGAGTCCAGGCCGCTCGGATAGACCCGCCAGGCCACCTCGCGCAGCTCGGCCAGCGCCTGCTGCGCCTCCTGGTGCGCCTGCTCCAGCAGCTCCGGCCGCCCCCGCCGGGCGCGCCCGACGAGCATCGACAGCGCCACCAGGCGCTGCTGCAGCCCGTCGTGCAGGTCCCGCTCGATGCGGCGCCGCTCGGAGTCCACCGCCGCCACGATGCCCGCCCGGCTCTCGGCCAGCTCGGCGATCCTGCGCTCCAGCGCCTCGGTACGGTCCGGGCCGAGCATCCGCATCGCCAGCCGCCGCTCCAGAACGTGCACCCCCGCCACGCCCGACAGGGCCACGAACAGCAGCACGCTCCCGAAGGTGCCGGTGTACAGGGCGAGGGGCAGCGAGCGCGCCATCCCGTCGAACGGCTCACCCCACAGCCACGCCCAGGCCAGCTGCCCCCCTTGCCATGCCCCGAAGGCGAGCATAAGGATCACCATCCCGCCCAGCAGGCCCACGGGCGCCCGCGCGGCCAGATAGCGCAGCGGCCGCCCGTCGTTCGCGGTGAGCGCGTCGAGGGCGGCGATGTCCACGCGCAGGCGGCGCGCCTCCAGCCGGGCCAGCCGCCGCGCCGCCGCGCCGACGTTCGGACGGCCCGCGAACGGCAGCGCCGGGAGCACGAACGCCAGGCCGCCCAGCGCGGTGACGGCGCCCAGCGTCACCGCGCCCAGCTGCCGCAGCCCCTCAACGACGAGCCGCATGCTTGCCCTTACGGCGCTCGGCCAGCCGCACGCCGACGAACACCAGCACCGCCGCCACCACCATGCCGATCACGATGTTGGTGCCGACCCCGACGTAGGCCTCGACCAGCGACCAGTTCTCACCCAGGAAATAGCCGGCCAGCACGAAGATGGTGTTCCAGATCAGGCTCCCGGCCGTCGTCAGCAGCATGAACGCGGGCAGCGGCATGCGCTCCACCCCCGCCGGGACCGAGATGAGGCTGCGGAAGATGGGGATCATCCTGCCGAAGAACACCGTCTTGCGGCCGTGCCGGGCGAACCACGCCTCCGTCTTCTCGATGTCGGAGACCTTCACCAGCGGCAGCCGGGCGGCGATGGCGTGCACGCGCTCGCGCCCCAGCAGCGCCCCCACCCAGTACAGCGCCAGCGCGCCGACCACCGAGCCCAGTGTCGTCCACACCAGCACCGCCACCAGGTCCATCTCGCCCCTGCTGGCGGTGAAGCCGGACAGCGGCAGGATCACCTCGCTGGGCAGGGGCGGGAACAGGTTCTCTAACGCGATCGCGAGGCCCGCCCCCGGGGCCCCGAGAGTCTCCATCAGTGCAACGAGCCAATCAGTCATGGGCTCAAGGCTATGGAAGATCAGATATGCCCGGAATGAGGCGAGTGCCCGACCGTGACTGTGGTAAACCACACCCCTCCCGTACCGTACACTGTACGGTCGTGAATGTCATGACGGATCTAGTGAGGCACGCAGCAGTCTTCGAACCCGGCGACCCGCCCAGGTCCGGGCATGTGACGTTTCTGGACCCGGGCGGGGACGACGCCGTGACCGTGGCCGAGCAGCACGCCGGCGCGGTGCGCCCCCGCCGGGTCGCCGCCACGCGGGTGCCTGTGGCGACGGCGGTGGCGGCCCTGGCAAGGGCACGCACCGACGAACAGGCCCATCCCGCCGCCCGCTTCTGGGGCGCGGCCGCGCTGGTCGCTCTCCAGCTTGTCACCCGCGGCCGCATCGTGCCCGGCGTGACGGCGGGCGACCACGACTCCTGGCGCGCCGGCCCCTTGGACGCGGCAGACGTACAGCGCATCCGCGACCTGGCCGCCGCCATGCCCGCCACCGCCCGCGCCGTCCCGATCGACGGCGGCGATGGGCCGATCGGCGAGGAGCTGTGGCTGCCCGATGCGGAAAACCTGCTGCGGGCCTTCCTCGACGCCGTCGCCGACGCCATGCCGCGCTCGCCCGGCGCCGTACGCGCCACCGGCACCACCGCCTACGCCGCCGTCAAACCCGTGAAAGTGCCGCACCTGCGCCGGTGGGCCGAGGAGTTGTCGGCCGGGCTCGACGCCGGGGTGCGCCTGTCCCTGCGCCTGGAGGGCGACGACCTGGCACTCGCCGAGTTCCGCGCGGTGGTCCAGCTGCACAGCCTGGCCGATCCGTCGCTGGTGGTGGACGCGGCCGAGCTGTGGCAGGGCAACGATCCCGGGTTCGGGCCACGGGCCAGGATCGAGGCGACACTCGCCATCCGCCGCGCGGCCCGCGCCTGGCCACGGCTGGAACGGCTGCTCGACAACGCGGTGCCGGACGAGCTGGCCCTGTCCGACGGCGACGTGGAAGACCTGCTGGCCGGCGCCGCGCAGCGGCTGGCAGCGGCCGGAGTGGAAGTCCACTGGCCGAGGTCGCTGGTGCGCGGCCTGACCGCCACCGCCGTCATCGGCGAGCAGGACGCGGCGCCGTCCGACCTGCCGTCGTTCCTCGGCGGCCACCACCTGACCAGCTTCAACTGGCAGCTCGCCCTCGGCGGGCAGCGGCTGACGGCCGCCGAGATGGACCGGCTGGCCGAAGCACACCGGCCCGTCGTACGGCTGCGCGACCAGTGGGTGCTCATCGACCCCGACCTGGCCCGCAAGGCCCGCCAGCGCGACCTCAAGCCGCTGACCGGGCTGGACGCCCTCGGCGCCGCGCTGACCGGATCGGTCGAGGTCGACGGCGAACAGGTGCCCGTGGAGCCCACCGCCTGGCTGCGGGAGCTGCGCGACCGGCTGGCCGAGCCGGCGGAGATCGCCCAGCCGGAAGGGCTGGCCGCCACCCTGCGCGACTACCAGCTGCACGGGCTGCGCTGGCTGGCCAGGATGACCTCGCTCGGGCTCGGCGGCTGCCTGGCCGACGACATGGGCCTGGGCAAGACCATCACGCTGATCGCCCTCCACCTGCACAGGAACGCCGGGCCCACGCTCGTGGTGTGCCCGGCGTCGCTGCTGGGCAACTGGGAGCGGGAGATCGCCAGATTCGCGCCAGGAGTCCCGGTACGACGCTTCCACGGCGCCGCCCGCACCCTGGCCGACGAGGGATTCATCCTGACGACGTACGGCACGATGCGGCTCGACGCGGCCCGGCTGGGCGCGCACTCCTGGGGCCTGCTTGTCGCCGACGAGGCACAACACGTCAAGAACCCGGCCTCCGGCACCGCCAAGGCTCTCCGCGAGATCCCCGCCGCCGCCCGCGTCGCCCTGACCGGCACCCCGGTCGAGAACAACCTGTCGGAGTTGTGGGCCATCCTCGACTGGACCACGCCGGGGCTGCTCGGCCCGCTCGCCCGATTCCGGTCGCGGTGGGCCAAACCCGTCGAGTCCGGCGACAGCGAGACGGCGGCCCGGCTGGCCCGGCTGGTAGGGCCGTTCCTGTTGCGCCGCCGCAAGAGCGACCCCGGCATCGCACCCGAGCTGCCGCCCAAGACCGAGACCGACCGGCCGGTCGCCCTCACCACCGAGCAGGCCGGCCTGTACGAGGCGGTGGTGCGGGAGATCATGCAGCAGATCGCGGACGCCCAGGGCATGGCCAGGCGCGGCCTCATCGTCAAGCTGCTGACCGGGCTCAAGCAGATCTGCAACCACCCCGCCCAGTACCTGCACGAAAGCGCCTCCAGGCTGCCCGGCCGCTCCGGCAAGCTGGAGCTGCTCGACGAGCTCGTCGACACCATCGTCGCCGAGGACGGCGCGGTGCTGGTGTTCACTCAATACGTCGCCATGGCCCGCCTCATCGACAAACACCTGACCGAACGCGGCGTGCCCACGCAACTGCTGCACGGCGGCACCCCCGTCGCCCGACGCGAGGAGATGGTGCGCCGCTTCCAGGACGGCCAGGCCCCGGTGTTCCTGCTGTCGCTCAAGGCCGCCGGCACCGGGCTGAACCTCACCCGCGCCGACCACGTCATCCACTACGACCGCTGGTGGAACCCCGCCGTGGAGGACCAGGCCACCGACCGCGCCTACCGCATCGGCCAGACCCGCCCCGTCCAGGTGCACCGGCTGATCGCCGAAGGCACGATCGAGGACCGGGTCGCCGAGATGCTGACAGCCAAGCGCTCGCTCGCCGACGCCGTGCTCGCCTCGGGCGAGGCCGCCTTCACCGAACTGACCGACGCCGAACTGGCCGCGCTCGTGGAGCTGCGATGAACGACGCACGCGGATTCTCCGCTTTCCCGCCGCAGCGCGCCGGCGCCCGTTTCGCCACCTCCTGGTGGGGGCGCGCCTGGATCAAGGCGATGGAGGACACCTCGCTCGACCAGGTCCTGCTGCGCAAGGGCCGCACGTACGCCAAAATCGGCCGGCTCGGCCCCATCACCGTCAGCCCGGGGCGCATCGCCGCCGTCGCCGACAGCGAATACGACACCGTCGTACGTGTCGAGCAGCTCACCGACGCCGAATGGGAACGTTTCCTGGACCAGGTCGCCGCCAAGAGCGGGCACATCGCCGCGCTGCTCGACCGCGACATGCCGCACGACCTGGTCCAAGCCGCCGAGGACGCCGCCGTGCCGCTGCTGCCCGCCGTCGGTGACCTGGAGCCGGAGTGCTCCTGCCCCGACTGGGGGCACCCGTGCCAGCACGCCGCCGCCCTGTGCTACCAGGTCTCCTGGCTGCTGGACGCCGACCCGTTCGTGCTGCTGCTGATGCGCGGGCGCGGCGAGCGGCAGCTGATCGAGGCGCTCCAGGGCCGCGACGTGCCCGACACCGCGCAGGCCGCGCGCGGGGTGCCGGCGGCAGAGGCGTTCGCCGCCGGCGTGCCGCCGCTGCCCGAGCCACCCCCCTCCGACGTCCCCTTCGCCCCGCCCGCCCTGGAGCCAGGAACCGGTGCCGAGTCCGTGGACGTGGCGGCCCTGCGGGTGCTGGCCGCCTCCGCCGCCGCCCGCGCCCGCGAGCTGCTGGTACGCGGCCGTCTCCCGGAGCTGACCGAATACCAGGACCGGGTACGCCTGGCCGCCGAGCACGACCTGGACCTCGGCCTGGAGAGCGCGGTGGCGGCCTGGCGCCACGGCGGCGCCGACGGCCTGGAGGTGCTCGAATCGGCCTGGACACCGCCCCGGCGGGACCTGGCCAGGGCGCGAGCCCTGCTGGAAGCCGGCTGGGAAGGCGAGCGGCCACCCCCGATCGAGGCGTGGCGCAACCGCTGGACCCTCGGCTCCCTACAGCTGCGCTACGGCCGCGACGGCCGCTGGTACCCGTTCGTCGAGCGCGACGGCGGCTGGTGGCCGGCCGGTCCGCCCGAACGCGACCCCTCGGCGCTGACCCACCACCTTCAGGGGGCGTAACGCGCGACCAGCTCCGCGCCGATCCTGGCCAGCTCGGCGCGGACCTGCTCCGGCTCCACCACCTCGATCCGGGCGCCCCACCCGGCCAGGTGCTCGGCGATCGACAGCGCCATCGGCGCCGCCACCCGCACCCGGGTCCGGCCGCCGGCGTCCTGCCCGAGCACCTCGCAATGGCGGCCGAACTGGTCACGCAACACCGGCACGTGCCGGTCGTGGATCAGCACCACCGCCGAGACGAGCGAGCGCCGCTGCTCGACCTCGTCGACGACCCGCTCCCACTCCGCCGACAGGTCGAAGTCGTCGGGGTGCTCGGCGGGCAGGTCCGTCATCTGGGCGCCGGCGATCCGATCGACGCGGAACGTGCGCCGCCCGCTGTCCGTGCCGGCCAGCAGATACCACACGCCGTCCTTGTCGACCAGCCCCAGCGGATCCACCAGCCGCTCCGTCGAGCGCCCGCCCCTGCCGGTGTAGGCCAGCCGCACCTTCCGCCGGCCCACCACGGCGCCCTGCAGGTCCTCCACCAGCTCCGGCAGCTCCCGGCCGACCTCGCCCCACCGCGCCGAGTCCGACACCACCGCTCGCGCCGCGGCCTCGGCGTCGGCCCGGAACGTCGCGGGCAGGGCTCGCATCAGCTTGCGCAGCGCCGACGTCAGCGGGGCTGCCGCGGTCGTCGCCGGCCCCAGCATCAGGAACAACGCCCGGGCTTCGGCCGCGGTCAGACCGGTGAGGTCGGTACGGGCGCCGCCGACGAGCTGCCAGCCGCCGCCGCGGCCCTGCTGCGGGTACACCGGGATGCCCGCCGCCGACAACGCCTCCAGGTCGCGGCGGGCGGTGGCCACGGAGATCTCCAGCTCCTCCGCCAGCTCAGCGGCGGTCACCCGGCCACGGGCCTGGAGGAGCAACAGGACGGCTACGAGACGGTCGGCACGCATGTCCTCATCCTCGCAAACAAAGTGCTCAATTGATGAGCACTTTCGCGGCGAGGATGGTCACATGAACCCGAGAGGAAAGGAACCGACCATGCTGGCCGGGCTCACCACCGTCGCCTACTACACCCCCGACATGGAGGCGACCAAGCGCTGGTACACCGAGCTGCTGGGCCTCGCGCCCTACCTCGACACGCCGGACTACATGGAGTTCCGCATCGGCGACTACCTGCACGAGCTCGGCTTCGTCAACAGCAAGCATGCGGGCAGCGAGCTGGCCAAGACCCCGGCTCCCAGCACGGTCGGACCGGCGGGCGCCGTGGTGTTCTGGCACGTCGACGACGTGCCGGCGGCCCTCGCGCGGCTCGTGTCCATGGGCGCCCGGGAGCACGACGCCCCGCACGACCGGGGCGAGGGTTTCATCACCGCCTCAGTGATCGACCCCTGGGGCAACATCCTGGGCCTGATGTACAACCCGCACTACCTGAGCGTCCGCGCCGCACTCAAGGAGACGTCATGACCATATTCACCGACGCCGCCGCGTGGCGGGACTGGCTGGCCGGCCACCACGACAGCGAGACCGAGGTGTGGCTCGTGATCGCCAAGAAGGGCACGACGGAGCCGACGACCCTCACCTACGGGCAGGCGCTGGAGGAGGCGCTGTGCTACGGCTGGATCGACGGCCAGGCCCGCTCCCGCGACTCCGCGACCTACCTGCAGCGCTTCAGCCCGCGCCGCACCCGCAGCCCGTGGTCCCAGCCCAACATCGCCCGCGTCGAGCGCCTGCGACGCGAGGGCCGGATGCGCCCGGCCGGCCTGGCGGCGGTCGAACGTGCCAAGGCCGACGGCCGCTGGGACGAACGCCCTTGAGGCGACCGGCCCGGACTACGGCCTAGGACGCCACCGAGATGACGTGCCGCGCCGACGTGGGGTCGCCGATCAGCCCCAGCATGCAGTCGGCCACGTCGGCGCGGGTGGTGCTCATGCCGCCCCGCACATTGAGGTCCCGGGCGGTGCGGTAGCGGTTGGTACGCCCCGCGTTCGTCAGCCGCGAGGGCCGCACGATCGTCCAGTCCAGATCGGAGGCCCGCACCAGCTCCTCCGACGCGGCCAGGTCGGCGTAGGACTGGCCGAACACGCGCTGCACGACGAGCGGCTTGAGCACGTACCGCGTGAGCAGGCCGTCGCCCGCGTCGGCCACCATGCCGCTCGCGCCCACCGTCAGCAGCCGCCGCACCCCCGTCCGCCGCATGGCCTCGATGATGGAGGCGATACTGGCGGAGTGGACGGTGGTCGGGCCGCGTCCGCGCGGGCCGATCGCGGTGATCACCGCATCGCGGCCCTTGACCGCCGGCGTGATGGCGTCGGGGTCCATCACGTCGGCCTCGACGACGTCGACCCGCGCATGCAGCTCAGCGGGCAGCCGGGACGCCGAGCGCACGACCGCGGTGATCTCGTGGCGCAGGTCGAGCCCTTGGCGGACCACCTCCAGCCCGATGCCGCCGGTCGCGCCGAATACGACGAGCCTCATGCGCCTTCCCCTTCCGTTCGTTAGTGAGCATTCACTCACCACCCTACCCAGTGCAGCCGCCGCCCGGCCGACCGCCCGAAGCCAGAGAAGGCCGTCCTCGGCAACGAGGAGACGTTCTCCGTCACGGTGGTGATCACGATTCCGCATCTTCGTGCCCTGATATGCGGGCCCGAGATGGATCATGCGTGATGTGGGGGTGGCACCAGAAGAGTCCCGGCCGCGGCGCCGGACGGCACGGTGGCTGAGCGTCGGGGTGGTGCTCCTTGCCGTCGCCGGCGGGTTGCTCACGGTGATGAACGTGGACGTGCCGCCTCCGCCTGGGGAGTATCCCGCCGAAGAGCCCACGGAGACCCCCTCGCCCGCCCCGCTTCGCGTGACCCTCGACCCGCCACGTGTGCCGGCCGGAACCGATGCGGTGCGGGTGAGCGCCTCCTGCCAGGTACCCACCGCTTTCGTGGTATCTGACGCCTTCCCGTACAACACGGCCCTGGAGCCCACCGCCGGCGGCGGCGTGTCCGGCGAGGTGGAGCTGGAGAGGAACATCAGCCCCGGCACGTACCGAGTGCTCGTCAGTTGCGAGGACGGCTCCGGCAGCGCCCAGGTCGGCAGCGCCGAGCTCGTCATCACGAAGGGTCCGGCCACTCCAACCCCGTCCGCTCAGGCGCGGATCGCGACCACCTACGTCACGCTCGCCCAGGCTCAGCCCGACGCCTGGCGCGCCCATCCGTCGGCGACGGCCACCGCCGGCGGCGACGAGCCGGACGACATTCCCTACGTGTTCACGGTCACGCACGAGCTGCGGGTGCCGGCCGATGATCCCGACGTCGCCGCCATGAGGTCGGGCGCCGCTGCTCGCTATCCCGATATGTTCGCCGTGACCAGGCTGGGGTGGGTCACCCCGGATTCGAACTCCTCCCGGATGCCGATCGTCTTCGCCGCGCCCGTCGTACGGCTGGAGCGCGGCGCGAGCGAGGCGGTCGTCACCTTCACCGGTCGGACCTATGGTTTCGCCGACCCCGACGACGGCGGTCTCATAGGCGTCGACTTCTCACCGCCCGACGGCGAAGACATGCTTCCTCTGACAGCGCACGAGATCGTCGTCTCCGCCACCGGCTGGACGGTGAGCGGCACGCGCGGCTCCCCGCCGCTGAGCCAGGACCGGCACCACCTGCGCATGAACGCCCGGAGCTCGATGAGAGCCGCTTTCCTCAGGGACGGCCAGACCGGATCCGTGGCCGGTTACCTCCTGGATGGCGGAGCGATCACCTCCTACATCGAAGGCAGCGAGCCGGACAGCAGTCCGGAGGAACAGCCTGAGGTGGAACTCCTCCCGCGAAGCTGGACAGCGCTGCAGACCGTCTCCGAGGTGGCGGCCTGGCTGGCCCTGCTCTACGCCCTCGTGCGGGCGCTCGGCGGCGCATGGTGGCGGCGGCGCCGCAACTGGGTGTGCGCGGCCATGCCACTGGCCGTCTCCGTCCTGCTCGTGGTGTTGTCCGGCTCGGGTTTCCTCGAAGGAGGGAGTCTGGCCGTGACCGCCATGGCGGTTCTGACGTTCGGCCTTCCCCTGCTGTCAGTCGTCTCCGCCGCCCGGGCCCTGAGCGACACCCGCCCAACGCTGGTCGGGGCCGGGGCGGTAGCGCTGGCCGGCATCGTGCTCTTGCTGTGGGCACTGTGGATGCTCACCGGCAACGCGGTCGTCTTGTGGGGGCCGGTCGCCGTCGCGGTCGCCACAGGTGTGGTGGCGGCGGTCCCCCGGTGGCGGCGCGCTCTGCCGGTCGTCGCGCTTGGCACGCTGGCCGTCGGCGCGCTGATGGCCGGACGGATCGCCGTGGACGGGATCGTCCCCGGACACGCGGTGTGGTTCGCACTGTACGTCGTGTTCATGTCCGTCCTGGCCATCGGCTGGGTCACCGAGGCGAGCCACCGATGGTCCACACGTACTGCGGCCGCATGCGCCGTCGCCGTGCCGGTGCCGCTGGGCGTCGTGTACTACGCGGCCAGCTCTGAGTGGACCACGACGCATATGACCGCCGACCAGCTCGAATCGATCCTGACCCCGGTCTACTTCTTCGCCACGTACGGTGTGCTGCTGCTGGCCTTGGCCGCGCTCCTCGTCCGAGTACGCCGCATCGGCCAGGAAAGCGCTGCTCTGACCTCGACGATCGCCTTCCACACGGCCGTGTTCTTCCTGCTCATGCTGAGCTGGCAGGCCGCCGGGAGCACCGAGTACTTCGGGCCGGCGCTGCTGCTGGCCTGGGCCGGCATCGCCTGGCTGCTGCCCCGCGCCGACGCGGCGGGACCCGCGGCGTTGACCCCCGTGTCCGCCACCGAGCACCGGACCCTGGTCCGCGACATGATCAGGCGCCGCTCCGTCCGCCTCTCCCTGACCGGCCTGCTGCGGCAGGGACCGGCGAGTGACGGCTCGCCGGCCGCCTTCGAGGAACAGCGCGCGGCGCTCGAACGGGCGGGCGACGAGCACGCCGGGCCCCTCGATTCCGACTACGCCCTCGCCACCGTCGCGGGGCGGACGCCGTGGCAGAACGCGCTGGCGGCGCTCGCCATGGGAACGCTCCTGTCGCTGCCCTTCTCGACGGTACGGATCATCGTGTCCGCCGACACGTGGCGCAGCGGAAGCACCGATGCGCTGACGGCTCTGCTCGCCCTGATCTCGCTGCCCGCCCTCTGCATGATCTTCGGCTACTTCTATCCGCGGGTGCGCGGCGACAACCCGATCGCGAAGTCGATGGCGTTGCTGGTGGCCGCGCTCCTCGTCGAACTGCCCGTCTACGTCCAGACGCTCGCCGCCGTCACCGCCACTCCGCCCTCGACCACGGCACCGGTGCCCGCGGCGGACGAGGCGCTGATCGGCACGCTCGTCGCCGTGGGCAACATCGCGGTCGTCAGCATCGGGCTCGGCTTGTGGTGGGAATGGCGGCTGATGCGGCTGGCGGGCGAGCCGTGGGCGCGCATCAGGAGCATCCGTACGCTGCGCACGCTGGGCCCGCCGCTGGCCGCCGCCGCCATCGCCATCGCGACCACGGCCGCGACCGCCCTGGTCAACAACGTGATCGCACCGCTGCCCACCGCCCAGGTCGGGGAAGCAGGTAACCAGAGCACGCCGTCCCCCACCCCCCGCCCCTGAACGGCGAAAGCGGCGAGGATGAGCCCGCCGGGCCGCCCGCTACCTCGGCGTCGTCACGACGACTCTTCCTCGGGGGCGTAGAAGGCGGTGATGTTCGCGACGGCGGCGGCGACCTGGTCCGGCGCGCCGCCCGCGGCCTCGTAAGCCCGGCCCCACGCCTCGCTGCTCTCGATGATGACCCGCCGGCCCTCGTCGGTCAGGTGGAAGGTGCTCTCGTCGAACTGCGGCAGGCCCGACAGGTGCAGGCTCAGGCCCAGCAGCCCGAGGTCCCAGCCGACCCCGACCGAGCCCGGACCACCCATCGCCCAGAACTCGGGCGGCACCTCGGCGGTGTGGACCAGTTCGAACAGGGTGCCGCCGTCCTCGGCGGACAGGCGCACCTCCACCTCGGAGAAGCCGGGGTTGTCGCCGAACAGCCAGCTGACCTTCAGCAGGCGGGGCGGCTCGCACTGCAGGATCTCGCCGCCCGCGTTGCCCTCGAACTGGTATTTGCCGCCCAGCTTCAGGTCTCCTGTCACGGGCAGGAACCAGCGGCTCAGCCGCTCGGCGCTGGTGCAGGCGTCCCACACGTCCTCGACGTCGGCGTCGTAGCTCCGGCGCAAGGTGACGACCTTGCGGTCGCCGTCGAGCAACTCGCGATGCGCCCGGGTGATCTCGTCAAACAAGTCCATCAGGTGTCCTTCGTCTCGCCTGTCATGCGGCGTTCGCGCTTGCCGCGGGCCAGCTCCGTGGCCAGCGCGTCCAGGCGCTGAGTCCAGAAGCCGCGGAAGAGCTCCAGCCACGCGTCGATTTCCTGCAGAGGCCCGGGCTGGACGGCGTAAAGCCGTCGCGTGCCCTGAGCCCGCACGCTGGCGAACCCGTTGTCACGCAGCACCTTCAGATGTTGGGAAACGGCCGGCTGGGAGATGCCGAACTCGCGCTGGATGACGGCGGTGAGCTCGCCGGAGCTCTGCTCGCCGCCGGCCAGCAACTCCAGGATCCGGCGCCGGACAGGATCGCCGAGGACGTCGAATGCGTGCACGACCTCAGTGTTTCAGGGACGACTTATATAAGTCAAACCTGAGGGAGGAGGGTCAGTCGTCCAGGCCGCGGGCGCTGAGCGCCTCCCCCAGCGCATCGGCGTGCCGCAGCGCGCTGACCACCATCGGCACGGCGAAGGCCCGCAGGCTGCGCTCGACACCCCGGGCCCGCTGGGCCTCCCGTACGCGGGTGGCCAGCTCGGCCAGCACGGGCACGCTCCGCACGGTCAGCGACAGCAGCAATGACAGCCGGAACGGGTCCAGCCCGGCGAACCTGGCCGGCCGCAGGCACCGTTCCAGCGCGGCCATCATGGCCGACGTGCGGGTGGTGATCGTGACCAGGCCGGCCAGCGCGACCGCGACCACCACCCGCAGCGTCGTGGACGTCGCGCCCGCCAGATCCACGAAGATCCACTGCATGCCGAACAACGCCACGGCGAACCAGCGCACCGGCCGTACCTGCGCCCAGGCCGCCGCCACCCCGACCCGCGAGACCGCGTAGAGCCCGGCCACCACGGCCGCCGCCCCCGCCAGCGCGAGCGGTGAGCGCAGCACCACCAACACCGTGCACGCGAGCGCGAGCCCGGCCAGCTTGGCGCCTGCGGGCAGCCGGTGCAGCGGGCTGGCGCCGGGGACGTAGGCGCCGGTGAGCCCGTTCATGACATGAGCTTGCGGTAGTGGCCGATGGCCTCGCCGGGCGTGCCGTCGGCGACGACTCGGCCCTGGTCCAGCACCAGCACCCGGTCGAAATCGGCCAGCAACGGCAGATCGTGGCTGACCACCACCACCTGCTGGGGCATCTCCCGCAGCAGGGCGGCGACCTGGCGCGAGTGACGCAGGTCCAGCAACGTGGTCGGCTCGTCCATGACCAGCACGTCCGGCTCCAGCACCATCACCGAGCACAACGCGAGCAGCTGCTTCTGCCCGCCGGACAGGTGGTGCGCGGGGTGGTCGGCGTGGCCGGCCAGGCCGTACCTGGCCAGGACGTCCGCCACGCGCCGCTCGACCTCCTCTCGGGGCAGGCCTTTGCGGCGCAGCGAGAACGCCACGTCCTCTGCCACCGTCGGCATGACGATCTGCGCGTCCGGGTCGGTGAACAGGAAGCCCACGCCGCGCCTGATCTTCGCGGCGTGGCGGCGGGTGTCCATGCCCAGCACGGTGACGCTGCCCGACGTCGGCATCGCCAGGCCGTTGATCAGGCGGGCCAGCGTGCTCTTGCCCGAGCCGTTGGCCCCGACCACGCCGACGCGCCGCTCCGGCAGGGAGGCGGTGACGCCGCACAACACGTCCCGCAGGCCGAGGCGCACGTGCACATCACTGAACTCGATCACCTCACTCCACCACCCCCAGGCCGAGGCGTACCGGCACGCCGGCGAACTCGATCATCGCCACCCAGCGGCAGAGGCACAGGTGCATGCCGGCGAACTCGATCACGCTCACCTCACCACTTCGAACAGGGCGGCCACGCCGAGGCCGCCGCCGACCGCGGCCGCGGCCAGGCCGAGCGTTCCCTGCGGGGCGCCGGCGCGGACGAGCCGGGTGAACAGCCTGGTCACCACGACCGCGCCCGTGGCGCCCCACGGATGGCCCAGTGCCAGCGCGCCGCCGTCCGGGCAGACCCGCTCCCCGTCGGCGCCCAGCGGGTCCAGGCCGAGCGCCTCGGTGACGGCCAGCACCTGCGCCGCGAACGCCTCCACGACCTCCACCGCGGCGACCCCCGCCACATCCACCCCCGAACGCGCCAGCACCCGGCGTACCGCGGGCACCGGCCCCCACCCGGGCAGCTCGGGATCGCACCCGACGACAGACCCGGCCACCAACCGCATCCCCGGCAGGCCCGCGCGCAACCGCTCGGGCACGATGGCCACGGCCGCGGCGCCGTCGCTGACCGGGGAGGAATTACCGGCCGTCACTGTACCGCCCGCCACGAACGCCGCAGGCAGCCGGGCCAGCGACGACGGCCGCAGTGGCCGCGGCCGCTGATCGTCACCCCGCCCGCCGACCGGGACGATCTCCTCGGCGAACCGGCCCGCCTCGCGGGCGGCCAGCGCGGCGGCGTGGCTGCGGCAGGCGTAGGCGTCCTGCCGCTCGCGGGTGACACCGCGCGCCGCGGCCAGCGCTTCGGCGGCCGGTCCCATGTCGGGGTCAGGGTGACCGGCGGGCGTGAACGGCGCCCGGCCGTACGGCTCGGCCGCCCCCCGGTGCGTACGCAGCGGCGCGGTCGAGGCGCTCTCCGCCCCGCCCGCGATCACCAGGTCCGCCTCCCCGGCGCGGACCGCCTGCCCGGCCAGCAGGATCGCGGCCAGCCCGCTGCCGCACTGCCGGTCCACCGTCACCCCGGGCACCGCGTGACCCAGCCCGGCCGCCAGCGCCGCCACCCTGGCCACGTTGCCGCCGGGACCCATGCAGTTGCCCAGCACCACGTCGTCCACCTGGCGTCCGGCGACGTCGCGGGCCACGGCCTCGATCACGGGCGCCGCCAGCAGGTCCACGGTCAGGTTTTTGAACGCGTGCCCGGCCGTGCCGATCGGGGTCCGACGCGCGGCCACGATGACCGGCTCGTCACCCGTGAGCCGGCGCCGGGTAGGGCGGTCGCTCGTGGGTTCGCGGTCGGTGCCTGCGGCGGGCGGCCGGTCGCTCGTGGGCTCGCGGTGGATGCCTGCGCCGGTCGGCTGGTCGCCGCCTGCCGGTGCGCCGATGGGTGTGGCAGCCATGTCAGGTCAGCCGCCGGATGTCGGGATCGTCGGCGGCCAGGCGTGCCGCCACCAGGGCGCGCGCGGGCTTGCCCGCCCGGGTGCGCGGCAGGCTCGGCACCGCGTACCAGCGGCGCGGCCGCTGCGCCACGTCCAGACCGCTCCTGGCCACCGCCTCCAGCAGCGCCCGCGGCGGGGGCCCGCCGCCGTCGGCCTCCAGGATGGCCGTGACCACCGAGCCCAGCGACGGGTGCGGCGAGCCGATCACCACGATGTCCCCCACGCCGGGCACCTTCCTCAGCACGTCCTCGACGTCCTCGGGCACGACGGTGGCGCCGCCGGTCTGGATCGCGCCGTCGCCGCGCCCGCGCAGCCGCAACACCTCTCCTTCCCGGTACGGGTGCGCCAGGTCGCCCACCGTCATCCACCCGTCACCGTCACGCCGCAGCGGACCCGCCGCCCCGCCCAGATATCCCTCGGCCAGCCACGGCGAACGCGCCCACACCTCGCCCAGCATGCCTCCTGGGCCGGTCCGCACCTCGATCTCGACGCCCGGAAAAGGGTGCAACCCGCCCCCGTCGGCGTCCGCCGCGACGAACGACAGCTCGGTCGCGCCGTAATACGACACCACCCGCACCCCGGCCCGCTCCGCCGCCGCCCGCCACCGGGGGTCGAGGGCAGCGCCGCCGGCCACGGCCGTACGCAGCGCACCCGGCGCGGCGAGCACGGCAGGCAGCAGGTGCGGCACCAGATGCACGACCGTGGCCTGTTCGAGGAACGCGCCCAGCGATCCCGCGGGCCAGCGGCCGGGCACGACGGCCGTCGCGCCGGTGGCCAGGGCGTGCACGGCCGCGAAGGCGTACAAGGAGGACGACAGCGGCCCAGGGATCAGCACGACGTCGTCACGCCCGATCCCGGCCAGCTCGTCGAGGTGCGGGAACGACGCCGTCCATGACGCGCGCGTGCGGACGACGGCACGCGGGCGGCCGGTGCTGCCCGAACTGAAGCACGCCCACGACCGGTCGCCAGGCCCCGGCACGTGCTCGACGGCGGGACCCGGCACGTACGGCAGCGGCGCGTCGACCAGGACGTCCACCGCCGCCGCGCCGATCATCCGAGCCCACCGCCGCCGGTCCCAGGCATGGTCGCCCACCAGCGGCGTGGCACCGGCCAGGTCCGCCGCCAGCACGCTCACCACCAGCGCCACCGGGTCGGCCACCCCGATCCCCACCAGCGACGCCGGGCTCACACCGCGGCGCAGCAGATGCCGCGCGGCACCGTGGACGTTCTCGGCGAGCTCGCCGTAAGTGAGCTCGCCGAGCGGCCCGCGCAGCGCCACCCGGCCCGGACGAAGGGCCGCGTGGCGCATGACGTGATCGGCTACCGGCATGAACCCGCCCCGCCGCCGCTCTCGGCCGACACTTCCCCGGCCGGATGGGCGCGAGTCAATGCATCCTGCCGGCCCGCAGCCGCTCGCGGTATACGGTGGGCACCGCGTCCGGGTAGGCCCGCTGCGTGCCCCTGACCACGACCGCGGCCAGCACCGCCTTGATCAGGTCACCCGGCACGAACGCGAGGGCGAACCACGCCGTCGTGCCCAGGGACGCCCCCGTGACCACGGCCTGTACGGGGATCCCGAACAGGTAGACCACCCCGACCCCGCCCGCCAGGCACGCCAGCACGAGCTGGGCGGTCCCCGGGTTGCGGCCGGCCCGTTCGACGAGCCAGCCGGTCAGGGCGGCCCCGGGGATCCAGCCGATGAGGAATCCGGCCGATGGCCCGGCGAACACGCCCAGGCCGCCGCGCCCGCCGGCCAGCAGCGGCAGCCCGGCGGCGACCAGCACGAGCAGCACCACGACGGCGAGTGCGGCCCGCCACGTGCCGAGAATCGCGCCCGCCAGCATCACGCCCAGCGTCTGCAACGTGATCGGCACAGCGTTGCCGAAGACGTTGAACGAGCCCGGCAGCCCGAGCACCGCGATCAGCGCGGCGAACACGGCCACCCTCGCCAGGTCTCCCGTGGGGAACCTGCGCTTCCTGCCTGCATTCTTCATGAGGTCGATCCCACACCAGAACGGCACGCTTCAGTCATGGAGGTATCCCACAACTTTCCTGTCGATGGTCTGCGAGCGAACGATACCGTCCCGCCGCACTCAGGCGGCCAGGCGCAGGGCGCGGGCCACGTCCGCGGTGGCGGCGGAGGTCTCGGTCGTGGTGTAGCCGTCGCGCAGGGAGGCGTCGAGATCCTTGAGCCCATTGCCGCTCAGCGTGATCACCACGCGCAGGCCCGGCTCCACCAGGCCCCGCTCGTGCCGGTCGAGCAGCCCTGCCACCCCGGCCGCCGAGGCAGGTTCGACGAAGACGCCGTCGCGGCGGGCCAGCTCGCGGTACGCCGCGAAGATCTGCTCGTCGTCCACCGCGGCGATCAGCCCGCCGGACTCCGCACGAGCGGCGACGGCTCCGTCCCAGGTGGCCGGGTTGCCGACGCGGATCGCGCTCGCCTCAGTCCGCGGATCGCTGACCGGCGCGCCGTGCACCAGCGGCGCCGCGCCCGCCGCCTGGAAACCCCAGATGCGCGGCAGCCGGGCCGCCAGGCCGGCCTCGTGGTAGGTGCGGTAGCCGCCCCAGGTCGCGGTGATGTTGCCGCCGTTGCCCACGGGCAGGCAGTGCACGTCGGGTGCGTCGCCCAGCGCGTCGACGATCTCGTAGGCGACGGTCCGCTGTCCGGCCAGGCGCAGCTCGTTGCCGACGGAGTTGACCAGGGCGACGGGGTGGTGGCCGGCCAGCTCGCGGGTGACGCGCAGGCAGTCGTCGAAGGTGCCGTCGATCTCCACGATGCGGGCGCCGTAGCGGACCGCCTGGCTGAGCTTGCCGAGTGCGATCCTGCCCTTGGGGACGAGCACGGCCGCGGTGAGGCCGGCACGGGCGGCGTACGCGGCGGCCGAGGCGCTGGTGTTGCCCGTGGAGGCGCAGATGACGGTCTCGGCGCCGCGCTCGGCCGCCCTGCTGATCGCCACCGTCATGCCGCGGTCCTTGAACGACCCTGTCGGGTTGGCCCCCTCGACCTTCAGCCACACCTCGCAGCCGGTGAGCGAGGACAGGTACGCCGAACGCAGCAGCGGGGTGTTGCCCTCATTCAGCGAGACGGCTGGGGTGTCGTCGGTGACCGGCAGCCAGCGCCGGTAGCGGCTGTCGATCAAACCATGCCAGGTACTCATGCCCGCCACCGTAACATTCGTTCCGTAAGTGCGCGCAAGTGGAGATCCATGTAACAATTGTCATCATGGAGAACGATCCGGTGGCGAGCCGCCTCAGCGCCGTCTACTCCGAGCTGCCGCCCGGCGAACGCGCGATCGTGCGGGTGTTGCTCGACGACTATCCGTTCGCGGCGCTCGGCTCGCTGCGCGCGCTCGCCGAGCGTGCGGGGGTCAGCCCGCCGACGGCCTCGCGGCTGTTCGACCGGCTCGGGTACGCCGGGTTCGCCGAGTTCCAGGCCGCCGTCAGGGACGGGGCGCGGGACCGTTCACGGCTGCTGGAATTCGTCACCGCGCCGGGTGCTCCCCGCGCTCAGCCGTCCGCCGGCCTGCCCGAGGTGCGGCGGGCCGCGGAAGACCTGCGCTCGGGTCTGGACGGCACGCTTGCGGCTGTCTCCGAGCCCCTGCTCACGGCCGCGGCGGCGCTACTGGCCGAGGCCCGCACGGTGTGGGCGCTGGGCGGGCCGCTGAGCGAGCTGGCGGCCGAATATCTGATCCGCCAGCTCGCCAGCCTGCGTCCCGGCGCGCACCGGGTGCCCGAGCCGGCGCATGGCCGCGCTCGTACCCTGCTGGACCTGGGGGCTTCCGACGTGATCGTGGCCTACGACTTCCGCCGCTATTCCCCCGCCACCGCCCGGTTCGTACACGCTGCCCGCGAGCGGGGGGCGCGGCTGGTGCTCGTCACGGACGCCTGGGGGTCGCCGCTGGCCCCCCATGCGGAGGTGCTGGTCAGCCTGCCGCGCGAGGCCGCGGGGCCGATCGCGCCGCTGGCGCACGAGATCGCCGTCACCGAGCTGCTGCTCGTCGCCGCAGCCGCGCGCCTGTCACCCGCCGAGCGCCTGGCCGACCTCGATGCGCTCACGCAGAGTCTGACGTGAGCCCCTTGCAGAGGGACTCGACGTGCTCACGCGGAGCCTGACGTGAGCCGCTTGTAGAAGAAGCTGCAGTCGCGCAGCGTGCCGTCCGGCGATCCGGCGTACTCGGGGACGATGCCGTAACGCGTCCAGCCGCCGGTGAGGTAGACGTGCTCGGCGGTGCTGCCGGTCTCGGTGTCCAGGAGCAGCAGATCGGCCCCGGCCTCCAGGGCGGCCCGCTCGGCCGTGGCCAGCAGGGCCCGCGACAGGCCCCGGCCGCGCGCCTCGCGGTGCACCATGAGCTTGACGATCTCGCCCCGATGGCGGGCATTGGGCTTGGCGGCCAGCGCCAGGCTGACGGTGGCGTCGATGCCGGCGCCATCGCGGGCGACCCACACCATCAGGCGGCCCTCGGCCACGGCTGGGGCCTGCGCCCGCCACCAACCGGCGGCAGCCTCATGGTCGAACGGCGCCAGGAACCCCACGGAGGCGCCGTCGTCCACGGCGTCGACGAGCAGATCGGCCAGTTCCTTCACACTGGCCTCGAACTCCGCGGCGGACAGGCGCTCGATGGTGTGCACGGACGATTCCTCGGCTTTCATGGCAGGACGACGAGTAGGGCGTAACGCACCGGGTCCGGTCCCGGGCAGCGGAAACGGGAGGCGCCCCAGAGGCGGAACCGCAGGCAGTCACCGGTTTCGAGAGTGTGCGCGTGACCGTTCGCGGTGATCTCCACCGTGCCGTCCAGCGCCCAGATGTGCTGCTCGAGCCCGGGAACCGCAGGCGCGTCGTAGACGATGTCCGCGCCCGGCCGCAGGATGCCCTCGACGACCTCGCCACGCAGGCCGGGGTGCGGCGGCGACACCGATCTGCGGACGAAGCCGGATTCCTCGTCCCGCCACACCTGCTGGGCCTCGGCCCGCACCAGCTGCGGCGGCTCGGACTCGACCTCGGCCAGCAGGCGGGACATCGTGCGCTCGTAGACTGCGCAGAGCTTGTTGAGCAGCGCCGCGGTCGGGCTGATCTCACCGCGCTCCAGACGGGACAGGGTCGAGCGGCTGATCGCGGCCCGCCGGGCCAGCTCGTCCAGCGACCAGCCACGCTCGACCCGCAGCTCCGCCAGCCGCTCGGCCAGCCGGGTATCCAGCTCCTCAGCCTGTCTCATATCCGGGAATATATCCCAAATACGGGACAGACGGAGAACTAGGCGCCGTTGAGCAGCGGAACGAGCTGCTCCTCCTCGTAGTCGAGGTGCGCCTCGAGCTCCGCGGTGAGGCGGTTCACCTCGATGGACAGCGCCTCGGGAGCGACGTCGTCCGCCGCCAGGAGCTCCTGCAGTCGCCCGAGAAGCTCCTGCACGACGGCGTGCTCCGCGCGCAGCCGCTCGAACGCCGCGGCCAGCTCCGGATGCCGCCCCTCCAGCGCGGGGAACATGAACCCGTCCTCGCGCTCATGGTGCACATGCAGCCCCTGGCACAGGGTCAGGCAGTTGACCCGCAACTGCGCGCCCAGCCGCGGCCCTGACGCGGTGACCTCCCGGCGGATCAGCGCCAGCTCCCTGCGGAAGGCGTCGTGCAGCCGCTTGAGCGCGTCGCCCATGGGCCCGGCCGGCGGCCCGTTGTCGATCGGGATGAGCGAGACCACCGGCAGGACCCGGCCCGACCGCGTCTCGTAGGCAGCCCACCCGGAGTCGGCCTCCACCGCGCGGGCGAACATACGATCCCGCTCCTCGCCCTCCAGTACGACGGCCTTCGCCTGGTAGGTGAAGACGCCGTCCTCCACGGTGACCTGCGGGTTGGCCCGCAGGTTGTGGTACCAGGCCGGGTGGGCAGGCGAGCCGCCGGCCGAGGCGATGACGAGGATGCGGTCGCCGTCGGGCAGGTAGCCGAGCGGCGTCGTATGGCGGGCGCCCGTCTTCGCGCCGACGGTCGTCAGCAGGAGCAGCCTGGCTCCTTCGAAGGGGCCGCCGACCTGCCCCTTGTTGGCGCGGAATTCGTCGATGATCTGCTGGTTGAAGTCCATGGGCATGCGTGTTTTCTCTCCAGGCGGGATGGGAGTCGAGGACATGGGAAACCCGCACGGCATGCCGGAAGAGACGGCGGGTCGACTACACCGCCGAAGGCATGGGACGTCGCGCGGGGACTACGCGGTCAGGCACGACCGATGGTGTGAGTGGTCACGGCGGCATCCCCTTTGATTCGGCGCCTCCATGCCGCCGCCGTCCACCCGGCCGGCGTCACGCGACGCGACCGCCATTACACGATCAACCGCGCATCCTGTCAACCCGGCCGGCTGGGATCGTGCGCGAGGACGGAGTCGAACGTAGGGCCGTTTCCCGAACAGCCAGAGCCGAAGCGTCCGGTTCACAGCCGGGTGGGCTCCCACGTGCCCAGCTCGCGCAAAGTACCCCGTACCGGACTCGAACCGGAGATTTCCCGGATGAAAGCCGGGCGTCCTGACCACTAGACCAACGGGGCGCGTATTACGTACGTCCGGCGGGATTCGAACCCGCACCGTCCGGCTCCTTAGGCCGGTGCCTCTGCCATTGGGCCACGGACGCGTATATTCCAGCGTGGACCGACGGGATCTCGAAACCCGAACTCCTGCTTGCAAGGCAGGTGTGATGCCTTTTCACCATCAGCCCGAAGAAAAAGAGAAAGGCCGCCTGGATGCGTCTCCGGCGGCCTGCGGATTCCCTCTTGCGAGGATCATCCCGGGGCCGGGTCGGCGAGCGCGAGACCGGACACGGCGGCTCGGCGATAGAGATGCCGTTCCCGCTCGTGTGCGACGGCTGCGTAGCGCATGGCCTGGCCTTTCCTGACGTCCTGCGTTCGACGTGGACCACGGTAGCCCGGGGCTTTCCGCGAATGCCACCTATTTATTGTCGGCCCGGCGCCTTGCGGTTGGTGAAACCGTTCCGTGGGCCGGGCTTTGCCCATCGACCCGGAGTGTCCGGGCCCACAGGGTTATATTTGAATATTGGGAGCAAACCATCGTCATCGGGGGTTGCGATGGTTGGAGACCTGCCGCGACGGCTCGTCGCGGAAGCAATCGGAACGATGTTGCTCGTCCTTTTCGGCGCCGGGTCGGTCGTGGCGGCGCTCGTGTTCGGGACGGGACAGCTGGACTACGCCGCGCTCGGCTTCATCTCGCTGTCGTTCGCCTTCGTCGTCGCGATCGTCATCTACGCGTTCGGCAGCACCTCTGGGGCTCACATCAATCCCGCGGTCACCATCGCCCTCGCCACGGGGCGCAGGTTCCCGTGGGCGGAGGTGCCGTTCTACATTGCCGCCCAGCTCGTCGGCGCGTTCGTCGGCGGACTGCTCATCGTGGGCGGATTCGGCCGGCGGGCCATCGATCCGGGCGGTGTCGGGCTGACCCGGCTCGGCGAGGGCGTGAACTACGCGCAGGGCATCCTGCTCGAAGCGCTCGGCACGTTCCTGCTACTGCTCACGATCATGGCGCTGGCCGTCGATCGCCGGGCGCCGGCCGGATGGGCCGGGCTGATGATCGGACTGGCGGTGGCGGGAGAGATCTTCCTGATCGGCCCGTCGACGAACGGCTCGGTCAATCCGGCTCGGACCTTCGGCCCTTACCTGGCCAACAGCCTGTTCGGCGGCGACACGCCCTGGGCGCAGATCGGCGTCTACATCGCCGGGCCCGTCATCGGCGCGGTGGTGGCCGTCGTCGTGTACGACGTGGTCGCCCGCCCGGCGCGCGAACTGCCCGAGATGGCCGAGCAGGGAGCTGCCGGGGAGATCACGGGCGCCAGGGAACCGCGGCCCGAGGCCGCCCGGGAGGAGCTGGCGGGTCAGGTTCCGGGGGCCCGTGCGCCGCAGGACGATCAGCTCAGGGACCGTGTCGGGCACGGCCGCCGACGTTGGCATCTCGGCCGGAGGGGGTGATCCATGAGCTCGTGAACGACCGTACGTCCGCCACTTGCGAGCGAGGGAGAGATCGCCATGCCTGGCAACAGGGGAGTCGCATACGAAGGCCCAGGCAAGGTCGAGGTACGCGAGACCGACTATCCGACATTCGAGCTCAAGGACGGCCCCGGGGTGAACCCGGCCAACGTCGGTCGCAAGCTGCCGCACGCCGCGATACTCAAGACGGTCGCGACGAACATCTGCGGCAGCGACCAGCACATGGTCCGCGGCCGCACCACGGCGCCCTCGGGGCTCGTCCTCGGCCACGAGATCACCGGTGAGGTCGTCGAGACCGGCCCCGATGTCGAGTACATCAAGACCGGCGACCTCGTGTCCGTGCCGTTCAACATCGCCTGCGGCCGCTGCCGCAACTGCAAGGAGGGCAAGACCGGAGTCTGCGAGAACGTCAACCCGGACCGGCCGGGGTCGGCGTACGGCTACGTCGACATGGGCGGCTGGGTCGGCGGACAGGCCGACTACGTCCTCGTGCCCTACGCCGACTGGAACCTGCTGAAGTTCCCCGACAAGGACCGGGCCATGGAGAAGATCCTCGACCTGGCCATGCTCGCGGACATCTTCCCGACCGGGTTCCACGGCTGTGTGAGCGCGGGGGTGAAGCCGGGCTCGACCGTCTACATCGCCGGCGCCGGCCCGGTCGGGCTGGCCGCGGCCGCCTCGGCGTTCCTGCTCGGCGCCGCCGTGGTCATCGTCGCCGACCTGAACAAGGAGCGCCTCGACCAGGCGCACAGTTTCGGCTGCGAGACCATCAACGTCGCCCTGGGTGAGCCGAAGGACCAGATCCTGCACATCATCGGCGAGCCGGAAGTGGACTGCGCCGTCGACGCGGTCGGCTTCGAGGCGCGGGGCCACGGCCACGAGTCGGAGGTGGAACGTCCTGCCACCGTGCTCAACTCGCTCATGGACGTCACCAGGGCGGGTGGCGCGCTCGGCATCCCGGGCCTGTACGTGACGGGAGATCCGGGGGCCGCGGACGAGGCCGCCAAGCAAGGGTCGCTGTCCATCCGGATCGGTCTCGGCTGGGCGAAGTCGCACAGCTTCGTCACCGGCCAGTGCCCGGTCATGCGGTACAACCGCCAGCTCATGATGGCGATCCTGCACGACCGGGTGCAGATCGCGAAGGCGGTCAACGCCACACCGATCCCGCTCGACCAGGCGCCGCGGGGATACCACGAGTTCGACGAGGGGGCCGCACGCAAGTACGTGCTCGATCCGCACGGCATGCTCACCAGAGCATCCTGACCACAGTCATGAGGCCGCCGGATCTCCGGCGGCCTCATGATGCGACCATCGCCAAGACGGAACGTCTCGTCTCACTGCAGTGGTAGGATGCCGGGCATGTCCAAGCAGCCCGACCCCACCCGCCGCAGCGAGCGGTCCCGGCAGGCCATCCTCGCCGCCGCCCGCGAGCTGGTCTCCGAGGTGGGATACGCCAAGCTCACGATCGAGGCCATCGCCGCGCGGGCCGGCGTGGGCAAGCAGACGATCTACCGGTGGTGGCCCTCCAAGGGGGCGGTGGTCTTCGACTCCATCCTGGCGTTGAGCGAGCCGAGCGCGGACAGCGGCATGGCGCTGCCCGACACGGGCGACATCGAGGCCGATCTCAAGGTCGTGATGCGGGCGACGGTGGCCGAATTCGCCGATCCGGCGTTCGAGGCGCCGATCCGGGCGCTCACCACCGAGATCATCAACGATCCCGGCCTCGCCGCCCAATACCGGGAGAAGCTGGCGGGCCCCGTCGACGAGGCCAAGAAGGCCCGGCTGCGCAGCGCGCAGCGGGCCGGGCAGATCGCCGCGGACGCCGATCTCGACCTGGCGCTGGAGCTGCTGTACGCCCCCCTCTTCCAACGCTGGCTGCTGCGTTCCGGCCCGCTGACCCCCGAGTACGCCGACACGCTCGTCGACCTCTTCCTGAAGGCCATGCGCCCCCCGCTTCGACATTGACGTGACAGCAGGGAATTGATCACTAGGTGCGGGAAGCCTATTACCGTGTCCTGGCCCGTACTACGATCAGCGCATGGTCGCGAGGCGTGTGCTGACATTTCTCGGTTCGCGGTTTCTTTTCCTGGCGCTGATGGCCGGTTATCTCGTGGTGGCGACAATGAGCCATGGTGTTCCCCTGCCGAGAAAATTAGAGCCCCTTCTCGCATTTATGCCGTGGCTGTTGTTCGGCATTCTGATGATCCGGGGTCTTCTCATCCATTGGGGAGCGGTGGAGCCGAGGCCGCGGGTGCGCGAGCGGTCGGCTCTCTGGCGGTCGGTGCCGTTGTGGCTGCTGTTCGCGGCGGTTGGCGTAGCGGTGTGGGTGAGCTCCGATCATGGCAATGTGTCACTCGTCTGCACGGACAACCGGACTTCGTGCGCGAAGGTCAACAGCTACGACTACAGAGCACTCGACGGCGGTTACGCCCGCCGGTACGCATTGGACGAACAGGGCGCCACGGACCTGGAGCAGCCCTGGGTCGTGATCAGTGAAGAGACGTACGTGGCCGAGGTCGGAACGATTCTGCGCGGGGCCATCAACTTCGGTGCGTATTGCCTCTTCTTTGCTTTTGTGGTCGGCGAGGCGATCCGTCTAGGAATATGGAGGCAATCGAAGAAGGACTGGTGGTGACCGGTCAGGAGGCCGGTTCATGCCCGCTTGACCTTGACGTGACGTCAAGGTCTTAATGGTGTCATGCGGATCGGAGAGCTCGCCGCGCTGCTCGGAGTGTCCACCCGGACGGTGCGCTACTACCACCACCAGGGCGTCCTCCCCGAGCCGCCCCGCCGGGCCAACGGCTACCGCGAGTACGGCATGCGCGACGCCATCGCCCTGGCCCGCGTCCGCCGTCTCGTCGCGCTCGGGCTGAGCCTGGAAGAGGTGCGCGACGTCATCGCCCACGACCGGTCCAGGGAACTGCCCGAGATCCTCGCCGAGATCGACGCCGACCTGGCCAGGCAGGAGCAGGCGATCCGGGACCGGCGGCGACGCCTGGCCGAGGTGCTCCAGCAGGCCGAGGCCGGGAGGCTGGCCCCGGAGGACACCGCTTCGACCGACCTGCTGGCCTTCCTGCGGGCGGTCGATCTCCCCACGTCGCAAGCCGCGGCCTGGGACCGCGAGCTGCTGGTGCTGATGGACACCGTGTCGGCGTCGCCCGACCGGCAACGCGCGTTCTCCATGCTGGAGACGCTCGCCGCGGATCCTGAGCTGCAGGCGCGCGGGCACGAGTTCTACCGCAGGCTCGACGAGCTGGCCGACGCCGAGCCGGACGACCCGCGGATCGCGCCGCTGGCCGAGATCGTCGCCGAGTACAGCGTGCGCCACCTGCTGGCCGACGCCGGGCCGGCCGGGCCCACGTGGAACGTCGAGACGGTCGAGCCGTTCCTCGACGGGCTGGCCCCGGCCCAGGCGGAGGTGATACGGCAGGCGGTCCGGCTCATCGCACGTGAAACCTCACGCCTCAGCTGAGGGTGAAGGCGGCACGGTCGGCGTCGGGCAGCCACTGCCTGCCGGGATCGAACGGCCGGCGCCGGGCGACGAGGTGAGGACCGGCACACCCTCGAGGGTGTCCCCGACCGCGCCCGAGACCCGGCACAACACAGCGTCGACGGCGCCCGACATACCGCGGATATACCGCGCACCTCTACGTTGGCGTGCATGTCTCCCTCGTGGCGGCGGCTCGCCGTCCTGATTCTGGTTGCCGCGTGCCTGGTGCCGGCCCCTCCGGCCGCCGCGGCTGCGTTGTCCGACGCGGGCTTCTTCGGCAGGTGGAGCGCCGGCGCCTGGACGGTGGGGCCGCGGCTGAACTACGCGCTCGCGGGCCTGAAGCCCGTGGAGAGCGCGGTGAAGGCGGGCGCCTACGCGCTGGCCAAGCAGCGGCTGCTGGATTACTACCGCGCGCGCCCGGCGATCGAGGCGGGTGGCTTCTCGCACACGACCTGGCCGGGCGCACTCGAGCTGACCGCCAGCCACATCTGGACGCTGGGATCGGGCGAGGTCTACATCAAGACGCTGACCTTCGGCCCGGGGGAAAAGACGGTCACGGCAGACGTCACGAGCAGCATCACCAGCGGCAAGCCCGGATTCTTCCTGATGAGCCGGTACAAGGACGCGGTCATCGCCCTCATCAACAGCAGGAGCAAGGGGTCGGGCAAGCCCACCCTCCGGCTGACCCTGGCCGACGGATCGGTGAAGACCCTTCACCCCACGCACGACACCTACATCTGGGCGGCCCACCCGGGCAGCGTGTACGGCACCAAGTACTACATGCAGGTCAGCGACCAGGGTGCGGGGCCGTTCACCGGCGAGACGCGCAAGGCGTACCTGCGGTTCGACCTCGACGGCGTCACCGGCGTGAAGAAAGCGGAGCTGACGCTGACCGGCACGGCCGACACCGCGAAGGACATCATGCTGTACGGCAACGCCGAGACCTTCGACGAGGCCACCCGCACCTGGTCCAACACTGTGCAGAACACGTTCTCCTGGGAGGGCGACCCCGGCGGCTTCGACTGGAAGCTCCCCGGCGGTGCCGACAAGGAGTATCTCATCGCCGACATGGAGTATCTCTACCAGCTTCCCCGCTTCTACTTCGCCGGCCCGCTGGCGCTGGAGTACCAGAAGACGGGCAACGAGCAGTACGCCCGCACGCTCATCGGCCTGATGACCGACTTCATCAAGGACGCCGACGCCTACGACGCCATTCAGGGCGCCGGTTCCTACCCGGGCAACCTGCACGCCGCGCGCCGCCTGCACAACTGGATCGCGGCCTACGAGATCCTGCGCAAGAGCCCGTCGCTGACCCCCGAGGCCAACACCGCGATCCTCAAGACGATGAACCGGGCGGGCCTGTACCTGCAGGAGAACGTCAACGCCACGCCGAACAAGATGCAGTCGCAGAAGATCACGCTGTTGCACGCCTCCGTCTATTTCCCGGAGTTCCGCGTGGCGCCGGCGTGGCGGACCAACGCCGCCAACTTCCTCTCGGCCCAGCTCAACGACTCGACCTACGCCGACGGCGGCTACAAGGAATCCACGGACGCCTACCTGCGGGGCTACCTCAGCCAGTACGTGGACGTCGTCGCCTACATGCAGCGCAACGGCATCGCGTTCACCGCCACCGCCAAGCTGCGACAGCTGGCCCGCTTCCTCATGGACCAGAGCTATCCCAGCGGATACGGCCCGGCCTACGGCGACAGCGACTCCCTCGACCTGCGCAGCACCCTCGGGAAGCTGGGCCAGCTGCTCAATGACCCCGAACTCCTCTACGCCGGCACCTCCGGCAAGTCGGGCGAGAAGCCGGCGCACACCTCCGCCCTCTACCCGGACACCCGGGTCGCGGTCTCCCGCTCCGGCTGGACCGCCGACGACTCCCACCTCCGGATCAACGCCGACCGCGGCAACCACAGCCACCCGGACGAGCTGGCGATCACCGCTTACGCCTACGGCCGGCCGCTCCTGCCTGACATGGGCACCTTCACCTACAGCACGGACGCCCGCGCGCAATGGCTGCGGAAAACCACGGAGGCGCACAACACGATCGAGATCGACGACAACCCGCAGACCTCGACCGCGGCAGGCGCGATCTCGCCTCTGATCACCAACCCCGCCTTCGATCTGATCGGCGCGTACACCGACAGCTCCGCCGGTGCTCGCCACGAACGGTCGGTCCTGTCGCTGCACTCGGGCCTGTGGGTGGTCTCCGACCGGCTCACGCCGGTGGACACCGCCAGGCACCGCTACGAGCAGAACTGGCACTTCGCCTCGGGCGCCAAGCCCTCGATCCGCTCCGGGACGGAGGCCACGACCACCGCCTTCGCGACGGGCGCGAACCTCACGATCGTCCCCGCCGACCCGGCCGAGGTCGCCTCCACCCTGCGCGACGGCTTCTACGCGCCGCGGTTCTACTCGGTGGAGAACGCGAAATACGCCTCCTACGTCAAGACGGACACCGGCCAGCAAACCTTCGACACCCTCCTGGTGCCGTCCAGGGGCGCGGCCGACACGTCCGTGACGGTGGAACGGCTCCCCGTGGGCACCATCCCGTCGTACCAGGCGACAGCCCTCAGCCTGAACGGCGGCGCGGGGGTCTACTACAAGTCCTGGACCCCGAAGGCGCCGCGCGCGTTCGGTTCCTACACCTTCGACGGCCAGCTGCTCTACGCCGACGCCGGGTCGATCGTGATGGTCGACGGCTCGTCGGTCGAACGTGCCGGCGCGACCCTGGTCAAGGCGCCTGCCGCGGTCAAGGACCTGGCCGTGACCTTCGGCGGGGACGGCACCGTACGCATCGACGGCAGCGGGCTGACCGCCAGCACCGACCCGGCCCGGGCCATCGCGATCGCGGCGCCGAATGCCGCCAAAGTGATCCTCAACGGCAACGTCGTTCCCTTCGAACGCGCGGGCGCGCTCATCTACGCGGCCGCCTGAAGGAGAACTCCAGCCCGGATCGGCAGGCGCCCGCCGGCGCGCCGGCCTCGGCCGACCCACCGTGCCCCTGCTCCGCGACTCCCCAGGAGGCGCGGGCAGAGGCACGGAAGGTGGCACATGCAGCGCGGCCAGGGCCCAAGGGTGGGCGACGCGCTATGCGCCGTGGATCAGACCACCGCCCCGCTGCCCGTACGATCGCGCGGGGCGGTGCGCCCGGCCGGAGGGGCGGGCGGGCGGCGGTCGAACCGGGCGAGCACGACGGCCGCCGGCCCGGCCACGAACGCCGACGACAGCGTCCCCGTGACGATCCCGGCCACCAGCGCGATGGAGAAGTCCCGCAGCGAGTCGCCGCCGAAGACCATCAACGCCACCAGGATGAACAACGCGCCGAGCCCGGTGTTCACCGTACGCGGCAGCGTCTGCACGATGGCCCCGTCGACCGCCGCCGCGAACCCGCCCCGGGAGGTCCACAACTCCCGGACCCGATCGAACACCACCACCTTGTCGTTCACCGAATACCCGACGATCGTCAGCATCGCCGCCACGAAGATCCCGTCGATCGGCTTGCCCAGCCACGCGAACAACCCGACCACGACGGCCACGTCCACCAGCAGCGCCAGCACCGCCGCCGCCCCGAACGTCCACCGGAACCGGATCGCCAGATACAGCAGCTGCATGGCCACGGCCACCCCGAGCGCCACGAGAGCGTTGCGCCGTAGCTCCTCGCCCAGACTGGGACCGATGAACTCCTCGCGCGTCTTGCTCACCTCACCCCCGTGCGGCGCCAGCGCCTGCTCGATCCTGGCCACCTCGTCCAGGCCCAGACTCGCCGCCCGCACCGCGACGCCGTCGTCCGTGGACTGCACCACCGCCGACGGGAACCCGGCCCGCGCCACCGCCTGCCCGGCGACGTCGGCGGGAACGGGCTTCGACGTGGCGAACTCCACGAGCCGCCCGCCGGTGAACTCCACGCCGACGTTCAGCCCGCGCACCAGCAACCCGGCCACGGCCACCACCGCCAGCCCGCCGGCCACCGCCAGCCACAACCTTCTGGCGGCCATGAGCCGTGGGTTCCTGCGCGCCAGCCAGCTCCGCACGGCCCCCTGGGAGGCCAGCCCCGACGCGCGCGGCCCGATCCTGCCGATGACGCTGTGGACGAGCACGCGAGTGATCACCATGGCGGAGACGAGCGAGGCCAGCACGCCGATCGCCAGCGTCACTCCGAACCCCTTGACCGGTCCCGAGGCCAGCCAGAACAGCAGCCCGGCCGCGATCAGAGTGGTGACGTTGGAGTCCGCGATCGCGCTCCAGGCGTTCCTGAACCCCAGGTCCAGCGCCCGCCCGAGCCCGCGCCGGGAACCGTGTTCCTCCCTGGCCCGTTCGAAGACGAGCACGTTGGCGTCGATGGCCATGCCGATCGCCAGCACGAACCCCGCCAGTCCCGGCAACGTGAACGTCGCCCCCATCGCCACCAGCGCCGCATACGAGATCAGCCCGTAGCAGGCCAGCGCCACCGCCGCGAGCAGCCCGGACACCCGGTAGACCGCCACGATGAACACGGCGGTCAGCACCAGCCCGGCCACCGCCGCCTGGGCGCTGGCCTCGATGGCCGCCGCCCCGAGCGTGGGTCCGACCGTACGCTGCTCCACCAGGGTCAGCGGAACGGGAAGCGCGCCGCCCTTGATGAGCACGGCCAGGTCGCGTGCCTCCTCGTGGGTGAACGACCCGGTGATGTCGGCGCCGCCGCCGGGAATGCCGGTACGGCACGGGATCGACGGGTCGAGCGGCGGAGAGGAGATGATCTCCTGGTCGAGCACGATCGCGATCCTGCGCTTGGGATCGCCCTGCGGCTCGCACGCCGCCGCCCCGGTCAGCCGCTGCCAGGCGCCGGCGTCGCGGAAGTCGATGCGCACCCACCAGCCGGGGCCGCGCTGCGGATCGCTCTGCTCGACGGCGTCACTCACGCCGTCGCCGGTGATGGCCGCGGGCCCGAGCCTGAGCGGCTCGCCGTTCTCGTCGCGTACGCCTGAAGAATCGCCTGCGCCGAGAACAGGATGGAAGGCCAGCTGCGCGGTCCGGCCGATCACCTCGGCCGCCTGCCGTGGGTCGAGCACGCCGGGCAGCTCGACGATGATCCGCTTCTCGCCGGAGCGAACCAGGGTGGGATCGACCACGCCGAGCGCGTCCGCCCGCTGGCGGAGCACGTCGAGCGCACGGTCGGTGGCGGCCGCGTCGGCCTTGACGGTCGGCGAGTCCTTCGCCTCGAAAACGAGCTGGGTACCGCCGCGCAGGTCCAGGCCCAAGCGCGGCGCGGTGGTCAGGGCAAAAGCTAAGGAGATCGCGATGACGGCAAGCGCCGCCACCGCACGCCAAACAGGCGCACGGAACATGAAAGCCTCCACAGGCTCAGATGTGCGGGACAGGGAATCTCAGAACCCTGTGGAGGGAGGCCCCCGCGCCGACGCCGCCTCGGGCCGGCGGCCCGACGGAGCGTCCGGACCGGGGCTTGTGCCGACGGCGGCCCGCGCGGGCGCCGGATGCGGCAGGCCGGACGGGAGCACGGCAGGCCCGGCTGGACCCGCCAGGCCGAGCAGGCCGTGCCGGGCCTGCATCGTGGTGTGGTGGTACGGCTCCTGGCCGAGCCCCGGCTGCTCCTGAGCCCGCCAGGCCGCCACCGCATGCGTGACCCGTTCGGCGGGCAGGGCGTGGGCGGTCGCGGGCAGGAACCAGGACAGCAGGAGGAGCAGCGCGACGGGCAGCCTGGTCCGCACCGTCCCCCTCCCTCCTCCCGGCAACCGTGCCCTCACCGTAACGCGCTGAGCTACGTGGCGCCCATCAAACGGCTCTCCCACGCCCATGAGGCGATCCCGACCCGATTGCGTACGCCGAGCTTGGCCTGAATGGCGGAGACGTGACCCTTGACCGTGCTGAGAGAAATGAACAACTCGGTGGCGATCTCCCGATTGGTGCGGCCCCTGGCGATCGCCCGGACCACCTCGATCTCCCGCTCCGACAGCGGCTGCGCGGGCCGGTGCGCGGCTGGGGCGCCGGCCGACGTCACGTGGCGCAGCAGCCGCAGCGTGAGCGACGGAGAGATCAACGCGTCGCCGGCATTCGCCGCCCGCACGGCCTCGACGAGCAGCGCCGGGCCCGCGTCCTTCAGCACGAAGCCGACCGCGCCGCCGCGCAGCGCGCCGTAGACGTACTCGTCGAGGTCGAACGTGGTGACCACGACCACCCGCAGCGGGGCGGGCACGCCGGGCCCGGCCAGGGCGCGGGTCACCTCGATGCCGTCCACACGTGGCATCTGGACGTCCACCAGGCACACGTCCGGGCGCAGCCGCCGGGCCAGGGCGATGGCCTCGTCGCCGTCGGCGGCCTCGGCGACGACGGTGATGTCGGGCTGGTCCTCGAGGATGACACGCAGGCTGGCGCGGACCATCGCCTGGTCGTCGGCCAGCAGAACGCTGATCGTCATCGGCGTTCCCCCTGACCGGGCGGTTCCCGCCGGCTGGGCAGGGGCAGGGTGGCCAGCACGCCCCAGCCTCCGCCGGAGCGAGGTCCGGCGTGCAGCGTGCCGCCCAGCGCCTCCACGCGCTCGCGCATGCCGAGCAGCCCGTAGCCGCCACGGCGGTGACGCCTGGTGGAGACCGGCGGCGCGTCGTCGGCGATCTCCACCGTGACGCCGTCGTCGCCCTCGCACGCGACGGTGACCCGGACGGAGCCCGCGTGCGGGGCATGACGGGAGACGTTGGTCAGCGACTCCTGCACGACCCGGTAGACGGTGCTGGTCACCTCGGGCGGCCAGGCGGCTGCGTCGTCGCCGTCGGGCAGGCGCAGGTGCACGGCGGGACCGTTGAAACGTCGGACCAGGTCGGTGAGGCTTTCGGACGGGGACGTGGGCGCGCCGGTCTCACGGAGCAGGCCGACGAGGCGGCGCGTGGCGGCCAGCGCGTCAGTGCCGGCGGTCTCGATGCCGGTCAGCGAGCCGTCCAGCCGGTCGGGCTGCTTGCGGGCGAGGACCTGGGCAGCCTGCGCCTGCAGGACGATGCCGGTGACGTGGTGGGCGACCACGTCGTGCAGCTCCCTGGCGAGCTGGAGTCGTTCCTGGCGGCGTACGTTGCCGGCGATCGTCCGATGGCGGGCGGCCAGCAGCCGCGAGCACAGGCCGGTCGAGACGCCGGCGAGCCATCCGGCGGCGTTCAGCATCGTCACGGACGGGAGCCCGGACGCGAGCGTGTTGGCGGTGAGCGGGGTTCCGGCGGTCACCGCCAGACCGCCGGCCGCGATCGCACAGGCCACGACGGCGGGGAGCGTTCGGACCGCCGACCCGACCAGCACGGACAGGCCCAGGGCCATGGCGGGGCCCGGCTCGGCGGGAAGATCGACGAACGTGGCGGCCAGCACGGAGGCCGCCGCGACGGCCAGGCCCGCGGCCGCTGCCCACACCCGGCCGCGCCGGCGCGCCAGGGCCAGCCCGCACACCACCGTCCCGGCAATGCAGCCGAAGAGCCAGTAACCGCTGCCCCAGGAAACGGCGACCTGGTACGCCCAGAAGGCCAGCAACGTCGCGGACGCGACACCGAGCGCGGCATCTGCCGCGAAACCGGCGCGCCCTGCCTTCGCCGCCGTGTGGACGCGGCTGCCCACTCGATCCCCGACGTTCACGCCGATCAGGGTAGGAGGCCGGCCTCATCCCGGTGAACCGGCCGAAAGTACGGTCTCGGCCGCCGCGAATGTTGAGCGACGAGTTTCTGGGCTCTGGCTCACTCTCGATGATCTCGGTGGCAGAGCATGCAGGGTGTCACGAATAGCGGTGGCGGGATGCTCGACGGTCGGCTGATCCATGCGGAGAAGGACCACCACGAGCTCTCCCTGATGAGCAAGGGCGGCTCGGCTGACATCCGCGGGGGCGCGGCGCGCATCATGCGCAATGCTCGGCGCACAGGCAGCCGACGCCCTTTTCGATCCACTCCCGTCCGGCCCACTCCGGATGCCGCGCGATCATCAGCGCGGAGATCTCCTCGACGATCGTCTCCTCGCTCATGGCCGAGTCACGGCGCGCCCACGTCTCGTCGCGCAGCAGCTGCAGGTAGTCGCGTACGTCGGCCAGCAGTTGCGCGTCGCCGACGTCACCGTGGCCGGGCACCACCACCCGCGGACGGTCGTCGGCGAGCCGCCGCATGACCGCCAGCCAGCGTGTGCCCGAGACGTCGGTGTCGTGCGGCGGGAACCACGGGAAGATCGCGAACTGCCCGGCCTCTACCAGATCCCCGGTGAACAGGACATCCGCGTCCGGCACCTGGACCACTTGGTCGCCCTTGCTGTGCGCGCGACCGGTGGCCCGCAACTGGACCACCCGGCCGCCCAGGTCGAGGTCGTACGCCTGGTCGTAGACGATGTCCGGCTGCCCCAGCTCGACCCCTTCGAGCTGGCGTGCGACCAGTTCGCCGAGCCCCCGGAACATGCCGACGTAGCCGGGGCCCTTCAGCCGCAGGTCCTCCGCCTGGTCGCGGTTGATCAGGTACGTCGCCTCGCCGGCGAACGTCCGGGCGCCGAACGCGTGCTCGGGGTGGAAATGCGTCGTGGTCAAATACAGCTTGCGGCCCTTGGCGTAGTCGGCCGCGAACTTCAACACGGTTTCGGCGTTACGCGGCCCCATTCCCGTTTCGACGACGAGAACGGAATGTCGCCCGCCGATGACACCGATGTTCGGCACCAGAGGCACGCGCCGGTTCGAGATCACCACCATGTCGCGGGCTAGTTCCCGCAGACCGGCGAGGTCCACGACCGGCTCGAGCATTGTCTGTTCCGCCATTCTGACTCCTGCGAATTACGACGATTGAGCACGTCGCAGTCCACCGCGTGACGGCCCCAGGCGTCCAACACCGATTCCGCACGCCCGATGCCGGACCGGTATCGTTGCCGCTGATGGATTTGCGGACGTTGCGCTATTTCGTGGCGGTCGCCGAAGAGCTCCACTTCGGCCGGGCCGCCGCGCGACTGCACATGACACAGCCGCCGCTGAGCAGGGCCATCAAGCAGCTGGAGACCGATCTCGGCTGCGAGCTGCTCCGCCGCTCACCCACCGGCGTGGCGCTGACCCCGGCGGGAGCCGCCCTCCACGACGAGGCCCGCACCCTGCTGGCGCAGGCCGACCAGGCACGGGCGCGGGTCGTCGCGGCCGCCGGCACGGCCACCATCACCATCGGCACCCTGGCCGACAACGCCGACCCGGCCGGCACCCGGCTCGCCGCCGCCTACCGGCGGCACCACCCCGGGATCCCCGTCCGCATCCGTGAGGCCGACCTGACCGACCCGACCGCCGGACTGCGCGCCGGGATCGTGGACGTCGCGCTGACCAGGACGCCGTTCGACGACACCGGCATCGTCACCCATGTCCTGCGCTCCGATCCAGTTGCGGCGGTCCTGCGGTCCGACGATCCATTGGCCGGGCGCGACAGCCTGTCCTTGCACGATCTCGCCGACCGCCGATGGTTTCGGCTGCCCGAGGGCGCCGACCCGGTATGGCGGGCGTTCTGGAGCGGCCCCGCCAGCCGTGATCATGACGGTCCGGTGGTGCGAACGGTCCACGAGTGCCTGCAGGCCGTCTTGTGGAACGGCAGCGTGGGGCTGATGCCGCTCGCCCACCCCCCTCCCGAGGGCCTCACCGCCGTTCCCTTGGCCGGCAAGCCGTCCAGCGATCTTGTGGTGGCCTGGAACGGCGCCCACCCCGGCCCGCTCATCCACTCGTTCGCACGCATCGCCGCCACGGTCTACCGCCCTGCCCGCACCGCCCCAGGCGTCTCCACCCCGGCTGTCGCAGTGCTGGGCGATCACACGGAGTGAGGAAGGGTTTGCGTGGGAGTGGTCGGCAGGCTGTTCGATCGTCTTCTGGGGTTGCCGGAGACCACGACGCCCGACGTGGAGGTCGCTCGCGACCTGCGGGTGCCGATGCCGGACGGGGTGACGCTGGTGGCCGATCGCTGCCGGCCGCTCGGAGCCGGGTCGTTGCCGGTGGTGCTGGTGCGAAGCCCGTACGGGAAGCACCGCGGCTGCGGTGGCGGCTCAGTGGGGTGGGTCGGTGGCGAGCCAGAGGCGGAGCAGGTGGCGGCGCCGCTCCGGCTCCGGATGGTCGTCGTAGGCCGTGCGGCTGTGCAGGACGACATGGTTGTTGAGTAACTGCATGTCGCCCTCCCGCAGGTCCATGGTGAGCGCGAATCGAGCGTCGTTGGTCAGCCGGTCGAGGAGGTCCATCGCCTCCTCCTGCGCAGGGGTGAAGGGTGGCACGTGCGCGCCGCGTTGCGCGGAGCGCAGGTAGTCGGGTCCGTACGAGACGGACACCCCGCCGCCGTCACGAGGGACGCAGATCGGCTTGGTGGAGAAGCTGTCGGGGCCGTCGCCGGTGCGCCGGTCGTGCCACCACGGCTCGTAGAGCAGCGCCGCCAGGTCCGGCCGGGTGCGGACGAGCTCGTTGTGCACCGCCACGGAGCTGACGATGGCGCTGAGGCCGCCGGACTTCGCCGGCCGCAGGCACAGCAGGGCCACGACGTCGGTCGGGTCGCTGTGGTAGCCGAGCCGCCCGCTGTGCTGGTAGCTCTTGGTGCGGGCCTGCGCCGGGTCGGCGCCCGTGTCGCGTACGTGCATGAGGGGCGCCTGGTCCGGGCCCTGCGGGACGACGCCGCCGACGTGGCGCCCGAGCCCGAGCGCGGCGATCTCGCACTGCCGCTCGGTCATGGCGCCGGTGGGAACCCCCTGGACCAGCACGAACCCGCGGCCGTTCGCGAGCTCTTCGCGCACCCGCCCCAGCACGGGGCCGAGCGTCGGCAACGGAAAGTCGTCCGGGGGTGTCTCTCCGGCCTCCACCGCACGCACGGCTTCCAGCACTTCTCGCCGGTGTGCCTCGTCGAGCCGGACCCGCCAGGCGTCGCTGTCGCGGATCTCCGCGCCCAGCCACTCCCCCGGCCCCAGCACCTGCGTCACCGTCATCGTGCACGCACCATCTCTCCGCCAGTGCTCTTTAGGCTCACCATGCCGTCCACCGGCACGCGTCGCACCCCCTCATCGCCCACGGCGGAACGTCTTCACTGGCAGCGGAATCAGGCCAGCGAGTCGATCCACCGCTCCAGCCGGCGGCCTTCTGTCGCCATGAGGGCGGGGTCGCGGAAGGTGTTGGTCAGCAGGGAGATGCCCTGGTACGCGGCCATCAGGGCGACCGCGAGCTCGCGTGCGTCGTCGCGCCCCATGGCGGCGAACTGCCGCTCCATCCAGTCGATCAGCTCCCCCATGACCTGGGCGATCGCGCGGTCGAGGCCGTCGTCGCGTTTGTCGAGCTCGGAGGCGAGGGTGCCGGTGGGGCAGCCGTACTTGGCGGCGACGTCGCGCTGCTCGATCCAGCCGTGCACCAGGGCCTTGAGGCGGTCCTGTGGCGCGGGGAGCTGCTCGAGCGCTGCGATCATGGACTCGAGCCGGCGGCCGTGCGCGGCGATGGCGGCCTCGATGAGCTGGTCCTTGGTCTTGAAGTAGTAGTAGACGTTGCCCACCGGAACGTCGGCCGCGCGGGCGATGTCGGCCAGCGTCGTCTTCTCGACTCCCTGCTCGTGCAGCACCCGTACGGCGGCCCCTGCCAGGCGTTCGCGCTTCCCCGACCGCGTTGAGTTAGTCACCTGACTCACTATAGACAGGCACCTCGCTCGCCCGCTATGGTCTCGAACTAAGTCAGTCAACTAACTAACTCTGCGAGGTACAACCATGATCACTGTCACGGGTGCGACGGGCAAGGTCGGTGGCGAGCTGGTCCGGCTGCTCGCCGCCGCGGGCGAGCAGGTGACCGCGGTCTCCCGGAGACCCGCGCCGCTTCCTGACGGGGTCCGGCACAGTGCGGCCGACCTGGGTGACCCGGCCGGTTTGAAGGCCGCATTCGACGGCGCTGACGCGTTGTTCCTGCTCGTCGCGGGGCAGGAACCGCAGGCCGTCCTGGAGGCCGCCGAGGCGGGCGGGATCCGGCGGGTCGTCCTGCTCTCGTCTCAGGGAGCCGGGACCCGGCCGGAGGTGTACGGCCACCCCGTGGCCTTCGAGGAGGCCGTCCGCGGGTCCGGGCTGGAATGGACGATCCTGCGACCGGGCGGTTTCCATTCCAACGCCCTGGCCTGGGCCGAGCCGATCCGCGCCCACCGTACGGCTGCCGCGCCGTTCGGGGACGTCGCGCTGCCGACCGTCGACCCGGCCGACCTCGCCGAGGTCGCGGCCGTGGTGCTGCGCGAGGGCCGGCACGCGGGCCGTACGTACACGCTCACCGGGCCGCGGCCGGTCACCCCGCGTGAGCGTGCCGCGGCGATCGGGGCGGCGCTGGGCGAGGAGGTGCGGTTCGTGGAGCAGACCCGGGAGGAGGCGCGCGGGCAGATGCTGCAGTTCATGCCGGAGCCGGTCGTCGAGGGCACCCTCGCCATCCTGGGCACGCCGACCCCCGCCGAGCAGCAGGTCAGCCCGGACGTGGAGCGGATCCTGGGACGTGCGCCAGGTGACTTCGCCGACTGGGCCGCCCGCAACGTCGCGGTCTTCCGCTGACCGCCCCGCGAAGTCCACGCCATGAAAAACGTGACCGTCTCGCCGGATCCCGCGCCGTGAAGGGCCCGACCGGCTCGGCGGAGTCCTTCTTGGCCGAGCCTCGCGTGGCCACGCTGACGACCCTGCGGCCCGACGGCTCCCCGCACGTGGTGGCCGTGCGCTTCACCTGGGACGCCGACGCCGCCCTGGCCCGCGTGCTGACCGTCGCCGCCTCCCGCAAGGCCCGCAACCTGGTGCGGGGCGGCCGTGCCGCGCTCTGCCAGGTCGACGGGTTCCGCTGGGTCACCCTCGAGGGCGCCGCGACGGTGTCCGACGATCCGCGCCGGGTGGCAGAGGCCGCCCGCCGCTACAGCCGACGTTACGGTTCGCCGCCGCCCGCGCCGCCCGGCCGGGTCGTGGTCGAGATCGCGGTGGACCGCACCATGACACTCAACATCTGAACAGGACCGGAAAAATGCCCATCCAGAACGTGCTCGACTCCACCATGTCCTACCGCGAGCTCGGCGCCGGTGCGCCGATCGTCTTCCTGCACGGCAACCCGACCTCCTCCCACCTGTGGCGCAACGTCATGCCCGCCATCGGCCACGGCCGCCGCCTGGCCCCCGACCTGATCGGCATGGGCGAGTCGGGCAAGCCCGCCATCGACTACACCTTCGCCGACCACGCCCGCTATCTGGACGCCTGGTTCGACGCCCTCGACCTCGACGACGTGGTGCTGGTCGGCCACGACTGGGGTGGCGCGCTGGCCTTCGACTGGGCCGCCCGCCACCCGGATCGGGTACGCGGGATCGCCTTCACCGAGGCCATCGTCAAGCCGATGAGCTGGGAAGAGCTCCCCGAGGGCGGCCGCGACCTGTTCAGGGCGATCAAGACAGAGGGTGTGGGCGAGTCCATGATCCTCGACAACAACGCCTTCCTCCTGGAGGGGCTGCCCAACTCGGTCGCCACGCCGCTCGCCGAGCACGACGTGGCCGCGTACGCGCGGGCGTACCCGACCAGGGAGAGCCGCCTGCCGGTGCTGCGCTGGGCTCGCTCGTTGCCGCTGGGCGGGGAGCCGGCCGACGTTGTGGCCTGGATCGAGGCGTTCGACCGGTGGCTGGCGGCCAGCGTGGAGGTGCCGAAGCTGCTGATCGGCTTCCGCCCCGGTCCTGGCACGATGTGGACGGACGAGACCCTCGCCTGGTGCGCGGCGAACGTGGCGGCACTCGAGATCGTTCAGCACGAGGAGATCGCCGGGCACCACACCCCGGAGGACCATCCCCTGGCCATCGCGGCGGCCGTCGACAGCTGGCTGGCCAAACTAGCGGCCTAGCTCGAACTGCCAGACGACCATCGACGGCTCCCCCGCCATGGCCGCCCGCGCCGCCTCGGGGACGATGTCGTACAGGACCCACGGCCACACGTCCCACGGTCCCAGTGGCGCGGCGGCAGGCACGGGCCCGTCATGGGACTCGAGCGGTGGTTCCTCGCAGCGGCGCACCTGCAGGCCCGCCGCCAGCGCGGCACGGAGGTAGTCGCCGATCGGGTGGTGGTAGGTGGCGACGCGCGCCGGTCGCCCGTCCGGCAGGCGTACGGACGGGATCACGCCACGCGCCACCCCGTCGGGATGGATGTCCGAGATGACCACCTGCCCGCCGGGCCGCAGCACCCGGGCGAACTCGGCCAGCACCGGGTCCAGCGCGGGGACGTGCGTCAACGCCAATGAGCAGACCACCAGGTCCACGGCGTCGTCGGGCAGCGGCAGCCGATTCAGGTCGCCGAGGTGGAACTCGCCCTGCGGCACCCGTTCGCGGGCCCGGGCCAGCATGTCGGGCGAGCTGTCCACACCGAGGACCCGGTGCCCGCGGCCGGCCAGGTAGGCCGCGAGCCGTCCGGTGCCGCAGGCGGCGTCCAGGGCGACGCCCGCGGGCAGCGCGTCGACGATCTCCCTGATGAAGGGCTCGTCGATGTCGAACGCGGAATTGGGACCGTCATACGTCTTCGACCAGATGTGGTAGCCCTCCACCGTGTCCACGCGGGCGACCTCCACGGCGGCGTCGGCCAGCGTGTCGTCGTCGAGGAGCTTGCGGATCTCGGCAAGGCGGGCGTCGACGAACGTCCGGTCGTGCTCGCCGGTGAACGAGCGCAACAGCGCGAGGCCTTCCAGGCCGAGGACGTAGGCCAGGGGATGCTCGTAGATCACCGGCGTCACGCTAGCGACGCGCGTGACGCCGGCGCCAGCGAATTTCCTCCGCCACGTCAGGCGGCCTGGCCCGTGGGCATGATGGTGACCTGCTGCAGGTTGGCCCGCGGCGGCAGCGTGGCGAGGAAGCCGACCGTCTGGGCGACGTCCTGCGGCGTGAGCCACTCCATCGACTGCTTGGCCCCCTCAAGCCACTCCTGCGCGCCCGGGTCGGTGACGTGGCCCTGCAGCTCGGTGCCGACGATGCCGGGCTCGATCGCCGACACGCGCACGTTCTTCCCGCCGAGCTCGGCACGCAGGTGCCGGGACAGGTGCGTGACGTACGCCTTGGTGCCGGAGTAGACGGCGAAGGTGGGGAAGATGTTCTGGGCGGCGATGGAGGAGACGTTGACCAGGTCGGCCACGCCCCGCTCCGCCGCGGCCTCGACCAGCTGCGGGACGAACGCGGCGATCGCGTTCATCACGCCGGTGACGTTCAGCTCGATCTGGCGCCGCCACTGGTCGGTGGCGAGCTCCTCGATCGGCGCGGGCAGCATCACCCCGGCGTTGTTGAGCAGCAGGTCGGCCACGCCGAGCTCGGACCGTACCCGGTCCGCGGCGGCCTGGAGAGCGGCCGCGTCGGTCACGTCGGCGGCCAGGGCCAGGGCGGCGCCGCCGTTCTTCTCGATGCGGGCCACCAGGTCGTTCAGCCGGTCGGCGCGGCGCGCCAGGACCGCCACCTTGGCGCCCAGAGCGGCCAGGTGCTCGGCCGTGGCCTCGCCGATGCCGCTGGAGGCGCCGGTGATCACGGCGACACGACCGGAGAGCATTGCGTCGGACATCGTGTCCTCGCCTTTCGTCAGTGAGTTCGGTGAGTGCGGGCGGTTCACCCGCCGCTTCTTCAGCACATCACCGGGGGCGCTCCCCGAGTGGGCGTAAATGGACCCTGTCGAGGCAGGTACCGGCAGGACCACCCTGGCGATGCCGGTTCATCCAGTGCCGGGGCACACTGGAGGCATGGCAAGCAGTTCCGGGGTCTCCGATTTCCTGCGCTCTCGTCGCGCCCGACTGAATCCCGAGGAGGCCGGTCTGCCTGCCGACGGGCGGATCAGGCGGGTTCCCGGGCTGCGGCGCGACGAGGTCGCCCGCCTGGCCGGGGTCAGTGTCGAGTACTACACGCGGCTGGAGCAGGGCCGCGCCGCCAACCCCTCAGCCGAGGTCCTCGACAACCTCGCCCGCGCGCTGCGCCTGGACGCCACCGAGCGGGAGCACCTGCTGGACCTGCTCGCCCGGCCGGCTCCCGCCCGGCGCGCGTCGCCCGCCCCGCCGCAACGTGTGCGGCCGGGGCTGCACCTGATGCTCGAGACCCTCCAGCACGTGCCCGCCTTCGTGCTCGGCCGCCGTACCGACGTGCTGGCCGCCAACCGGCTGGCCCGCATGGTGATCACCGACTTCGAGGCCATGCCCGCGCCCCAGCGCAACATGGCCCGCTACTACCTGCTGGACCCGGAGGCCCGCGAGCGGGTGGGTGACTGGGAGCAGGTGGCCGCCGAGACCGTGGCCGTCCTCCGGCTGGAGGCTGGCCGCTATCCGGACGATCGCCGGCTGAGCGATCTGGTGGGCGAGCTGATGGTGCGCTCGCCGGAGTTCCCCGCCTGGTGGAACGACCACCGGGTGCTGCGCCGGACGCACGGTGTGAAGCGCTACCAACACCCGGACGTGGGCGAGCTCGTCTTCGCCTACGAGTCGCTCCAGCCGCCCGGCGATCCGGACCAGACCTTGTGCGTCTACAACGTCGAGCCCGGCTCGCCGACCGCCGAGTCGCTTCGGCTCCTGGCCGACTGGACCGCTCCCCAGCCGGCGCGCCCGCTCAGCTCTGGCCGCTGAAGCGCACCGGCATGTGCTTGATGCCGTTGATGAAGTCCGAGCGCATCCGCCGGACCGGGCCGGCGTGCTCGGCCGCGGGGAAGCGGCGCAGCAGCTCTCTGATCATGCAGCGGATCTGCATCCTGGCCAGGCCGGCGCCCAGGCAGAAGTGCGGCCCGCCGCCGCCGAACGTCACGTGGTCGTTCGGGCTGCGCCGGATGTCCAGCACATGGGGATCGGTGAAGACGTCCTCGTCGTGGTTGGCCGAGGCGTAGAAGGTGACCACCTTCTCTCCCGCGGCGATCGGCTGTCCGTGCAACTCGGTGTCCCTGGTCGCGGTACGCCGGAAGTTGTGTATCGAGGAGCCCCAGCGCAGGAACTCCTCGGTGGCCGTGCGCCACAACTCCTCGTCGTCGATGCCGGCGGCCAGCTCCCGGTAGCTGCCGGGATGGGCGATCAGCGCGTTCATGGCGTGGGCGATGAGGTTGCGGGTGGTCTCGTTCCCGGCCACGAACAAGATCACGAAGAACATGCCGATCTCTTCCCTGGTCAGCCGGTCGCCGTCGACCTCGGCCTGCACCAGAGCGGTCAGGATGTCGTCGCGCGGGTGCGCGCGCCGCTCCTCGACGAGCTCGTCGCAGTACGCGAACGCCTCCGCCGAGGCGATCTCGCCGTCCTCCGGCGTGGTGCGGAAGTCGGGATCCTGGAAGCCGACCATGCGGTTGGACCAGTCGAAGATCCGGGCGTGATCCTGCTCGGGCACGCCGACCAGGTCGCAGATCATCTGCAGCGGCAGATACTGTGCCACGTCGCCGACGAACTCCACCTCGCCGCCCTTGTCCAGCACGGCGTCGGCGATCTTCTCGGCGCGCCGCTGGATCTTCCCCTTGAGCTGGGCGATCATCCTCGGCGTGAAACCGGCGCTGACCAGCTTCCGGTAGCGGGTCTGCTTGGGCGGGTCCATGTTGAGCAGGGTCAGGCTCGCCAGGGCGATGAACTCGGGGGTCTGCGTACGGATGAACGCGGTGCCCATCTCGGTGGACCACGTGTGCGCGTCGCGGCTGATCGCCTTCACGTCCTGGTATCTCGTGACGGCCCAGAACCCGGTGTCGCCCGGCACCTCGTGCCAGTGGACCGGCGCGTGTCGCCGCAGGTAGGCGAACTGCTCGTGCGGGACCTCGCGTTCCCAGGTGTCTTCCAGCAGGTCGATCTGCATCTGGCCCTCCTTCTCCGGACTGCTACGACAGCCCGAGCAGGTCGCGTAGGTTCTCCACGACGGCGCGGGCCTCGACCGCCGGCGGGTCGAGGCGGTGCTGCACGGCGCAGCCGATGAGCATCGCCAGCACGCCGGCGGCGGTCTGCTCCGGCGAGCGGCGCAGCGGCACGCCGGCCGCCGCGGCCCAGTCGGAGAGCCCTTCGGCGAGCCGGGCGCGGACGTCGGCGTACCGCCTGGCCAGGGGCTCGCCGATGGCGGGGTCGCGGGCGCCGTGCAACCACAGCTCCATCTCCAGCAGGAGCCAGGGCGCGCTGCGATCGCGGGTGAGCACGCCGAACATGGCGGCCAGCCGCTCGTCGAGCCCGCTGACCTCCTCGAACCCGGCCAGCAATTCGGCCGCGGCCTGCTCCTTCCACACCTCCAGCAGGGCCAGCAGCAGCCCTTCCTTGCCGCCGAAGTGGTCGTACAGCGCGCCTGTGGTGCGATCGGCGGCGCCGGCCACCGCCTCGGCGGAAACGGCGTGGAAGCCCTTGCGGGCGAACAGATCGGCGGCGGCGTCGATCAGCCGCGCCCGCGTCTCGGCCCGCCGCTGATCCTGAGTACGACCCACCTGGGCCTCCACGTGCTCGATCGGCCCGCCAACATATATCCGCTTCCCTATATATCCCTTGAACGAGCGCTTGGTCAACCCACGTGAGGCCCGCCCCTGGGACGTACGCGTGGTGGTGGAACGCCTATTGTCGTGACGGGAGTGCGAAGGAGCGGGAGACGATGCTGCGTACCTGGTTGACCGAGCGATTCCGGCTCGACGTGCCGCTGGTCGGCGCCCCGATGGCGGGGGTGAGCGACGGGCGGCTGGCCGCGGCCGTCTCCGCGGCGGGCGCGCTGGGCATGTTCGGCGTGCCCGCCACGGCCTCGGCCTCATGGATCGCCGAGCAGGCCGCCGTCGCCGCCGACAGCGGCCGGCCGTACGGGATCGGGCTGATGGCCTGGGTGCTGCAGGACGATCCCGGGCAGCTGGAGGCGGTGCTCGCCGCCCGTCCCAGCTTGGCCTCCGTCAGCTACGGCGACTACGCCCGGTTCGTCGAGCCGCTGAAGCGGGCGGGGATCGCCGTCGCGACCCAGGCGGGCACCACGGACGAGGCGCGCGCGGCCGAGCAGGCCGGCGTGGACGTGATCGTGGCCCGCGGCGGCGAGGGCGGCGGTCATGGCCGCGACGACGTGGCCACGCTGCCGTTGCTGCAGAGCGTGCTGGACGCGGTCGGCGTCCCGGTGCTGGCCGCGGGCGGCATCGCCACGGCTCGGGGGCTGGCCGCCGTGCTCGCGGCAGGCGCGGAAGGGGCCTGGGCAGGCACGGCGTTCCTCGGCTGCGCCGAGGCGACCCTGTCCGAGCCTGCCCGGCGGCGTGTCCTGGACACCGGCGAGACCGGCACCGCCTACGGCCGGGTCTTCGACGTGGCCCAGCGGCTCGCCTGGCCGCCCGAGTACGGCGGCCGCGCCCTGCGTAACCCCTTCTTCGACCGCTGGCACGGCCGGGAGGACGATCTGGCCGCCGACGACGCGGCGCCGGCCGAGCTGGAGGCCGCCCGCCGCACGGGTGACTTCGACACCGCCTACATCTACGCCGGGCAGGCCGTCGGCATGGTAGGCCGGACCCGCACGGCCGCCGACGTGGTCGCCGACTTCGCCGCCGCCGACAAACTGCTGGGCCGCTTCGGCACCCCGTAAAGCGCCGTCAGGAGGGCCGCACGTCCTCGCGCGGAGATCCGCGCCGCCCGTCGACAGCGCGACCGGGCGCAGCGTTGAGCTTCCAGGAGCCGTGCCGCTGCGGGGTGCTGCGTTCCGGCGGAGGCATCGGTGCGGGCTTCAGAAGGCGCGCTCGGCGACTTTCACCCGCTGGCTCGCCTTCCAACGCGGCACGCAGCTTGTCGGCCGGCAGCGGCGCGGCGGGGGCCTGGAGCATGCGCTCGACCGGCACGTCGGGGTCGGCGAGGTAGATCTGGGTGTAGGCGCCGGCCTCGGGCTCGAAGCGCCAGCTCTGGGCGAGGGTTCCGGCGTCGACGGTGTCGAAGCCGAGCCGGTCGATCAGCTCCGCTGCCCGAGCCTTCGCGCCGGGGTCATCGCCGGCGATGGGCAGGGTGCTGCGGTCCGGGGCCCCGGCGGGCCGGAGCTGGGGGATGTGTCACGTTAAGAGACCATTCCATGGGAATTGTTGAACGATGCTACAATCCACTTAATCTTGCCCTGTGCCGGGCCGACGGAAGGACGCCTTTGACCAGCGACGACAACCGTCAGACCCGCTCCACCGAAGATGCGGTGCGTGCTTGCGCGATCCGGGCCAAACAGAGCTGCGCGACCCTCCACAACGCGACGGACACGGCCATCGACACCGCGCTGCGCGCCATGGCGGAACGGTTGCGGGCGGCGCGGGACACCCTCACGTCCGCCAACGAAGGAGACCTCGCCGCAGCCGTATCCGCCGGGATGTCACCCGCCCTCCAAGACCGGCTGCGGCTGACCGGCCCACGGCTGGCGGACATGGCCGCAGAGCTGCGCACGCTGGCGGACGTGGCGCACGAGCCTCGCGACCAGGCCCTCGAAGAGCGCTCGGACGGCCTCACCCTGCTGGAACGCCGCAGGCCGGTCGGCGTCATCGGCGCGAACTTCGAGGCACGCCCGAACGTCACCCTCGACATCGCCTCCCAGTTCCTCAAGTCACGCAACGCAGGCGTGCTCCGCACCGGTTCGGCCGCACTCCGCTCGTCTCGGGCCATCGTGGACCAGGTGATCGCACCGGCCCTCGGTGAGGCCGGCCTCGACCCGGACGCCATCCAGTTGGTCCCTAGCGAAGACCGCTCGGCGGCGTATGCGCTGGTGTCCCTGCCCGAGCTCATTCCGCTGGTCATCCTGCGCGGAAGCGGAGACAGCACCCGCGACCTCAGCCGCGAGGCCGCCCGCCACGGCGTGCGTACCCTCGCCCATGCCGACGGCGGCGGGGTCCTGTACGTGGATTCGGCCGCCGACGACAAAACCGTGCACCAACTGATCACCGACAGCCTGGACCGGCTGGGCGTGTGCAACCGGCTCAATCTGCTGCTCATCGACCGATCCGTCTACGACGAGCGGCTACCCGGCATTCTCCAGATCCTGGACCGCCTCGGCATCACCGCCTCCCTGCCACCGCACACCCACCCGCGCGGATATGAGTGGTCCCTCGACCCGAACCGTGCGGCCACCGTGACGGTCGACGCCGCCAACGGCCCACTGCACGCGGCTCAGATCGCCAACGAAGAGACATCCGGACTGGCTGCCGCCATCGCGACCGAGGACCCCGCCGCCGCCGCGCAGTTCATCGACGCCTACACCGGCTCCGGCGTCTTCTGGAACTCCACCACACGGCTCCTCGACGGATTCAAACTGCTGCGGTTGCCAGAGACCGGCATCAACATCGACCGCGTGCCCGGCCCACGCGGCCCGGTGAGCTTCCGCGACCTTTACCTGCGGCAGTACATGATCGTGCCGAGCGGACGGCTCACATCCTGACCGGACCGTCGTTGCCCAATCAAGATCAAGTTTGGGAGACAGGCACAGAGGCATCTCCGGGGGAAGATCTCGAGCTGCCGACCGCCGACCCCGGCGGGGAGGCGGACCGTGCCTGGGCGTCTGCTCATGCAGCCGCCAGCTTCCGGATGCGCGGATGGTTCTCCAGAGCCCACCGCACGGTCTTCGGCGGGCGCCCGAGCAGGGTTTCCAGCTGTTCGCTGACGCCACCGGCGCCGTACCGTCCGCCGGCGACCAGCCGGGTCAGGGACTTCAGGTGCTCCGCTATGTGTGGATACGCGGCCATGGCGCGGTCCACGTACTGCTTGTTCCAGGTTTCGACGTCATCGGGAACGTAGGTGACCTGGCGTCCCAGGGCGGCCGCGTAGTCCTCCGCGAACCCGTGCATGTCCTTCAGATCCGGACCGGTGAGCTCGTAGGACTTCGAGATGTGCGGCACCGGGTCGACGAGGATTTTCGCGCACAGCTCCGCCACGTCATAACCGGCGATGGGCGCGAACTGCTGGGTGCCGAAGGGCAGGCGCAGTTCACCGTTGCTCAGCGGCTCCAGCGCCAGCCAGGTCAGGATGGGGTTCTCGACGAAGATGGCCGCCCGCACGTTGACGGTCGGGACGCCCGACCAGTCCAGCACCTGCTCGGCGACCCAGTGGGCCCGATGCTGCGGCGACCAGTCCGTGACGAGTCCGCCGAGCCACGAACGCCGTTCTTCCTCTGGTGCGGTCATCTTCTCGAACGACATGAACCACTGCTCGTACTCGGAGATGTTGACGAAGACCTCGATGTCGCCCTGGGCCCTTGCCGCCGCGGCCATCAGGCTGACGGCGTCGGTGTAGTACGGCGACAGACTCATGCTGAAGTAGATGCGGCGGCAGCCCTTCAGCGCGGTGGTCACGTCGGCGATGTTGAGCAGGTCACCGACGAAGACCTCGGCCCCTGCCAGGCGGAGCGAGTGCGCGCGTTCGTCGTCCTGTCGCACGAACGCGCGCACCGGGTGCCCTTGTTCAAGCAGCATGTCGACCATTGTTCGGCTCACACCACCGATTTCGCCGGCGGCGCCGGTGATCAGGATGGGATTGCGCTGTGGCATCGATGCGTCCTCTGTCTGGTTGGGGTGGGTCAGCTGTTCAGAAGGCCCAGGATGTGGTGGGCGACCGTCTTGGGGTTACGCGTAGTGTCATCGGGGCGCCGGGCCGTCGATGCGGGCGAGGAAGTCGAGGAGTGCGGTGTTGACCTCGGCGGGACGTTCCTGCTGCGTCCAGTGCCCGCAACCTGGCAGCACCACCGGGCCGTGCAGGTGAGGCGCGACAGTGCTCAGCGGGTTTCCCGGCCCGCCCTCGCCACGCAGAAGATCGCTCAGTGAGCTGCCCCCGTCGGGGCCACGCAACGAGGTGACCATGTCACGGTCTCCCACCACGTACAGCGCGGGGACGTCGATCCCGAGCCCCCGGAAAGGCGCGAGCAGTTCGTTGTTGCGTTCGATGTTCCGGTACCAGTTGAAGGCTCCGGTGAAGGCCTGCTCGCCGTGCAGGGCGAAGTCCTCGGCGTACGCCTGGATGTCCTCCTCCGTCAGCCAGGCCGGGACAGCGGGCGACTGCGGCATGGTGTCCAGGAGGCCCAGACCGTCAGGTATGACCAACGGGCGGGGCTCCCTGCCGAGCGGGTTGTCGCCTGAGGCACCGACCAGGAGGCGGCGGAAGGAGTCCGGGATGTCCTTGGCGAACTCCGCGTCGGCGACTCCCGGCTGCTGGAAGTACACCTGGTAGAAGCCCTCGCCGTACTGGGTGCGGGTGATCGAGGGCGGGACCATCCCGCCGGGCAGGATCGGCGGAATACTGAGCCCGGCCACCGCGCGGACCTTGTCCGGGCGCAGCATCGCCGCGGTCCAGGCAACGGGTGCACCCCAGTCGTGACCCACGACGACCGCCTGCTCCTCCCCCAGTTCCTCGATGAGGGCGATCACGTCGCCGACGAGGTGGAGCAGGGTGTAGGACGTGACGTCCGGCGGCTGCTCGCTACGGGCGTAGCCGCGCTGGTCAGGGGCAACGACCCGGTACCCGGCCGCCGCCAGCGCTCCGAACTGGTGACGCCAGGAGTACCAGCTCTCCGGCCAGCCGTGCAGCAGCAGGACCAGCGGCCCCTGCCCCTGCTCGGCGATGTGCAGCCTGACCCCGTTCACGTCGACGAAGCGGTGGGTGAGCGAACTTTCCACAAGGGTCCCCTTGAGATCTGTGAGTGCGTGCTACTTCTTCAGCTGGGCGTACATGGCTTCCAGGTCGGCGGACAGCTGCGACTTGACCCAGCGCGTGGTGTCGTCGGCCAGCACCTCGTGTTCCCCCGCCTCGATGCCGTCGAGCGCGGCCACGGCGACGTCGCGGGGGTCGGCCTTGGGTGCGTCGATACCCGACGTCATATCGGTGTCCACGTAGGCCACGTGGAGCCCGGTCACCGCGATGCCGCGCGGCTGCAACTCCAGGCGCAAAGAATTGGTCTGCGACCACAGGGCGGCCTTGGAGGCGCTGTAGGGCGTGCCGTCGGCCAGCCAGGACAGCGCGGAGTGGACGTTGAGGATATGGCCCCCGCCGTTGCGCTCGATGATCGGCGCGAAAGCCCGGGTGACCAGCAGCGGCCCGTAGAAGTTGGTCTCCAGGTCCCGGCGCACGTCCTCCATCGGGGAGTCGAGGTACGAGGCGCGGACCGAGGCGCCGGCGTTGTTGATCAGGATGGTGACGTCCTGGGCCTGCTCGGCGGCGGCCGCCACGGATGCCGGGTCGGTGACCTCGAGCGCCAGCGCAACGGCATCGGGGTGCGTCACCGTGTGCGGCTCGCGGGCCGTGGCGTAGACCTTGCCGGCGCCGCGCGCGTAGAGCTCCTCGACCAGCACCTTGCCGATGCCGCGGCCGCCTCCGGTGACGAAGACGTTGGCGCCCTTGATTGCTGTCATGACTGCCTCCACAATGAAAACCGATCGGTTTCCTCCACCGTAAACCGATCGGTTTCATCATGCAAATTGCGTCAGCTTCCCGATCTCCGCCGGCAGCGTGGCCAGCCCCAGCGGCCCGGGATCGGCCTTCGACTCGGCCAGGATGTGCGGCCGTCCCCGCAACTCCTCCAGACGAGCCCGTGAGGTCGTGGAATGAGGCTTCCCCCTGCCGCCGCCCTCGATTTCGTCGGTGATCGATACCGGATACCCTGCCGGGCGTGCGGCGATTAATGACTCCTCGGACGGCGTGGCTCGCGCTCGCGGCGGCCCTCGCGGCGGCGGCGGTGTTGACGATGAGGCGGTCCCGTCGTCTCGCCGCCCCGCGAGGGCGCCCGGCGCAGCACCAGGACGAGCCGGCGCCCGCCATCCGCGCCGGCGCTCCCGTTCCCGAACAGCCTGCCGCCGTACCGGTCCTCGGCACTCCCACGGCAGGCGACCTGAAGCGCTTCGCCGCCGAACCCTCCATCCTGGACCGTCTCCCGGCCAGGGCCCGCGCGCCACGGAAGCCCTTGAGTGAAGCGGCCCGCCGCCGCCTGACCCGCTGGGGCGTGGCCGGATGCGCGCTCGTCCTGCTGGCCTCCTGCACCCAGGTGCTCGAGTCCGCGGTCTTCTCCAAGACCTCGGCGACGCAGAACGCCGGCGAGGCCGTCACGCAGCCGCGCTTGATCACGGACGAGGTGTGCGGCGACCCCACGCTCGCAGAGAGCCAGGCCACCTGCCTGTTCCCTTACGTCCACAGCGACGACCCGTCCGCGCAGGAGCCGGTCGCGCCGCCTCCCGTGGACAACGTCGACGAAGACTGCCTGCCCAAGGAGGCCACCCCGCGCGTACGCAAGATCGACGCGAAGGTGACCCGGGCCGTCAACCGGCAATGGCGGCGGATCGAGTCATGGCTGAAGAGGCATGCCCCCCGGAGCCACCGCACGCTCGGCAAGCCGGGAAAGGCGGCGGACATCGCGGCGGCGGAGGCTGACATGGGCCTGCGCTTCCCCGACGACCTGCGCGCGTCGCTGCTGCGGCACGACGGCTCCATCTACCTCGACGACACCTGGCCTTCGGGTTCCTGGGCCACTCGAACGCGAGCGTCGCGGAGATCCTCGACGACTGGCGGGGCCTGTGCGAGATCGACGGTGAGAACGAGGGGGACGGGGGCGACGCGGACGCGCGCACGCAATGGTGGGACGGGCGCATGCTGGCCGTCGGCGCCGACGGCATGGGAGACCATCTCGTGGTCGATTCGGTGCAGCGTGACGTCGGCACGACCGACCACGAGGGCAGCATGAGCTTCAGGCCCGGCGCAGTCCGTATCCGTTCGTTCCACGCCCTGCTGAAGGCCACCGCCGACGCCATGGAGAACGGCACATCCATCGGCTACTGGAAGCCCAGGGCGGTCGCCGGCGAAGTGCAGTGGGACGTGCTCGATCTCGGCCCCTGAGCCTCCGTAGGCGGCGGCGCCGGACTGCGGCAGAACGACCAAGCCACCACCGCGGCGGGCCTGCCGTTCGCCGCGGGGCGGCTCGGGATCAACAACCCCAGATAAGATCAACACTCGCGATCCCCCACGCCTCACCAGAAAACCCAGCTCAATTGTTCCGTGTTGGCGAAGCGTCTCCATTCCGCTGAAAACGGTGAAGATCTATCGTCCTCGTCATTCGTCTTGCATGGACGGCGAAGACGAGGAGGGCGAGGCGACCTGAGCCGTCCGGCCCTGGCCGGTGGCCTGCTGAATGGGCCGATCTCCAGAAGGGATGAGACTCGTCATCGGGCCGGCCTTCGCCGGCAACGATGCGGCTACGTCAGCGGCTGCATCGTTCTGGTCACGCTGTACCACCCTGCCGGCGAGTGTGGCTCAACGTACGGGGCGCGGCCTGAAGTCACGGCCGCGGGTGCCGTGATTTTCAGGATCAGCAGGTCAGGTGGTGAGGGCGGCCGCCGCTTCCCGGTAGATGACGCTCGGGTCCTCCGCCAGCCATGCCTTCACCTGGCGGCTCCAGGCGTCGGCGAGCACCTCGGGCCGGTGCGCCTCGATGCCATCCAGGGCCGCCGCGACGATCACCTCGGGGGCGGTCTTGTCGCCGTTGTACCAGGCCATCATGTCGGTGTCCGCAGCGCCCAGGTGGAGGCCCGTCACCAGGGTGCGCTGGTGGGCCAGCTCCAGGCGGACGTTGTTGGTGAGCGCCCACTCGGCGGCCTTGGCCGCGTGGTAGGCGCCCGCGCCGTCGTAGGCGAGCCACGAGATCGCCGACAGTACGTTGAGGATCGCGCCGTCGTCCACCTGGGGCGCAAAGGCACGGATCACGTTGAGGGTGCCGTAGAAGTGGGTGTCCATCTCGCGGCGAATCGTGTCCAGGTCCCCGGTGACCAGATTCGCCCCGGTCGAGATTCCCGCATTGTTGATGACAATCTTGACATCAGGTGCCGCTGCCGCGGCGGCGGCGATCGATGCCGGATCGGTGATGTCGAGGGGCAGCGGGACGACCCCGGGCACGTCGATGAGATCGGGGCGGCGGGCGGTGGCGTACACCCTGCCGGCACCGCGATCAAGAAGGGAAAGGACAAACTGCCGGCCCAGGCCGCGGTTGGCGCCGGTGACCAGCACGTGAGCTCCGTTGATCTGCATGCCGGATAGGCTAAAACCTGACGTTGACGTCAGAGGCAAGTCTTGTGATGGAGGTCACGGTGCGTATCGGCGAATTGGCGGCGCGGTCGGGCGTCAGCGTGCGGGCCTTGCGCTACTACGAGGAGCAGGGACTGCTGGAGGCGAACCGGAGCGACTCCGGGCAGCGCCACTATCCCGAATCGGCGGTCGACCGGGTTCAGCTGATCCAGATGCTCTACGCGGCCGGGCTGTCCAGCCGGACCATCGCCGAGCTGCTGCCCTGCGTCGAGGCCAAGGTCAGCACTCCGGAGTCACGGGCCCGGCTGGCCGCCGAGCGCGATCGCATCGACGCCCAGATCGCCGCGTTGACCCGTACCCGTGACCGCCTCGACGCGGTCATCGCCTTCTCCGGAAGCCCAGACAGCGGTTGCACGTGGATCGCGGACCGGGACGTCTTCGCGCAGGCGAGCCACTTCGCGGGCCGTGATCGCGACGGCTAGGTCGGGCTCGATCCCAGACGCCATCGGCTACGCCGAGGACGGCCGCGCCGCGCACCGCCCCGTGGTGACCGCCTTCAAGCGGCTGACCAGCTAGTTCGCTCGACAACCCGAGATAGCCGCGGACGACGGCCAAGGGCGGCCATCGTGACGGCCGCACGTACGAGACGTCACCACGGGAATGATCTGCTGCTTCCTGAAGGAGAAGAACTCACCGCTCATTCTTCGAGCTTGGTGGTCACCTTTCCGGCATCCGGCGCTTTGATGGAGACCTTGCTCCCCCAGCCCGTGAAGCGGGTCTCGACGGCGAACGTCTTGCCCTCCCAGGCGTCGTTGTCGAAGACGCCGGTCGCCGCGTAAGAGCTCGTCACCCTGGTGACGAGCCCCGAGGCGCCGACCGTGAGCGTGTAGGAGACCTGGGTGTCGTTGTGGTACCGGAGGGGGATCGACGCGCGGAACCACGGCGACACCTTGTCGAGCTCCTTAAAGGTGATCTTGCCGGTGTAGGCGTTCTTGACCTTCTTGGCTTTCTTGATCAGCGCGGCCAGCGTCGCGGGCTCGACGGGATTGATCGGCTGTCCGAAGTATCCCGAGGCGCCGCTGGAGAAGCCGTCCGACTTGTACCAACTCTTGCCCGCCGGCATCTTCTCCTTCCACATGCCGCCGGAGAGGTAGGTGACCTTTCCGATCGCGATCGCGCGCTCGGGGGTGTCCATGCCTGAGACCGCGCCCAGGGGTCCGGACATCTTGGCCGTGATGTCGGCGGCGGCCATGCCCTTCTTGCTGAACTGAAAGGTTCCCTTGCGCCGCATGAGCAGCTCTTCGCCGTCGTCGGCCACCGTGTTGGTGGTGTCGGCGAAACGGACGCCGTGACCCGCCACCAGTTGGGCCTTCAGCGCGCGGACCGGGTCGTTCGGCGCCGCCTGGGTGGGGGTGGCGGTCATCAGCAGGGCGCCGCAAACGGTGGCCGTAAGCACCGTCATCGATTTCGTCATGGCGGTGATCATCCCAAGAAATGATCACATTTCGGGCTTGGGCTGACTTGCCTCCAGGGTGATCCCCAGCTGGGCGCGGACTCCCGGGCCGTCGAGGTCGCGGCCGAGCAGCTCGGCGACGTGGCCCTTCCCTTACGGTCTGCTTGGCCATCCGTTCAGGAGGCTTGCGCCTGTCTGGCGTGCGCTAGTCGTTTCGGGAACGGGTCCACGCCCCTCGCCGACACGCATCTGCGCCGGAACATCGAACTCGATCCGGATCTGCGCCATGTGCCGCTCCATGTGCGTCTTGTCCTTGTGGGTGTGCTCGGATGCGGGCAGGCGTCAGCCGGCCAGCTGGTTGAGCTTGACTGCGTTTCGCGTGCAAGAACCCCGCGTGCGGGCTGTTGGCCCGAATCCGGTGCTGGTGTAGGCGGGCTCGACGAGAAGCGCCCGCACGCCGTACTCGCGGACCTCGTGGTCCAGGGACTCGGAGTACCCCTCGATCGCATGCTTGGAGGCGGCGTAGACGGCCATGTAAGGCGAGGGGAGGAAGCCGACAACGGAGGAGAGGTTGATGATGCGCCCGCGTCCTTGAGCGCGCATGTGGGCCAGGACGGCCTTTGTCATGCGCATCACACCGAAGACATTGACATTGAAGATGTCCTGAGCCTGCACGACAGAGCTTTCCTCAACGGCACCGATTGCGCCCATGCCGGCGTTGTTGACCAGCACGTCAATCCGCCCGAACCGCTCGATCATCTGCTGGACCGGGACACCCGCCGGCTTTCGACCGGCGGTCAACGGGGTGGGAGGGCGGCGAGCAGGCCCTCCGTGCAATGCGAATGCCGATGCGTCAGCGCACGCCTGCCGCATCGAGCAGGGTGACCACGGTGGGCGCGATGAGCCCTGCCAGGTTGTCGGCTCCGATCCCCGCACGGGCGCTGGCGCCGTCGAAGACCACGCAGAGCTGCCGGGCCAGCAGGTCCGGGTCGCTCGCCCCACCTTGCTCGGCCTCGGCACGGAAAAAGGCCATCAGGTTTCCCTTGACCCGGTGCGCCACCCGGCTCGCAGGGTGACTCTGATCCTTGAGCTCGATCTGCACCGCCAGGTACCGGCAGCCTCGGAACTCGGGCGCACCCGCCTGCAACTCCACCTGCTCGAAGACGTGCAGGATCCGCTCGCGGGGTGAACGGCCATCACCCGCCGCAGGCAGCAGCCTCGCCACGAAGGCGGACGAGCGCTCCTCCAGGCTCGCCGCCAGCAGTTCGTCCTTGCTCTCGAACAGCTGGTACATGGAGCGCTTCGACACCCCCGCCGCCTTGCACAGCGCCTCGACGCCGATGCCGACACCGTCTCGGTAGGTGAGCGTGGCCGCCGCCTCCAGCAGCCGCTCTCGGGGACTTGGCCTCACTTCGGTGGTCATACTGCGAGGTTAACTCGATTCCGGCAAAATGAAAACCGATCGGTTTCCGGTGTCGGGGCGATATGCGGCGCCTTCACGGGGCGACACCTCATGCAGTAGGAGCAAGCTTCAGTGTTCGCCGACAACAGCGAGGGCTTTCGCGACCGAGTACGGGCGCGGGCGAGAGGGCACCGGATCAGGAGGATGTGGGGCGTTCGGCCGGGGGCTGCCAGCCGCCGGTGACTTCTTTGACGGGCTTGTGGGGGAAGCGGCGCTGGGCGTATTCCTGCGCGTGTGAGCCCGGCAGGACGTAGAGGGTTTCCTTCTTGTCCTGGAGCGGTCGCAGCACGGTGTCCATGAAGGTCTTGCGGTCCTCCAGGTACGGGCCCAGGACGTCCTCGCCGCCGGGGCAGACGGCCATGCAGTAGCCGGACTTGTAGCCGGGAGGAGAGGCCAGGCTCTGCCACATGGAGGCGTTTTCGGAATCGGTGACCCGGGAGCGGTAGTCGGCGGCGTCCTGGCTGTCGGCCACGGTCTGCGCCCAGTCGGTGAACCCGCTCATGAACTCACGGTAGTTATGCGTGGTGCAGGCGAAGAAGTCGAAGTCTCCGTCCTTGCTGATGGCGCCGACCGGGCAGGCGGCGACGCACAGCTTGCAGTCGATGCAAGGGGTGTAGTCCAGCGCCTGTCCGTACTCGCTCACCTCGGCGTCCACCAGGACGGTGGCCAGCAGCACGAAGTTGCCGTACTTCGCCTCCACGGCGAGAAACCGATCAGTTTCCCCCACCGTAAACCGATCGGTTTCGGCACGCAAGCCCAAGCGGCGGGCAGTCCGGCCCACACGGCGCTGGGTTGCCGGCGGGGGGCAGCCTGAACTTCCAGCGCCACATGCGGCTCGCATTCCTCTCGCGACATGAGCGGGCGTGGAGGTTGGCGTAGGAGTCCCACCCGATCACCGCGATGTCGCCGGAGCGCAGCTCGGCCGCCAGGCGGGAGAACACACACACCTCCAGGTGGCGCCGCACCAGCAGCCCCGGACTCATACGCGCCACGCTGATGCGGGCCATCACAGTGATCCGCCTATGCCGTCATAAGTACCGGTCAAGAATCGCCGCAGGTCAGCGGTGCCTATCCTGACCAGAAGGGCTCGCTCAATGCAGGATGGATGTCGCCATGGCCACACCTCAGAGCATGCCGGACGGTGCACCTGCAGCGGTCGTCGTCATCGACACCGAGGGCACCGTGATCGGCTGGACGCCGTCCGCGCAGGAGCTTCTCGGCTACCCCGCCGCCGAAATCCTCGACCGGTCCGGTGCGCTGCTGCTCATGCCGGAGCGCGCCGCGACGTGGGATCCGTCGTACGGCGACGGGGAACACTGGTCGGGATTCGCCGAGGCCCGCCATCGAGACGGCACCAGGATCCTCGTACGTGTCGAGGGCTCCCGGCTGATCACGCCGGACGAGCAGGCGGCCTGGCTCGTGACGGTGACGCCGGCGGCATCGGCGGTGTCGGGACGGGCGTGCTCCTGGATGGAGCCGATTCTCAACCGAAGCCCGGTGGCCGTGGCGATCTGGGACCGCGACCTGCGCTGCGTGTGGCTGAACGACGCGGCGGAGCGCCTGCGCGCGGTCTTCCCCCACTACCAGCTCGGCCGCTCGCTGGCCGAGCGCCTGCCGGGGGTCAACACCGAGGCCGCGCAGGAGGCGATGCGCAAGGTGATCGTCGACGGCGTCCCGCAGCTCGACCGCGAAGCCCGCTGGACCTCGGTCGACCAGCACGAGGACCGAACGTTGTCCACCTCCCTCTTCCGGCTCGAAGGCGTGGACGGCCGGCCGCTCGGCGTGTGTTCGGTGGCCATCGACATCAGCCACAGCCGCGCGCGCGACCGGCTCGCCCTGCTGCGCGAGGCAAGTGTCCGCATCGGCAGCACGCTCGACGTCAGGAAGACCGCGCAGGAGCTGGCCGACCTGGCCGTGCCGGCGCTCGCCGACTACGTCACCGTCGATCTCGCCGAAGCGGTCCTGCCGGACACCGAGCCCCTGCAGCGGCTGGCCGCCACGGACGTGAGGATCCCCGTGTTCCGCCGCGCCGGCGTGGCCTCCATCCACGAGGGGACGCCCGAGTCCCTCTGGCAGCGCGGACAGGCGGTCTTCGTGCCCCCGTCGTCCCCCTTCACCGCGGTGTTGTCCTCGGGCCGCGCCCACTTCGAGCCCGTGCTGGACACCTCGCCCGGCAGCTGGATCGAGCAGGACCCGGACCGGGCCAGGATCGTCCGCGGCACCGGCATGCACACGCTGATCGTCGTCCCGTTGAAGGCCCGCGGCGACATCCTCGGCGTCGCCGTGTTCGTCCGCAACGACAATCCGGAGCCGTTCACGACAGACGACTTGATCCTGGCGGAGGAGCTCGGCGCCCGCGCCGGGCTGAGCCTCGACAACGCGCGCCGGTACACCCGCGAGCGCAATGCCGCCCTCGCGCTGCAGCGCAACCTGCTGCCGCGCAACCTGGCCGGCGCCGGCGCCGTCGAGGTGGTCTCCCACTACCTGCCCACGGATGTGCACGAGGGCGTCGGCGGTGACTGGTTCGACGCCATCCCGCTGGGTGACGGCCGGGTCGCGCTGGTCGTCGGTGACGTGACCGGGCACGGCATCAACGCCGCGGCGACCATGGGGCGCCTGCGTACCGCCGTTCGCACCCTCGCGTACCTGGGCCTGCCGCCCGACGAGCTCCTCGCTCGCCTCGACGACCTCCTCGTGCGGTTGTCGGAGGAGGACGCCGGCCCCGACGGCTTCCCGCTCGACCCCACGGGAGCCACCTGTGTGTACGCGGTCTACGACGCGGCCACCCGGCGCTGCACCATAGCCGGAGCCGGACATCCGCCACCCGCGATCGTCACCCCGTCCGGCGAGGTCTTCTTCCCCCGCCCGCCCGGCGGCACCCCGATCGGCCTGGGAGTCGGCTCCTACGAATCCTTCGAGCTCGAACTCGCCGAAGGCAGCCTGATCGCCCTCTACACGGACGGCCTGATCGAGACCCGCCAGGCCGACATCGAAGCCGGCATCGACCGCCTCGGCGCAGCTCTGGCCCATGCGGCCGCGCTCCCGCTGGAGCACGCCTGCGCCTCGGTCATCCGGACCATGGTGGGCGAGACCGGATCCGAGGACGACATCGCGCTCCTCTTGGCGCGTACCTGCATCTCGACCTCGCCGTAGACCTGCCGGTAAGGCGCCCTCGAGAACTGCGGTGTTACCCTGTGTCATGCATTGATTATAATTTGTCACACCAGTGGGGGCTCGTGTGAAGGTGGCCTGCGTCGGCGGCGGACCCGCCAACTTGTACTTCTCGATCCTGATGAAGCGAGTGGACCCCTCCCACGACATCACTGTCTACGAGCGCAATCCCGCCGGGTCGACGTACGGCTGGGGCGTGACCTACTGGTACGAGCTGCTCGAGGATCTCCACGGAGCCGATCCCGAGTCCGCGCGTGTCATCGTCGACGGCTCGGTCCGGTGGGAAAGCTGGGTCGTGCACGTCCAGGACCGGATGACGGTTGGCCTGGAGCACGGGGACCTGGGCTTCGGCATCGGGCGGCGCGACCTGCTCGGCATCCTCGCCGAGCGCGCCCGCTCGCTCGGGGTGCGGATCGAATACGAGCGCGAGATCACCCGCGAGGAGGAGGTGGCCGACGCCGACCTCGTCGTCGCCGGCGACGGTGTCAACAGCGTCCTGCGCGAGCGCCACGCCGACCATTTCGGCCCGCAGTTCGCGGTCGGGCGCAACTTCTACACCTGGCTCGGCACCACCAAGATCTTCGACGCCTTCACCTTCGCCTTCGTGGAGACGCAGTACGGCTGGATCTGGTGCTACGGCTACGGTTTCGGCAAGGAGCACAGCACCTGCGTCATCGAGTGTTTCCCCGAGACGTGGAAGGGACTCGGGTTCGACCAGGCGAACGAGGCCGACAGCCTCGGCATGTTGGAGAAACTCTTCGCCGACATCCTCGACGGTCACCCGCTGATCGGCCGGGCCCAGCCCGACGGCACCGCTCACTGGCTGAACTTCCGCACCCTGACCAACCGGAGGTGGTATCACGGCAACCTCGTCCTGCTCGGGGACGCCGCGCACACCACGCACTACTCCGTCGGCGCCGGCACCGCCCTGGCGCTGGGAGACGCCGCCTTCCTGGTCGACGCCCTGCACCGGGAGCCGCGCCTGGAGCGTGCCCTCGCCCGCTACGAGCGGCGACGCATGGCCGCGATCCGGTCCACCCAGAGGGCGGCCCACTACAGCGCGCAGTGGTATGAGAACCTTCCGCGCTACATCAACCTGCCGCCGCAAGAGTTGTTCACCCTGCTCGGCCAGCGGCACTCCCGGCTGCTCCCGCACCTGCCGCCGCGGTTGTTCTACAGGATGGGGCAGGTGGGGGCGCCGTTCATCGCGCTGGGCTCGATGATCAGACGAGCCAGGCGGGCGAGGGCCGTCGGATCATCCGATCCCGGGGCGCTTCCCGGCTGATCGTCGGCGCCCACGCATGACCGTCTTCGGACCGCATGAGCTACCGGTCGCCTGGTGACACGGCCGTGGCTCGCGCCGCCGCGTGGCGCCCCGCGCGATAGCCGAAGACGACCGCGGGCGCGATGTAGTTGTCGGACACGGTGCGGCCGCGGTGGTCAGGCCGGCCGCGCCGGTGCCGACCACCAGCACGTCGACCTCGCGGTCCCAGGCCGCGGTCACACCGCGGCCCAGCCGTTGTCGACCGGAACGATGGCGCCGTTGATGTTGCTGGCGGCGTCGGAGGCGAGGAACACGATGACGGCGGCCTGCTCGTCCGCCTCGGCCGGCTGGCCGACGTTGTGCATGTACGCGCCGAGGGTCTTCGGGCCGTGGGCGGCGGGATCGATGTCGAGGACGATGCCGGTCTTGGTACCGCCGGGGGCGATGGCGTTGGCGCGGATGCCGGCGTTGCGGTACATCACCGCGACCGACCGGGTGAGCCCGACGACGCCGTGCTTGGAAACGGTGTACGCGGTGCCGGCCGCGCTGCCGCGAAGGGCCGCCTCCGACGCGGTGTTGACGATCGCGCCCTTGCCCCTGGCCAGCATGTGCGGCAGCGCGGCGCGGGTGAGCAGGAACGGCGCGGTCAGGTTGACCCGGATGACCCGCTCCCATTCGGCGTCGGAGACCTCGGCGGCGGCCGACATCCGGTCCATGATGCCGGCGTTGTTGACCAGCACGTCCAGGCCCCCGAAGGTGTCCACCGCCGTGGTGACGACCTCGTCGACCACCGCCGGGTCGCTCAGGTCGCCGGTCACCGCCACCGCGGTGCCGCCGGCGGCCTGGATCTCCGCCACGACCTCCTTGGCGGCGTCGCCGTTGAGATCGGCCACCACCACCTTGGCGCCCTCCTGGGCGAAACGCAGGGCGGCGGCCCGCCCGATTCCGGATCCGGCGCCGGTCACGATGACGCTGCTGTCTCGCAGTCCACTGCTGCTCATGTTGTGCTCCTCCGCGGTCGTGTGTCAGGGGCGGCGGTCTCACCAGGGCCGCGGGCGCCCGCCGATGAGGCCTGGTCAGGACCGTACGACTTTTTGTCGCTTTGCGCCAGATAGGCGGCGCATGACAAATAGTGGTAGCGTCGTGAGACGTGTCCCGCGATTCACAGGCGCTGGCCGGAGCGGCCGCGACTCGCCCGGCCAGGCGGACCGGGCGCCCGCCCCTGACCGAGCGGCGCAAGGCCGCCACCCGGCTGGAGATCGCCCGCGAGGCCGTCCGCCTGTTCACCGCCAACGGCGTGGCCGGCACCTCCGCCGAAGAGATCGCCGCAGCGGCCGGCATCTCCTCGCGTACGCTGTGGCGGTATTTCCCGAGCAAGGAGAGCTGCGTCCTGCCCTTGCTGACCGGCGGACTCGAACTCGCCACCCGCTGCCTGCGCTCATGGCGTCCCGACCAGGATGTGGCGGACCTTCTCGACGCCATGCGCCGGGTGGCCGAAGAGGCCGCCGACGACAGAGCCGCGCTGCTGAACCTCGTACGTCTGACCGGCAGCGAGCCGGGACTACGCGCGGTGTGGCTGGAAGCGCATCGGGAGGCCGAGCCGGTGTTCGCCGCCGTGCTCGCCGAGCGTGCCGGACTGCCCGGCCCCGACCTGGACATCAAGGTGCAGGCCGCCATGCTCAACGTCGCGCTGCGCACGGGCGTGGAGCATTACGCCGCCCACACCGATCCCTCCGTCGCGGAGCAGCCCGGCCTGCTCGAGGCGACGGTCGGCCAGGCGCTGCGGGCAGCCGCCCGCGGCTTCTCGCACCAGGACGGCTCCTGAACGCTCATCCCCAGCTGATCCTCTCCTCCAGCAGCGCCTGCTGGGCCGGGTTGGCGGTCAGCTCCAGCGCTCGCTCATCGGCCCGGCGCGCCTCCTCCCGGCGACCCAGATCACGCAGCAGCTCGGCCCGGGTGGCATGGAAGAGCGGATAGCGCTCCAGTGCCCGGCCGAGGTCCTTCAGCTCGGCCAGCGCCGCCTCCGGTCCTTGGGCGTAACGCACCGCGATCGCCCGGTGCAACCGGGTCACGGGCGAGGGCGCCAGATGCACCAGCATGTCGTACAGCACGAGGATCTGCGCCCAGTCGGTGTCGGCGAAGGATCCGGCCTCGGCATGACAGGCCACGATCGCCGCCTGCAGCTGGTACGGCCCCGGCCGGCGGTGAGCGCGTGCGGCCCGCATCAGCAGCGCGGTCGCCTCCTCGATCGCCTGCCGATCCCACAACGACCGATCCTGATCGGCAAGCAGCACCAGCCGCCCCTGAGCGTCGAAGCGGGCAGCGCCGCGCGCCCGGTGCAGCCGGATCAACGCCAGCAGCCCGGCCGCCTCAGGCTCCTTCGGCATCAGGTTCGCCAGCAGCGCGGCCAGCCATTCGGCGTCCTCCACCAGGTCACGCGCCTGGGCCCGCTCGGGCGTGCTGGACAGGTAGCCCTCGTTGAACAGCAGGTAGATGACCGCCAGCACCTCATTCAGCCGCTCCGGCAACTCCTCGTCCGGCGGGATGCGGTACGGGATCCCGGCTTCGCCGACCTTCCGCTTGGCACGCGTGATGCGCTGCGCCACCGTGGTCTCGGGCACCACGAACGCCGCCGCGATCTGCGCCGCGCTCAGCCCGCACACCACCCGCAACGTCAGCGCGATCTGCGCGGTGCGCGACAACGCCGGGTGGCAGCAGGTGAAGATCAGCCGTAGCCGATCGTCGCGTGCGGCCGGCTCGGGCCAGGTGAGCTGGGCGAGCTTGGCCCGGTAGTTCGACTCGCGGCGCAGCACGTCCAGGCCGCGCCGCCGGGCCACCGTGAACAACCAGGCGTCCGGCCGGTCCGGCACGCCCTCGACCGGCCACCGCCGCAACGCCGTCTCGACCGCGTCCTGTACGAGGTCCTCGGCGGCGGAGAAGTCGCCCAGCAGCGACACCAGGGACGCGGCCAGCCGGCCCGCGTGTTCACGCACCACGCGGGCCAGCACCTCCTGGCCCATCCGCTCCTTCGCCTGCTCGTTCACGAGGCCGGGCGGATCTCCACGATCGGGCAGGCCGGCCACGAGCGAGCCACCTTCAGCGCCTCGTCCAGGTCCGCCACCTCGACCTCGGCGAACCCGCTGACCACCTCCTTGCCCTCCACGAACGGCCCGTCGGTGACGACCGGCTCTGCCCCGTCCAGCCGCACCGTGGTCGCGGTGTGCATCGGGTGCAGATGCACGTGGTGGGTGATCTTGTCGGCGTGCTCCGCGAACCAGCGGCCCACCGCCTCATAGGCGGCCTCCTGCTCCAGCTCGCCCATCGCCTCCAGCTCCTTGGCGAACTCCTCGGTCTCGACGAACATCAGTACGTACTTCACCTCGGGTCTCCCTTCCGTAAGGTCAGCTTGCCGGGAGGGTGGCGTACAGGTCTACGCCGTTGCCGTCCGGGTCGGCCACCGTGGCGTACCGCATCCCCCAGAAGGCGTCGAACGGCTCCTTGATCCCCTGATACCCCGCCTCGACCAGCTCGGCGAACTTGGCGTCCACCCCGGCCGGGTCGTCGAACTGGAAGCACAGCAAGGTGCGCGGCCCGCCGACCGGCGCGCTCCAGCCCGGCAGGAACGGCGTTCGGAAGGCCTCGGTGTCCAGCATCACGTGCAGCCCGCCCGGCAGGTCGCAGCCGGCGTGCTCGGGAGTGTGGGGGTCGAGCTTGAAGTCCAGCCCGAGCCGGGCATAGAAGGCGATCGTCGCGTCCATGTCGGACACCACGATGTCGATGGTGTTCAGCGTCGGGTGCATGATCCGCTCCTTGAGGTCGGTCGCTGATGTCTCTCCAGGCCGTGGCGGAACGCACCGGCACCTTCGCATGGGTGCGTGCCCGCTACCACCCTTCACCTCAAAGACGATTGGCAGACTCCTCGACACGACATGGGTGCGCGTGAACTCATGGCAATGTTTCGCCCGGGACGGGGTTGACGCGGCAGGAGTCAGCCGCGTGGGGTGAACTGGGCGAGGTTGTAGATGCCCAGCGACCTTTCGATGTCGGCCACCTGGTTGACGACACCGGTGAAGCCGGCCTGGCCGAAGCGGCGGTGCTCTTCGTCCTCGAAGGTCTCGGCCATCTCCGAGAACTGCTTGGGCGGCACGACGTCCCGCAGGGCCGGGAAGACGACAGTGTCCTCGCGGACCTCGTGCGGCTCGTACATGCGAACGAACGCCGTCATGTCGGCGACCAGGCGCCACTGCGCCGGCCCGGATCAGGCGCGGGAAGACGTACAGCTCCTCCAGGCGCTCGTGATAGTCCTCGATGAAGCTGCGGATGATGCGCGCTCCGGCATTCAACTCCTGGGCCGGAACGGCCTCGCCCCACCATCCCCGAGTCCTGGAAATCGACCATGCCTCCGGAGTCCTTCCCCGTGGTCGGTGGCCAGAGGTCATGAGCTCGGTAAGGGTTGTCTCAGGAAGGCGGCAGGGTGCTTGCGCCACGGGCGCCGGTGACGGGTGTCAGGACTGCCGGATCGCGGCAACGTCGAACTCCAGCACCACCTTCGGGCTGACCAGCACCGCGGTCGCGGCGTTCCAGTTCACACCCCAGTCGTTGCGGTTGATCGTGGCGCTGCCCTTGAAGCCGACCCGGACGTCGCCCTCGGGGCCGTGCTCGGCGCCGGTCAGCTCGAAGTCCACGGTGACCGGCTTGGTCACGCCGCGGATGGTCAGGTCACCGGTGACCTCGAAGGTGGTCTCGTCGACCTGCTTCACCTTGGTCGAGGTGAAGGTGATGGCCGGGTGGTCGTCCATGCCCAGGAACGTGTCGCGCAGTTGCTCGTCGCGCCGCTCGTTGCGGGTCTGGAGGCTCTTCGCCTGGATCGTGAGCCGGGCGCCGGACTTCGACGGGTCGTCGCCGTCCAGGTGCGCGCTGCCCTTGAAGTGGTCGAACTGTCCGCGCACCCTGGTGGCCATCGTGTGCCGGGCGACGAAGCCGATCCGCGTGTGGGCGGTGTCGAGGACGTAGTCGCCGGTCAGCTCGCTGAGCCTGGTCGGGGTTGTCATGCTTTGTCACTCCTGGATGCGTGGGGTGCCGAGCCCGCCAGCGGAGTGGTGTCGAGGTATTTGATCTCGTAGACACGCTCACTGAACTTCCAGCCGTCCGGGGTGCGCTGGTACCGGTCGTGGTAGACGGCGTAGTTCAGGTGCGAGCTGCCGTCGCGCATGCGCCCGAACTCCGCGATGTACGCGCGGCCGGCCGCGGTGTCGCCCTCAAGCTGGATCGTGCCGGGGTGCGTGGTCTGCACGAAGTAGTCCCAGAGACTCTGCAGCCGCTCGCCCCCGGCGCGGATCTCCTCCGGGCCGATGTACTCGACGTTGATGTCGGGGATCCGCAACACGCCGTCCTGTGTGAACAGGGACGCGAGGCGGTCGTAGTCGCGCATCATCCCCGCGTCGGTGAATTCGCCGCGCAGCGCCTCGATCTCGAAGCGGTCAGCGATGGTCCGAATGTCGCTCATCGGTTGCTTCCTTGTTCGCGAGATGGTGTCCCTCTCAGCAGTACGACGACACGACCCCGCGGAATGTCAGGCGACGCGTCCACCTCACATTCCGCGGCGTTGTCTCGTCGATCTGGTGAGGGCGGATGCGACACAAGGAAGGCCGGCGACACCATGACCACTCCATCCGAGCCAGGAGACGGCCGGCTCGATCCGAGCCTGAGCGCGATCATGAGTGAGCGGCGTCAGCTGATCAATCTCGCGTACCGGCTCCTCGGATCCCTGGCCGATGCCGAGGATGTCGTCCAGGAGACCTACGCCCGCTGGTACGCCATGTCCCGCCGGCAGCAGGAGACCATCGAGTCCCCTGGTGCCTGGCTGACGACGGTCGCCAGTCGCATCTGCCTCGACCTGCTCGGCTCGGCACGGGCACGGCGCGAACACTACGTGGGCGCATGGATTCCCGAGCCGCTGCCCGACCGTACGGAGTGGACCACCGGGCGGCCGGGCGGCGCCACGGTCGATCCGGCCGACCGGGTCACGCTCGACGAGTCGGTCAACATGGCCTTCCTGGTCGTGCTCGAATCGATGACCCCGGCCGAGCGCGTGGCGTTCATCCTGCACGACGTCTTCCGCTACTCCTTCGCCGAAGTGGCCGAGATCGTCGGCCGTACGCCGGCGGCCTGTCGCCAGCTGGCCTCCTCGGCCCGCCGCCGCATCCGCACGTCGCAGGATCCTTCCGCGACTCCGGCAGCCCAGCGCGCCGACATCGTCAGGAACTTCAAGCAGGCCTGGGAAGCCAAGGACATCGACGCCCTCATCAGCCTCCTCGCCCCCGACGCCACAGGGATCGCCGACGGCGGCGGCCTCGTCAGCGCCGAGCTCGACCCCATTGACGGAGGCGAGCAGATCGCGCGCATTCTCGTCGATCTCGCCCGCAAGGCACCTGACCTGACGATCCTGGAGCGTACGGTCAACGGCCAGCCCGGTCTGGTGGCCCAGCAAGACGGCGTGACCGCGGTGGTGATGGCGTTCGACGTCGTAGGCGACCGGATCAAGCGCATCTGGGCCGTACGCAACCCCGAGAAGCTCCGGCCTTGGACGACAGGCTGACGCGAATTCCCTCGCAGGAGACTCGTCTAGTGGCGGGCTGTCTGCGGTGGAAGGGCGACCCGGCCGACAGTACGGCGATGAAGGAACTGGAGCAGTTCCTGCTGGACCGGGCCCTGGAACGAAGGTTCGATCGGCAGCGTGCCTCTCGGTGGGGAATCGCTTCTCACCCTCGCCGCGTGGCGAGAGCGTAGGGCGCGTCGGGTTGTGGCCCGGTGCCGTCGTGGGCGGTGATCCAAGAGTCGTGGAGCCACATCTGGGTGCCACGTCGTCCTTGACTGGAGTCCCAAGTGATGTCTCGCTCGTACGTCAGCACAGCGCCGTCGGGTCCGACGATGACCCAGGTGTAGAGCCCGTTGTCGTGGCGCATCTTGACTTTCATGCCAGAGACTGTGTGTTTCGTGCCGCCAGAGCCGGTCACGGTTTCGTCGTGCCGATTGGCCCATTCGACCTTGAGTCCGTCGACGTGGTCCGGTGCTACGTCCCGCAGGAAGTCGAGGGCGATCTGCTCACTCCGTTCAGGGCTGGGCAGTGCCTGGTCGCCGCCGTCTTCGAGTCGCGTGAAGCCCAGGATGGTCCCATGCTCGTCGAGCACGACACTGGCATGTTCGCCCCCGGGCCGGTAGCCGCCGGGTTGATGCCTGATGACGGTGACTTCCCGGTCGTCGTGCCGCTCGGTGCGGACGCTGACGATCCGCCAGCCTTGGGGGATGTTCAGGCCCGTACCACGTATGGCATCGGCCTCCATCTGGCGAACGCGGGGATTGATGGTCGAAGGATCGGTATTCGATGGCATGGGCGTGACTTTCTGGGAGGGATCGCTGTTTGGCGGGGCCGCGGCCGACGCCGGCTGGGTTGTGTCGACGGTGCTGACGGCGACGACGGCTCCTGTCACACCGAGTGCGGCGACAGCGACACCGGACAGGATCAATGACTTGATGGATGGCATGGGTCTCCCTGTTGATCTGTGATGGACCGGAGGTCCGGCATACGGTCACGCGTTGGTGGTTGACGCCGGCGCGGGATGGTCAGCTCGTTCCTGGGCGCTGCCGGATCGCAACGACGACGAGGGCGGCGGCTACGAGATACAGGGCGGCGATGATGGTGAGTGCCCAGGCGAAGTCTCCGGGCAGCAACGTCGCGTAAGGGCCGAGGCCGGCGCCAAGGAACAGGACGAAGCCGTTGATGGCCATGCCGATGCCTCTCGTCGGGGGGGCAGCTTGACCCCATAGCGTGATCATGAGTGGCACCAGAACGGCGATCCCCGCGACGAAACCGATACTCGCGGCCGTGAGACCCACCAGACTGTGGCTCAGCGCTGCTTCGTTCAGGAGTCCCGCGGCAGCAATGGAGAATCCGGTCAGAACCGTACGAACCGGGCCGAGCTGCGACACCAGTGGTCCGAGCAACAGTGAGCAGCACATCGCGGGCAGTGCCAGGCCTCGGACGGCCATGATCTCGGTGGCGGTGAGCCCTGCGGCAGTGAGGTGCGGTCCGAGCAACGTATACATGCCGACGAATCCACCCAGCACAACGAGATGGCCCGCAGAGAGAACGATCGATCGGGGGCGCAGGGCGAATCGCAGCAAGGCTGCGTAGCGGGCAAGCAGGCGCTGCGGTGGGCGCTCGACCGTCGGTTCGTCGACCAGGGCGAAGGTCGCGAGCGTGAGACACCCGAGTATCGCCCCGCTCAGGTAGAACGTCCATCGCCACCCGACGGTCTCGCCAATGCCGGCTGCGCCGAGTTGCCCGATGATGCCTGCTGCCAGGAAGGCGACCGACATCGCGCCGATCGCACTGGTCCGCCTGCCCTGAGGTAGCGCCTCACCGAGAAAGGCCAGAGCAGTCGGCGCGAAGGTGGCTGCTGCCGCACCCTGCACCGCACGCAGGACACCCAGGACGCTCAGCGACGGGGCGAGCCCGACGCCAAGGGTCGCGATCGTGAGTGTGGCGAGCCCGATCACGAGGAGCGGTCGGCGGCCAAAGTGATCGGAGAGAGGACCATAGACCAGGAACCCCGCCGCGTAGCACAGCGCATACCCCGACGCCAGAGCCGCGGTCACACCCGCATCCCCAAGATCGGCCGCGACTGGTTGCTGGAGCGGGATCGACACATACAGCTGGATGAGCACGACCAAGCCCGTCACCACGAGCAGCGGCACCAGAGCGCGGCGCCGACCGGTGACCCTGGCGTCGGCCTCTCCTCGCGCGATCATCTCAGTTGACACGACGCCTCTCAATTCCAACGCTTCCGTTGGAGTTGAGGATAGGTGCGTGCCCGATGATTTGCAACGCTTGCGTTGGATATGGTGTGGGCATGGCCTGGAACACCGAGGAGACCAAGCGCAGACTCAAGGAAGCGGCCGTCCTCGAGTTCGCCGCCCATGGCCTCGGCGGGACCACGATGGAACGCATCGCACGTCGCGCCGCCGTCAACAAGGAACGTCTCTACAACTACTTCGGCGACAAGTCGCAACTGTTCGCCACCGTGCTCGCCGACGAACTGAACAAGGTGGCGGCCGCCGTCCCTCTCGACGGCCTCGACGGACCCGAAGCCGTCGGCGCGTACGCCGCAGCCGTGTACGACTACCACGCGAGCCACCCGGAGTTGACCCGCCTGCTGCTGTGGGAAGGTCTCCTCGACCTGCCCCAGGTGCCCGACGAGGGCTCCCGCACCGACTACTACCGGGCCAAAGTCTCCGCCTTCGCGCAGGCCCAGCAAGCGGGTCTCATCAGCGATCAGATCCCGGCCGCCGACCTGGCTTTCCTCGTCCTGGCCCTCGCCGGCTGGTGGTACGCCGTGCCTCAGATGGCACGCATGATGCGCGCCGATGCCGACAGCAGCGCCGAATCGGCCAAGGTGGCTCTCATGCGAGCCGCGGTGCGCCTGACCACGCCGGCGTCATGAGCACCGTCTACACGTGGCTGCAGTTCGTGGGCTCGCCGCAACCGAGAGTGATCGCCGCCGTTCACGCCCTCTGATGGCGTCCAGGACGTTGCGGTTGGCCCAGGTGATGCCGACGCGGACGCGGGCCCACTCGGTGTGGCCGGGGAGGCGCCGGTCCGGGCGGCCTCCTCACCCTCCACCAGGACGCCGACCGCGACCCGGCGAAGGGGTCCGGCGGATGCCGTCAAAGGGCGAGCTCGCGGACCGCCTCCTCGTTCACGCCGATCCCCAGGCCAGGGCCGGTGGGTACGTGGGCGACGCCGTCGGCGACGGTGATGACCGGGTCCGTGGCGTAGGGGCTGGTGATGAACTGCCGGCCGTTGAGGTCGACCGGCGTGTCCACGCCGAACGCGGCGAACAGGTGGAGCGAGGCGGCCAGCCCGATGTCGGACTCGGTGAGGCCGGAGCCCCTGATCGCCAGGCCGCAGTCCTCGGCGAGCTGGCACTGGCGCAGGGCAAGGGTCAGCCCGCCGCAGCGCTGCACCTTGGCGACGGCGACGTCGATGGCATCGAGCCGGACGAACGTCGCCAGGTCGCTCGGGTGGCGCAGGCTCTCGTCCACGGCGACCGGAATGGGGCTGGCGTCACGCAGGCGACGCAGGCCGGCGATGTCGTTGGACGGCAGCGGCTGCTCGAAGACGGCGACGTCCAGGTCGGCCAGGCGCCTGGCCACCCGGAGCGCGGCGGCGGCTGTATAGCCCTGGTTGGCGTCCACCCACAGCACGGCGTCGGGGGCGGCGGCGCGTACGGCGGTCACGATGGCCACGTCCTCGTCCTCGGCGTGCAGGCCGATCTTGACCTTGACGTGGCGGTAGCCGTGCGCGCGGCCCTCGGCCACCGAGTCGGCGGCTGCGGACGCCGACTCGGTGGCCACGATCCAGGCCAGCTCGATGGTGTCGCGCCTGCGCCGGCTCCACAGCTCGCCGAGGGACAGACCAAGGCTGCGGGCGAAGGCGTCGTGGCAGGCCACGTCGACCGCCGCGCGCGCCAGCGGCATGCCGATCGAGAAGCCCTTGCTGATGGTGCGGTCGAAGGCGCGGCAGAGCCCGTCCAAATCCCACAGCGGGCGGCCGGCGGCCGCCGGGGCCAGGTAGCCCTCGATGGTGGAGACGATCGACTCGGTGGTCTCGTACGTCCAGGACGGGATCGGGGTGGCCTCGCCCCACCCGGTGGCGCCGTCGTCGGCCGTGACCTTCACCAGGACTCTGACGGCCGGGCGGCCGCCCCTGACCACGGGCCCGCCCGCGACGGCGAAGTCGCGCAGCGACGGCAGGGCCACGGTGAAGCTCTCGACGCGTGCTATCCGGTTCACGTGCCCGGCATCCCGAGGACGAACATGCCGCCCGCGGGGACCGTGGGGCTGGCGGCCGAGCCGGTCAGAACCACGCGCGCGGGGTCGCGGAAGCCGGCGATGAGGCTGGCACGCTGGATCCTGGTGGGGGTGGGAACCCTGGCCTCGGACCGCCAGTGGCTGCCGTTCTCCAGGATGTAGGTGTAGACGGCCGAGGTTCCGTCGGCGGGGCTGGCGTAGACGCGGAACGCGGTCGGGGAGATCTGCTCCTTGTCGAACAGGGTCGCCTCCCTGGTCATCTCGGCGATGCGCCAGTCGTGGCCCTGCCAGGCGGCCGCGTGCACGACGGTGGTGTCGCCGTCCTGGAGCATGAACAGCAGCACGGGACGGTTGCCCGCCATCGACCCGACCAGGTGGGTGTAGCCGACGTCCCGTGACAGCGGCTTCGCCCTTTTCAGCTCGGTCTCCAGGACGAGCGGGAGCCGGGAGGCCGCGCCGCAGTCCACTCCGGCGCCCAGGTCGTCGCCGGCGGCGCTGTAGAAACGCCGGTCGCCGGGCTGGAAGGCCGCGTAGTAAAGGTTGCGGTGGTAGTAGTCGTGCTCGTGGCGGCCGGGTCCGCCGCCGGCGAGCGTCCAGACGAAGTGGAAACGTTCCGGCACGTTCCCCTGCGCCGGGGTGACCTCGATCTCGCCGATGTAGATCTCGTTGCAGTTGTCGGGCCGGTCCGTGGAGCCGATGGCGTGCGGGATGCCCTCCAGGTCCCGGGAGCGGGTCCAGGTGCGGCCGTCGTCGGTGGACAGGACGTAGTGGATGGGCCGGTAGTCGGTGGGGAGGGAGGGGTCGTCGTTGTGCGGGGTCGACCGGAAGAAGAGGTAGATGTCGCCGTTGCTCGCCTTGACGGGCATCGGGTACGTCGAGCGCGGCGCGGCGTCGATGGTCCCGTCGGTCCAGTCCCCCTCGACGGTGTGCGGCTGGGAGGTGGCCAGCCGCTGGACGCTGTTGTGCGAACCGTAGAAGACCAGGAGCCGGCCGTCGTCGGCCTGGATCATCACCGGGTAGTGGTGGGAGTCGGCCTTCGGCGACTGCCCGACCTTGATCGGCTGGGTCCATGCGCCGGTGGCGTGGTCGTAGGCGGCGACGTAGGGGTGGGTGTTCTCCCCGGTCCAGGAGACGAACGTCTTGCCCGCGACCGGGTCGTACAGGCCGCCGGCCATGGCGCGCCGGTCGCTCTTGGCCGCCACGCCGGTGGCGACGGTCTGGACGGCGAAACCGGAGCCCGCGCTCGCGAACGCGGGCGAGTCGGGCAGGAGCGGAGCCAGGGCGACTAACGTGCCGCCGAGCAGGAAGTTCCGTCTTTTGATCATGTCAGTACCATTCAGACTTGTCGACCAGGTTGATCAGTTCCCGCCCGGCCACGAAGCGCCGGGCGTTCTCCAGCAGGACGGCGAAGCGCCGCTCGTCGGCATGCGGCCCCACGCCGGCCACGTGCGGGGTGATGAGCACGTCAGGACGCCGCCAGAGCGGGTGATCGGCGGGAAGCGGTTCGGTCTCGAAGACGTCCAGGGCCGCGCCGGCCAGGCGCCCCGCGGACAGGGCGGCGGCCAGGTCGTCGAGCCGGACGGTCGGCCCGCGGCCGACGTTGACGACGTACGCCCCGGGCTTGGCCAGCGCCAGCCGCCGCGCGTCCAGCAGCCCCTCGGTGGCGGGCGTGTGCGGAACAGTCAGGATGACCAGGTCCGCCCCGGGAAGCAGCCGGTCGAGAGCGTCGGCCGGCAGCACCTCGGCGAAGCCCGGCACCGGGCCGCCGCGCCGGGCGTCCACGCCCACGACCCTGATCCCGAACGCCGCCAGCAGCCTGCCGACCTCGGCCCCGACCGCGCCCACCCCCACCACCAGCGCGGTGGCCTCGCCCAGGGGAAGCACGGCGCCGGGGTCCCAGTCGGGCGCCCAGCGCGCGCGGGCCTGTTCGCGGACGTACCTGGGCAGGCCCCTGGCCAGCGCGAGCACCAGCGCCAGCGTGTGCGCGGCCACGTGGCCGGTGTAGGTGTCACGCATGTTGGTGACCTGCACGGGGTGCGCGACCAAGGCCGGATGGTAGAACCCCGGCGGCGGCCCGGCCTGGGGGGCCTGCAGCCAGCGCAGGCGTCCGGCGTGCGCCAGCAAGTCAGCCGGCAGCGTGCCGTAGGCGGCGTCGGCCTCCGCCAGCGCGTGCTCCACATCCTCGCGGCTCCCCGGTCGCAGCACGACGAGGTCCGGCACCTCCCGCTCCAGCCGGGCCTGCCAGTCCTCGGTGGCCGGATCGTGCGGCGGCAGCAGGACCAGGGTGGTGCTCATGCCCTTCTCGCCAGTCCGGACTCGGTGATCTCGTACAACAGCGGCTCCCCCGCGACGTAGCGGGCGAGCTCGTCGGCCATCGCCTGCCCGTGACGGCGCCGCTCGTGGCCCAGGCTGCCCGCCACGTGCGGGGTGACGACGATGTTGGGCATCGTGAACAGCGGCGACCCGGTGACGGGCGGCTCCGGGTCGGTGACGTCGAGGACGGCGAACAGGTCGGTCCGCCGGCCCAGCACGTCGACGAGCGCGGCCTCGTCGACGAGGCCGCCGCGCGCCGTGTTGATCAGGGTGGCGTCGGGTTTCATCGACTCCAGCAACCCGGCGCCGACGATGCCGCGCGTCTCAGGGGTGAGCGGTGCGTGCAGGCTGACCACGTCGGAGGTGGCGAACAGCTCCGCCAGTCCGACCAGGCGTACCCCGAGCCGCCCGGCCTGCGCCGGGTCGGCGTACGGGTCGTAGGCCTGCACGACGAGGTCGTGGTGGGCGAGCAGCCGTGCGGTGGCCAGGCCCGTGGCGCCGAGCGAGACCAGGCCCACCACCGCGCCGTAGGCCCCGATCTCGGGTCCGCGCGCGGCGGGGGCGGCGGCGGCGCGCGCGGCCAGCACGTAGCGCCAGCCGTGCTTGAGCGCGTACAGGATCTGCGAGAGCGCGAACTCGGCGACCGGGGTGGCGTTGGCGATGGCCGCCGAGGTGACCCGCACTCCTCTGGCCCACATCTCCGGGGTGACCAGCGGGCGGATGGAGCCGGCGCCGTACAGCACCAGCGAGAGTTTGGGCGCGGCGGCGAGCAGCTCGGCGTCCAGCCTGGGCGCTCCCCACCCGGTAACCAGCACCTGGAGGTCGGCGAGTACGTCGGGGGTGAGCCGGTCGGCGGTGAGCGGGGGTGAGGGGATGGCGAGGTGCCGCTCGATCGCGGCCCGGGCCTGCGGGCCGTAGACGTCGTCGAAGCGGTTCGGGTCCATCACGTACAGGCCGTTCAGCATTGCCTCTCCTTCAAGCGAGCCGCCGCCCGCAGGCTGGCCAGGCGGGCGGGCGAGCCGAGCCCGGCGTGGTAGTAACGCAGTTGCCGCGCGCCCTCGGCGACGAGGTCGGCGGCCAGGCCGGGGATCTGGGCGTGGCCGTCCTCCAGCACGGTGAGGTTGGCGACGAGGGGGACGTCGGTACGGCTCGCCGCGGCCTTCACCCGGGCCAGGGCCGCATCCTCCGGGCCCCAGCACTTGAGCACGTACGCGTCGACCGGCGCGTCGAAGGAGGCCAGGTCGATCCCCACGTCGGGGCCGGTGACCTGCGGGTCGTCGGTGGCCATGAGCAGCAGCTCGCGGCCGCCGGCCAGCGCCGCCACGGCGCGGACCAGGTCGGCGATGACCTGGCCGCGGTGACCGTACAGGGCCTGGGCGCGCTCGCGGCCGAGCGCGTCGTCCAGGCTCGTCCCGGCCGGGACGCCCTGCTGCAGCTCTGCGTCCACGGCGGCGCGCACGTCACGCGCCAGCTCCTCGACGTCCAGGCCGCGCCCGGCCAGCCCGGTCCGGCAGGCCGGGCAGAGGCAGAGCGACAGCAGCGCCCTGCCGCAGGCGGACAGGTGGGCGCCGGAGGTCTTCTCGTGGTGGCCGGCGTGCTCCGCGCCCAGCCAGCCGCACGCCTCCAGCATCAGCGCGGGCACGTCGTACTGCTCGCAGACCTCGCCCACGAGCGTGAGCGCGTAGTCCTGGACGGCGGGCTGGGCCGGGCAGAGCGCGTAGGGGTAGGACTCGCCGTAGGCGTTCCTGACCGTGAGGTCGGGCGCTTCGCGGCCCAGCACCGAAGTGTGCGTGAGCACCAGCCAGGCTTCGGCCCGCAGCCCGGCCCCGGTCAGCGCGGCCAGTGCCGCGCCGAACCTGTCCTCCTCGGGCACCCCCCAGCTCGGTGGGTACGGCCGGAGCCGCCCGCGCCAGCGCTCGGGGCGCAGCCGGAAGTAGGCCGCCGAGTGGTCGGCCTGGACGATGCGGTGGCGCGGATGCCACGCGGTGGTGGCCCGGACCGAGTGGTAGGCGGCCTGCAGGGTCACCGTGCTCACGCCGAGGCCGGCGATGCGCTCGGCCGCCGCGGGATCGCCCACGATGTCCCAGGTGTAGGCGAACGCGCCGTGCCTTACCAAGCGGATTGTCACCCCTTCGTGGCGCCGGCCAGGCCGCGCGTGAAGTAGTTCTGGAAGAAAAGGAAGATCATCAGCATCGGCAGGAACGAGATCGTCATCCCCGCGGCGAACCCGGTCCAGTCGGTGGCGTACTCGCCCTGGAAGGACATCATCCCGACGGCGAGGTTCTGCAGGTCGGGCTGGCCGAGCGTGAACACCAGCGGGATGTTGAACTCGTTCCAGCTGCTGATGAACTGGAAGATGACCACCACCGCGATGACCGGCTTGGCCAGCGGGAGGATGAGGCCGAACGTCTTGAGGAAGCCGGCCCCGTCGAGCTTGGCGGCCTCGAACAGGTCGGCAGGGACGCTGGAGAAGAACCCGACGAACAGCAGGACGTAGAGGGCGCCGGCGCCGCCGGACATGGCCAGGATGACCCCGGCCCGCGTGTTCAGCAGGCCGAGGTTCTCGATCAGCACGAACTGCGGAACGATGATCGAGGCGACCGGGATGAACAGGGTTCCCACGATCATCCGGTAGAGCAGGGTCCGGCCGGGGAAGTCGTACCTGGCCAGCACGTAGCCGCACAGGGCCGCCTTGACCAGCTCGATGAGGGTCGAGACGACCGAGTAGAGCACCGTGTTGAGGAAGTATCCGGAGAACCCGGCGTTGACCCAGGCCCGGACGAAGTTGTCGAAGTTCAGCTGGTCGGGCACGAGGCTCGCGCCACTGGTGAACATCCCGGCCTGGGTCTTGAACGCGGCCGAGATCGTCCACAGGAAGGGATAGACCCACACGAGCCCGACGAGCAGCAGGATCGGCAGGGCGATGAGATTGGCCCGCACGGTGTTGCTGCGCCGGGTGGCCTGAGTGGTCGTCGTCATCAGACGCCGTACTCCTTCCTGAGCCGCTGGGCCCGGCGGACCGCGAGGCCCTGGGCGGAGACCAGGACGAAGGCGATGACGGAGAACAGCAGCGCCGCGGCCGAGGCGTAGCCGTAGGCGAACGGAACCCTGCCGAAGGCGTTCTGGTAGATGAAGTAGGACACCACGTAGGTGCTGGTGCCGGGCCCGCCCGCGGTGAGCGTGACGACCAGCCCGAAGACGTGCATGGCGTTCACCAGGCCGAGCAGGGTGATGATCACGGCGACCGGCCTGATGATCGGCAGCGTGATGCGGGTGAGCTTCTTCCACTCGCTTGCGCCGTCGATGGCGGCCGCCTCGTAGAGCTCCTCCGGCACGTTCTGCAGCGCCGCCATCCAGTAGATCATGTACTGGCCGAAGATCTGCCAGATGGAGACGAGCACGAGCACGAGCAACGCGCTCCACCGGTTGGCGAACACGTCGAACCCCTGGTCGACCAGGCCGAGGTCACGCAGGATCGCATTCAGCGCGCCGTTGGACGGGTTGAGCAGGTAGGTGAAGACCAGGCCTGCCATGGCGACGGGGATGATGAGCGGCGCGAAGAATACGGTCCGGAAGAACCGCTTGCCGCGCAGCCACTTGCGGGTGAGCAGGATCGCCGCCACCAGCGAGATCGGGAGCTTGATGACGGTCGTCAGCAGGGCGAAGATCAGCGTGTTGACGACCGAGACCCAGAACAGCGGGTCGGCCAGGATCGTGCCGTAGTTGCCGGCCCCGACGAAGTTCTCGATCGGGCCGATGCCCGACCAGTCGAAGAAGGAGTAGTAGATCGTCGCGATCAGCGGCCAAATGGTGAAGCCGAGGTAGAGCAGGAGGAAGGGGGCCAGGAAGACGAGCAGCCAGACCCTGTCGAAGCCGCGGACGCGCTCGCGGGAGTGATCGACGCGTTCGGGCACACGCTCGGCGGGCGACCGGTCGCTCTCCGTCACCCTCTCCCTGCCGGGGGCAGGGGCGATGGTTGTCATGGATGTCCTCACGAGGGAGAAGGGCGCGCCGCCGGCGCGCGTGGCCGGCGGCGCCGTCCGGTCTTAGCTCTTGTACATGTCCGAGGTGTAGTCCTTGGTGGTGTCCCAGTCGGGGAAGGTGTAGCAGTCCATCGACACCTTCAGGCCGCCGGCCGCCTCCTGTTTGAGCCCTTCCTCCAGGGCGGTCTGCCGCTGCTTGACGATGGCGGCGCCCACGGACGCCAGGGACTGGCCGCTGACCAGCGCCTCGTTCATGGCCTCCCACTCCGCGTCGGGGGTCTTCGTCAGCGCGTTGACGTACGCCTTGGATTTGGCGATGTCGGGGCACTTGAGCAGCGGCTCGGGGAGCTGGACGCGGTAGCCCGGCTTCGCGCCGATCTGCATGATCTGCTTGAGCACCGGGTGGGTGACCATCTTCTGGTTGTCGACGTAGGACAGCGTGCCGAAGGCGTTCTTGTAGTACTGCTGGACGAAGTAGCCGTTCGGGTCGGTCATCCATTGGATGAACGTCCAGGCGGCGTCGGGATGCTTGGTCTGCGAGCTGACCCAGTACTTGTTGCCGTCGTACGTGCGGCCGCCCGCGCCGGTCTGCCCCTCGTCCGGGTCGACGCGCGGCGCCACCACGTAGTTGTCGCTGCTGAAGCCCTGGCTGTCCCACACGCTCAGCATCCAGGTGCCGTCGAAGTAGATGCCGGCCTGCCCGGCGGCGAACTGCTGGCGGGAGAAGTTCTTGTCGTTGGTGCCCGGCGCCAGGTATCCGGCCTTCTTGAGCTCCTGGATGAAGGCGAAGGTCTTCAGCTGCCCGGGCTCGGTCAGGTTGAACTTGCCCGTCTTGTAGTCGAAGAAGTCGGTCGACGAGGTCGTGACGCTGCTGACCAGCCCGTACCAGATCCGCTGCATGTCCTCGCCCTTGGTGGGCGCGGCGATGCACTCCGCCTTGGTCTTGGCCTTGATCTGCGCGCAGGCGTTCTTGAGGTCGGTCCAGGTCTTGGGCGGGTGGTTGACGTCCAGTCCGGCCTGCTGGAAGACCTGCTTGTTGAGGAACATGTAGCCGGAGCCCCAGTACAGGTTCTCCGTGAACGGGAAGCCGTACGTCTTCCCGTCCTGCATGTTGATGCCTTCCAGGAAGGATCCGTCCGGCCAGCGCTTGGTGAAGTCGGCGGGGACGGTCCCGTCCGGGCTGAGCGGGCGGATCCACTTCTGGTCCAGCAGTTCGGACAGCCCGGTGGCGTTCCAGTAGAACATGTCCGGCGCCTGGTTGCTCTGGAAGGCCAGGGGCAGCGTCTTCATGTAGTCGGCCTGGGTGATCGAGCGCCACTCGATCTTGATGTTGGGATGTTCCTTGGTGAACTGAGCGCCGGCATCCTTGTGGAATTGCACCTGTTCGGCGGAGAAATCCCAGATCTTCAGCGTGGTCTGCGTACCACCACCGCCGCCGCTGCTGTTGCCGTTGGTCGATGTGCCGCACGCCGCCACGAGCAGTGACGCGATGGCTGCGGTGATGATCGCGGCGGTGCCACGCCGACGAGGATTCATGGAGCCCTCCCTAAGAGGCGGAGGCCAGAGGGGTGCACGGGCAGCGGGTAAGCGCTTGCCCGGGGGTTTGTCGAGAGTAACCCGGCTCATAACCCGATTCAAGGCTTGTGAGAAAGCGGTTTCAGATCAATGCTCGGTTGCGGAGGCCTGTCTGCCGACGGCCGCCACCGCTGGCCGATGTCTCAAACATGCGGCCTCACCTGGCATCATCACGCCGAGAAGCTCGCGAACGGGTGGCGGCCATCAGCGCCCTGGACGAAGCTCTACAATCGCTTTCTGACGTCAGGAGAACGTATGCGCCTGCTCGCCTTCACCAAGCCCTTCGGCCCCATCAACCCCGCCCGGCTGGCCGAGGCCGTGGCCTCGGTGGGCGCCGACGGTGCGGATCTCGTCGTGCGCGAGGGGCAGACGGTCAGCCCCGCCGACCCCGGCGGCATCGCCGTCGTCGCCGCGGAGCTCCAGCGCCGCGGGCTCACCCTCGACGTCGTCACCACCGACCTGCTCGACGCCGGTGCGGACGCCGAACGGATCGTCGCAGCCTGCGGCGAGACCGGCGTCCCCCTCATGCGGGCGGGCTTCTACCGCTACGACCCCGCCACCGGATACCGCCGTCAACTGGAGGAGTCCAGAGCCGCGCTGGCCCGCCTCGCCGGCCTCGCCGCCCGGCACGGTGTACAGGTGGCGCTCCAGCTGCATCACGGTACGATCCATCCATCCGCCTCGCTCGCACTCGCACTCGCAGGCGACCTGAATGACGTGCGCTTCTACGCCGACCCCGGCAACCAGGCCAAGGAGGGCAGCGAGGCATGGGCGCTCAATGTCGATCTGCTGGGCGATCGGATGGCCTGCATGGGAGTGAAGAACGCCGTGTGGCGATCCGCCGCGGACGGCTGGGTGTGCGAGTGGCAACCGTTTGCGGACGGGGGTGTGGTCCGCTGGCCGGAGATCATCTCTGGGTTGCGCGCACGCGGCTACACCGGACCGCTGTCGCTGCACGTCCACTACCCGGCGGACGACCCGGCGGCGGCCGTACGGCGGGATCTGGATCATCTGCGCGGGCTGCTCGGCTGACGGGCGCTCCACGGGGGTAGGAGGAGCAGGTGCGGAATCTGCGGCAGGGCCGCCCGACCCGGGTGACGATCAGCGACGTCGGGGCGGTGGCGGGGGTGTCGGCCTCGACGGTCTCCCGCGTGCTCAACGGCACGGCCAAGGTCGACCCGTCGCTGGCGGCGCGCGTCCACGACGCGGTCAGGCAGCTGGGCTACCGGCCCAACGCCGCGGCGCAGGGGCTCGCCCGCGGGGAGTGGGGCACCATCGGCGTGCTGGTCCCCAATTTGGCCAACCCCTACTTTCCCGACGTGCTCAAGGCCGTCTCGGCCGTCGCCCGCTCCCACGGGCGCCGCGTCATGGTCATGGAGACGGACGAGGACCCCTCGATCGAGCACGACCTGGTCGAGGACCTGATGCGCAGCTGCGACGGGGTGCTGCTCTGCTCTCCCCGCATGGAGCGCTCCGAGCTGGTCGTCCTGGGCGCCCGCGACCACCCGCTCGTCCTGCTCGACCGGATCGTGCCCGGCCTGGCCGCGCCCGCCGTCTCCGCCGACTTCTTCGGCGGGATGATGCTGATCTGCGGCCACCTGGCGCAGCTGGGCCACCGCCGGGTGGCCTACCTGAGCGGGCCCGAGGCGTCCTGGGCCAACTCCGAGCGGATCAGGGCGCTGGAGGCGGCCAAGGCGTTCGGCCTCTCGGTCACGATCCTGCCGTGCGGGTCCACCAGCCGCAGCGGTTACGAGGCCGCCGACGAGGTGGCCGGCACCGGCGCCACCGCGCTCACCACCTACAACGACCTGGTGGCCCTGGGGGCGGTGACCCGGATGCGCGAGCTCGGGGTGCGGGTTCCGGAGGAGTTGTCGGTGGTCGGGTTCGACGACATCGAGCTGGACCACGTCGCGCATACGAGCCTGACCACGGTGTCGGTGCCCCGGGGGCAGCTCGGCAGGCAGGCGGCCGAGCTGCTGGAGACTCTCATGACCGAGGGGCACGACGGGGAGCCGGTCTACCTGTCGATGGAGCTGCACGTCCGCGACAGCACCGCACCGCCCCCGGTGACCAGGGAACTTGCCGGCTGACCGTACGGTCGCGCCTCTCCCGCCGGGACTTCCGGGCTGTTGACAAGCGAGGGCGGCGGAGGCAACGCTGGCTCTGAAAGCGCTTTCCCAGCCGATGAGAGGGAGCCCGTGGACATCGACGACCGCGCAGGACGGCCTGGCAGTGACCGAGAGGACCTGGAGCGTCAGGTCCAGGACCTGGTCGCACCCCTGATACCCCGGTTCAGCCCGGGCCTGGGGCGGCTGCGGCTGGGGTTCAACACGGCGCACTACGACCAGGCGGCCTCCGAGCTGGAAGCGTTTGCACGCCCGCTGTGGGGGCTGGCGCCGCTGGCGGCCGGCGGCGCGGCGTTCGATCACTGGGACCTGTGGCGCGCCGGGCTGGCCGCCGGGACCGACCCCGAGCACCCCGACTACTGGGGGGCGGTCTTCGACCGGAACCAGCGGCTGGTCGAGACCGCCGCCATCGGCCTGACGCTCGCCCTCGCCCCCGAGCAGATCTGGGACCCGCTGACCGGCCGGCAGCGCGACACGGTGGCCGCCTGGCTCCGGCATGCCGTCACCGTGCAGCCGAACGACAACAACTGGCTGTTCTTCCCGGTCATGGTGGGACTCGGGCTGCGCCGGGTCGGAGTCCCCCACGACCAGGACGCCAACACCGCCAGGCTCGACCGGCTGGAGGAGTTCGACCTCGGACGCGGGTGGTACTCCGACGGGCCCACGTGGCAGCGCGACTACTACATCCCGTTCGCCATGCACTTCTACGGCCTCATCTACGCGGCGCTCGGCGACGACCCTGCCAGGGCCGAGCGCTTCCGCGAGCGGGCCGCGACCTTCGCCCAGGACTTCCAGCACTGGTTCACCAGTGAGGGGGTCGCCGTCCCGTTCGGCAGGAGCCTGACCTACCGCTTCGCGCAGTCGGCGTTCTGGGGGGCGCTGGCCTTCGCCGGGGTCGAGGCGCTGCCCTGGGAGGTGACCAAGGGACATCTGCTGCGGAACCTCCGCTGGTGGGCCGACCGCCCCATTCGCGACGCTGCCGGGCTGCTCACCATCGGCTACGGCTACCCCCAGCCGCACATGGCCGAGCAGTACAACGCGCCCGGCTCGCCGTACTGGGCCATGAAGGCGTTCCTGCCGCTCGCCCTGCCCGCGGAGCACCCGTTCTGGGCCGCCAAGGAGGCCGACGCGCCTGCGCTGCCCGAGGTCTGCACTCAGCCGGAGGCCGGCGTGGCGCTGATGCGCTGCGAGGAGGGACGGCACGTGGTGTTGCTGAGCGCGGGGCAGCGCAACCCGTGGGCGCGGCACGGCGCGGCCAAATACGCCAAGTTCGCCTACTCCACGCGGTTCGGCTTCAGCGTGCCCGCCGGGACGCTGAAGCTCGAGCAGGGGGCCTTCGACAGCACGCTGGCGCTCAGCGAGGACGGCGAGCACTGGCGGCCGTGCGAGCTGCCGCACGACGCCTCCGCCTCCGACGGTGTGCTGCACGCGCGCTGGACGCCCTGGGACGACGTGGAGATCGAGACCTGGCTGGTGGCGCTGCCTCCGTGGCACGTGCGGGTGCACCGGATCAGAACCGGGCGGGCGCTGCGCACGGCCGAGGGCGCCTTCGCGGTCGACCGGGACCGGCCGCCCACCCGGGTCGACACCGGTCCCGGCCGGGCCAGGCTCGACTCGCCGAACGGTCTCTGCGTGATCGAGGACCTGTCCAGCCGGCGGGAGGGAGCCCTCGTCGTGGCCCTGCCCGGCACCAACGTGTTCGCCCCGCGCACCACGATCCCCACGCTGAAGGGCGACCTGCCGCCTGGCGAGCACCTGCTCGCCTGCGCGGTCATCGGCCTGGAGGGCTCGAGCTCGGCTTCGGCATCGGCTGGACCGGACGCCGCGGCCGGGTGGCCGGAGCCTCCCGCATGGGCTTCCATCGAGCCGCTGCTCGGCCCGGCGCCCACGCCGTGAGGCCGGCTGCCACGTGCCGGCGCTGGAGCGGCCGCCTCCCCCGCACGGACGGTTGACGCCGGGCGCAGCGTCCCTGGCCGGTGAAACGGCGTACCCGCGGGCATATGATCGCGTGCATGCGAGCGGACCGTGTGCCGACGCCTCAGCGCCACGGCGCCTGGGAGGTGGCGGCCCCCACCGAGGGGCGCGCGATCCCGGGCGTCACCATGGTCGGCTTCCGCGATCGCTCAGGCGGGACGTTCGAGGAGCGCATTCCCCCCGGTCCGGCGATCGCGATCGTGATCGACTGCACCCCGGGCAGCCTCGAACCCCTCGGAAGCGGCGCCATCGAGGGCGGCATCGTCGCCGGCATCTCCCCCACGGCCGCCCGGATGGCCGGACGCGCCGTTGACTGCGTCGAACTGCAGGTGGACATGCTGGCGGCGCCGGACCTTCTCGGTGTGCCGACGGCGGAGCTCAACGGGGCGCCGCTGGACCTGGCCGAGGTCTGGGGGCGTGACGCCGGCCGGCTGCGCGCGCGGTTGATCGAGGCGCGGTCCTGGGACGACCGGTTCGCGCTGGTCCGCGAGGTGCTCGCCCGGCGCCGCCGTTCCTCGTTCCACATCGACCCCGAGGTGGCCGACGCGTGGCGACGGATCAGAGCGGGCCACGGGCAGGTGCCGATCGGCGACCTGCCCGGCCGGTACGGGTGGAGCCGCACGCGGTTCTGGAAGCGGTTCAAGTCACAGATCGGCGTCACGCCGAAACGGGCGGCGATGATCGTCAGATTCGACCGGGCGCTTCGGCTGCTCGGCACGACCGCCAGTGTCGCCGAGGTCGCCGCGGAGATCGGCTACGCCGACCAATCCCACCTCCACCGCGAGGTGCTCACGTTCACCGGCCGCACCCCGGGGTCGATCGCCTCCGACCCGCTGTGGACGGTCGACAACACGGCCTGGACGCTGGCGCACGCCTCCTGAAGGGGGCCAGACCAAATACGTCGGAAAGGGGCAGTCACCCGCTGTGGAGGTCGACCCGCAAGACCACCGACGCCCTTCCCCGGCCTGCCTGGCCCGGTTCCGAGGCCGTCGACCAGGCCGCTGAAGAGTCGGCATCCCGGTCCATCTCACGCCGTGGCGGCCTCGGCCGTGTTGCGTAGCAGAATTGCGCCGGGCCAGGCGAACGGTCGCCAGCTGACTGTCGGTCATCCCCTTGTCGGCTGTTCCACCAGGCTGACCGAAGAGCGCAGCACACCTTCCCCGCTGACCGCACGGCCGTCGTCGACCTTCCACACCTCGAAGTGGTGCAGGCCCTCCGGCACGCCCACCCAGTGGTGGTACTGCCAGGAGCCGCAGGCGAACCTCACCGAGTCGCCCGTCGGGTACAGGGCGATGCGGTAGAAGGTGACCTCGGCCGGGCAGGTCAGCTTCGCCCAGATCTCGACGTCGCCGGGCGCCGATAGCGTCCACTGGCGTGAGGACAGCCGGGCTGTCATGCGCTCGATCTTCCATGCGAAGCCGCGCCCCTCAGCCGCCGGCGGCGGGCTGCCGGCAGGCAGAGCGGTCAGGACCGGCGCCTGCGAAGGAGGTGCGCCGCCGTACAGGACGTTCGCCAGCCACACCGCCGCGCTCACGCCCGCAACGGCGAGTGCGCTCACGATGTACGGCTTCCGGCGCACCCATAACGAATCTCGTTTCCCATCAGGCGGCACCGCCAGCATGGTGGAGGTGGCGCCGCTGGTCTCAAGCTCGGTGACGCGCTCGATCTTCCGCCAGCGCTCCTCCCACGGGCCGGGCTCGGCTTGGCAGCTACGCACATACGCCCTGACGAACTCCAGCGGCGGCAACTCATCCGGGCTCAGCCGCCTCGACACCGTGCTGGAGTGGTATCCCATCCGCCGCCCCACCTCCTCCAGCGACAGCTCGCCGCGTAGCCGTCGCAGGTCATCAACGAATTCCGCGACCACTCCCGAGCCACGGTCGATCGGACGATCCCTGCGTCCTCCCCGCGCCACGTCCCACCTCCACCGGCCGGCGGTTATTGCGGTTGTTGCTGCTTTGCTTGCGCAGCCCACAACTCGTGCGAACACCCGCCGCACGGTGGAACGTCGAGGCGGGCGGCGTCCTGGCTGCCCAGATCGCCATCCTCCCACCGGAGGTCAGGAAGGAGAACACATGAAGGGCACCTCCTGCTTACCGCGCACCTTGCTCCGCACGTCGGTCGCGGCCGCCGTCGCCGCCGCGCTGGCCGGTAGCCTTGCCGCTGCCCCCGCGGAGGCCACCGCCACCACCGCCACCACCGCCGCAGCCGCGGCAGGTCCCCGGTGCGCACGTGTCGATCACTGGGTCCACTGGTTCGACCAGAGCGTACGGATCACCAACAATTGCCGTTACACCGTCAGTGCAGTGGTCCGCCACGCCAACGGCCCTGACAGCCCGTGCTACATCATCCGGCCGGGGAACTCACGGAAGTACACGTGGCCGCGCTTCAGACAGGCGTTCCAGGGAATTCGCTGGGACTGCGCCTGACGGAACCCGGCGAAGGGTGCGGTGAGGCGCTCCGACCCGGGCCTCACCCACCCGACGCAGTCCCGAGCCAGCCCTTAGCCGGAGGGCGAAGTCCGGCTCCGGTGACATGATCCTTAGCGTGGATCGAGACGGGCTACAGGCGAAGGTGGCCTCCCAGTAAGGGCGGAACGGCGAACCGGGTTCAGTGTCACATCCGTTGACACTGCGCGGGATGAGGGCTTGAGCAGCAACCGAACGGCCAGCGGCATTTACGAACTCGCGGGGAGCGCGCTATCGCCACTGGCCGTTCCGATGCTGGTGGCCTGGTTACTGATCCGGCTGGGCCTGGTTAGGCAGCAGGTCGGCGAGCGCGGTTCGCACGGCGGCCCGGCTGACCCCGTGGGTGCGTGCGAGGGCGGCGATCGACGCGCCCTGGTCCTGGAACGCCGCCCGCGCCTCTTCGCGCCGGGCGCCGTCGAGGGCGGGCGGGCGTCCGCGGTAGCGGCCTTCGGCCTCGGCGGCGGCAATCCCTTCGGCGGTGAGTTCGTTCTGCAGGTCGCGCTGGAACTGTACGACGGCGGTGATCACGTTGATGAGCAGTGCGGTGGTGGCGTCGTTGGCGGCCAGGTCGTGGAAGTTCGACAAAGGCCCGGATAGGACGCGCAGGGCGACGCCGCGGGCTTGGCACCAGTCGCGGACGGCGTGGATGTCGACCAGGTCGCGGCACAGCCGGAACAGCTCCGACACCGTCAGGACGTCGCCGGGATGCGGGGCGGCGGCGACCTTCGCGAACGCTGGCCGCTCCAGCGCCGGGATCTTGGAGGTAGTCGCCGGGTCCTCGAACAGCAGCACCCCCGCGGCCGCGAGCGCGGCGAATCCATCCGCTGCATCGCCGCCGGTGTGAAGGTCTTCGTCGGCGTCGTCCACAAGACCCTCGCAGAAGCCCAGCTCGCCGCCGCAGAGGGCACCCCCCGCCGACCGGCTCGACTGGCGACCCGCGCGTACTGGCTGTGTCGCACACCGATCGCTAGCGGGGCGTCCCGTCGCGCTCGCTTCTTCGGGCGAGGCGCTGGGCTTGCCCTGTGTGCACGTCGCTCACCCATTCCCAGCCGGGCTTGGCCGATGGGCCGATCCGCGGGTCGCTGGGATCCCGGCCGTCACGCAAGGCGTGCACGTACGCCCGATCCTGGTCGATCCGCGCGCGTACCTGATCAGCTCCGCCGACGGACCCGTGACCCGGGATGACGACATCGACGTCGTCCGCCACCTCCTCGAGCAGCCGCAGCGCGGTGAGGTAGTCCTCGATCGGGTCCGCGGTGCCGTCCAAGTCGAGCATCGGAATCAGGACATCAGAGAGCATGTCGCCGGCGACGAGAACCCCGCGTTCTTCGATGAACAGCGCCGCGTGGCCCGTGGCATGCGCTTGATGCTCGATGATCCGGACTTGAGGGCCGTCCCAAGGAACCTGCGCAGTTTCGGCGGGCAGGCCGGTGATGAGGCCGAGCAGGTCCAGCGGTACCTGCCCGGCGATTTCCGTCTCGAGCAGGTGGTCGGCGATGCGGGCCTTCGCACCCGGGTCCGACAGCAGATCTCGCATAGCAGCCGCGCAACGGTCAGTACCGTAACGGGGCGCTTCGCCGAGCTTGGCGTGCCAGAGCACGTGATCCCAATCAGGATGCGTAGAAAACCCTGCCACTACGGGCTGACCCCACTCGCGAAGGTCGTTCGCGAGGCAGTCGATCTCGGAGCCGGTCACTCCGGGGTCGACGAGCAACACACCGGCCCGGCCCTGCACCACAACGGCGTTTGTCTGCACGAACTCGCTCTCGTGGACCAGCACACCCTCCGCGACCTGCCTCAACACGGGCACGCCTCGCAATTCAGGAACGTGACGTCATCGGCGGGCGTGGCATCCTCGGGGTGGTGGGTGAGTACGGAGATCGGTCCTTTCCCGTCGCCGCCGTACGGTCGGGCGTCATTGTCGATGTCCCAGCCATCTCGACCCCCCAGCACGGCGCCGGCGGTCTCGATGTATTCGTCGATCAGGCCCGGACGAGATGACATCCCGGTCATCCAGTCCATGGTGTGGTTCGGCCCTGCCACGAAGCCGTCCAGGGACATCGTGAAGTGCCAGAGCACCTCCCCGCCTGCGGTCTGCGGTTCAGTGTCGTTCATTTGTCGCCTCCTGCGATCTGCTTGCGGTTTGTGACTTGTCGAAGAGAGATGAGAGATGGCCCCAGTCCCCCGTGCCCCCGGCCAGGAGCTCATCTGGATAGTTCGCCACCGAGGAACCCGGTAGGGCACTCAGCCTGGCAGGAATTGGTACACGCCGGTAAGGTCCGATCCTGTGGGGCGATTGAGGACCAATTTCGGGCCGGCCGAGGACCTGCTCATCGAGCTGGACCGCGACGCCGGGGTGCCGCTGCACCGGCAGATCGAGAGGTCCATCCGCGCAGGCATCCGGGCCGGCCTGCTGCGAGCGGGCGCGTCGCTGCCACCCACCCGCACCCTCGCGACCGGCCTCGGGGTTTCCCGCGGGGTCGTGGTGGAGGCCTATCAGCAGCTCGTCGCCGAGGGCTACCTCGTCAGCCGATCGGGCGGTTACACCCAGGTCGCCGCGTCGATGCCGCCGGCCGCCGCGGGCTCGGCGGCTTCGACGGCGCAGCCGGCCGCGCGCAGCGTCGGCTTCAGGGTCGACTTCGGGTACGGGCGCACCGACGTTTCGCAGTTCCCGCGGGCCGCATGGCTGCGCTCGGTCCGAACCGTGCTCACCACCACGCCCAACGACCGGTTCGCCTACCTCGACGGGCGTGGCGTGCCGGAACTGCACGAGGCCCTGTGCGACTACCTCAACCGGGTGCGCGGCACATCGGCCGTCCCCGGCAACGTGGTGATCTGCAACGGCTATGGGCAGGGCATCTCGCTGCTGATCCAGGTGCTCGTCCAGCACGGCGCCAGGCGGATCGCCCTGGAAGACCCGTCGTCCAACGACGACGCCCGGGTGCTGGCCGGCGCCGCCGGTCTGGACGTGGTCGGCATCCCGGTGGGGCCGGACGGCGTTCAGGTCGATGCGCTCCATCGGGCCGACGCCGATGCGGTCGTGCTCACGCCGTCGCACCAGTGGCCGACCGGAGGAGTGCTGTCGGCTGCGGCGCGGGCCGAGGTGATCCGCTGGGCGGAACGCCGCGGCGCGATCGTGGTCGAGGACGATTACGACGCGGAGTACCGCTACGACCGGTTGCCGGTGGGCGCCATGCAGGGCCTGGCGCCCGATCATGTCGTCTACTGCGGTACGGCCAGCAAGACGCTCGCGCCGGGGTTGCGGCTCGGCTGGCTGATAGTGCCTCCCCAGATGGTCGCCGACGTCGCTGCGGCAAAGGTGCTCGCCGACCGCGGTTCGCCGGTCATCGACCAGTTGACGTTCGCCGACTTCCTCGCACGCGGCGAGTTCGACCGCCACCTGCGCCGGATGCGTCCGGTGTACCGCCGCCGTCGCGACGCGCTGCTGGACGCCCTGCGCACCCACCTGCCCGATCTGGAACCGGCCGGAATCGCCGCCGGGCAGCATGTTGTCGCCTGGCTCCCGCCCGACCTCGACGAGGCGGCGGTGGTGACGGCCGCCGCCCGGCACGGGCTCGCCATCCACGGCGTCGGCCCGTACCGGATCGCCGGCACCGGACCGGGTGGCCTCATCTTCGGCTACGCCACCCTCGGAGAGGCCGCCATCGCCGAGGGGGTCGCGCTGCTGGCGACGGCCATCCGGGACGTACGGGGACCCTGATCCCGCGCAGGCGCTCCGCCGGCGGCACATCCAGGACATGCGCATCAGCATGCCGGGCGGATGTTCTGGTTCAGATGGAACACGTTGGCCGGGTCGTACGCGGTCTTCACCGCGGTCAGCCTGGCCAGCTTCGCGGCCGAATACGCCCGCCGTACGCCGCGCTGCCCATCGGCCAGCTCGTCGGCCGTCAACGAGTTGACGTACACCCCACTCGCGTACGGCTCGAGCGACGCACCGGCGGCGCGGGCAGCACCCATCCTGGCGTCGTCCTCGGCCGGGTTCGTCCAGCGAGAGCCGGCACCGAACTCGAACATCGTGCCACGGTGACTGAACGCCGCGTCTGCATCCGGGACATCGGCGATCGCGCCGCCGTGCGCCTGCAGGCCGACGCCCGGCAGGTGCGGGCTCGCGCTCAGGTCGGCGCCGCCGCGCAGCAGGAACGCCTCGATCGCCGCGGTGGGGAATCTCCGCAGGTAGTGCCCCTTGGAATAGCGGCGGTAGGCGTGACCGCCGGTGGAGTCGTCACGTTGCTGAAGTTCGAGGTACGACGGTGTGGTGACGCGCGACGCGACGGGACGCCCGAGCGCCCGCATCGCGGGGAGCAGCCGGCGGCCCTCGTCCGGGTCGCCGACCCACACGAACCCCAGCGTGGCGATCGGGCCGGCGGGACCGCTGCCGACACTGGCGGTGAACGTCGCCTGCCGGGGCGCGACGGCGTTCAGGTCGCGCCAGCCCTCGATGACCGGGACGGCGTCCTCGGCGCGGAAGTCGAACTCGGCGACCAGCGTCCGCGTGCCGATGCGATGCAACTGGAACTCGAACTCGGTGACGATGCCGAAGTTGCCACCACCGCCGCGCAGGCCCCAGAACAGGTCGGGGTTCTCGATGCGGCTCGCGGTCACCACGTCCCCCTCGGCGGTGACCATCGTGTAGGAGACGACGTTGTCGCATGCCAGGCCGTACTGGCGGGCCAGCCACCCCATGCCGCCGCCGAGCGTGAGCCCGCCGACGCCGGTGTGCGAGACGTTGCCCGCGGTGGTCGCCAGGCCGTACGGCTGGGACGCCCGGTCCAGCGCGCCGAGCAGCGCGCCGCCCTGCACCCGAGCCCGGCGACGGGCCGGGTCGATCCGCACGCCGCCCATGGGCGTCAGGTCGATCATGAGACCACCGTCAGGCACGGCGAAGCCGGCGACGTTGTGGCCGCCGCAGCGCACGCCGATCTCCAGGTCCAGTTCCCGGGCCATCCGCACGGCGGCGACCACGTCGGCGACGCCCACCGCGCGGACGATCATGCGTGGACGCCGGTCGACCATGGCATTCCAGACGGTACGGGCGGTGTCGTAGCCGGCGTCGCCAGGCGTGAGTACCTGGCCGTCGAAGCGGGTCGCTGTCGTTGTCATGCCACTCAGCCTGGCAGGAATCGGTACACGCGATAAGGTCCGAATCTGTAGGCTCATTGAGGACCAATTCAGGGGCCGGTCGAGGATCTGCTCCGGTCTGACGTGCCGCCGAACGCCGTTCCGCCGAAAGAGACCTGGGGGTAGAACAGAGCCAGGTACTCGCGGACCTCGTCGCCCACGACCGCCTCGGGGACCCGTCGCTGGGAGTGGAAGGCGATGTGCCAGCTCAGTGAGCGGTACGTGGCCGCATCGACGGTGGGCCCGGGTAGCGGCAGGTCGAAGTAGCCGAGGCGTGCGGTGTCGTCGGGGAATTGGCTGGCGTACTGGGATGCGACAGCGGCACCGAAATCGTGGCCGACGACGGCGGCGTCCCGGATCTTGAGCCGATCGGCGATCAACGTGTGCACGTACTGCGCCAGGGTGGCTTTGTCGTAGCCGGTCGGTGAGCCGGTGCAGTCGCCCAGTCCCGGGAGGTCGACAGCGTAGACGGTGTGGTGTTCGGCGAGTGCCTGCATGATCGGCCACCAGCCGTACCAGGTCTGGGGCCAGCCGTGGATCAGTACCACGGGTGTGCCGCTGCCGCCGGTCACGTAGTGCATGCGGACGCCGTCGACATCGGCGAACTCGTGTCGGAAGGTGTTGTCGAACTCCGGGTCGTCCTGGGTGGCGACGGCGTAGGGGGCGGCGTTGGTGGAGGTCGGTGTGGGAGTCGAGGTCGGTGTGGGAGTCGAGGCCGGCGTGGAACAGGCCGCTGTGCCGATCGTGAGCAGGACGGTGAGCATGACGGTCGCCACCGTGCGCGCGGATCGGAGGAAGCGGTGCGACGACGGGCGTGTTGCGGTGATCATGTGTTCCTGTCCACGAGAAGGTGGTGGGATCAGCGTCCGGTCGTGCCGTCGATCAGTTCACGGAGGATGTCCGCGTGGCCCGCATGGCGGCCGGTCTCCTCGATCATGTGGGTGAGGGCCCAGCGGATGCTGGGAGCGGGGCGGTCCGGCCGCGGTCGAGGGACCGGTGCCCTGAGATTGGTGCACTCGTGGAGAACGTCGTTGGCGCGCTCGACTGTCTCGCGGTAGCGGGCGACGACGTCGGCCACGCTGTCGGCTGGTGCGGCCTGGAACGTCGCCTGCCAGTCGGTGACGTCGTCCCCGAGGAACATCGCGCGTTCGACGAAAGTCAGGTGGTTGAGCAGGCCGAGCAGGTTCGTGCCTGATGGCACTGCGGCCGTTCGCACCTGCGGTTCGGGTGCACCCTCGACCTTCGCGGCGACCGAGGCCCGGAGGTAGTCGAGGAATCCGCGCAGGACTTCAGCCTCGCTGCTCCCGGTCCTGGGCGGCGGAGTGTCGCGGCGGCGGCGCACGGTGTCAGCCATGGTGGTCTTCTCCCTTCGGGGGCGGGGGGCGGCGCTGTTCGCCGTGTCAGGCGGTGCGGCGGATGAGCAGCACGTGGTCGGTCACCTCGGCGGTGCGCCCGCCCGGCCCGGTCGCGATCCTGCGGGGTGCGTCGGCCCGCTCGACCGTCCACATCGCCGCGTCCAGATCGATACCCGCCGCGACCTCGCACGGGCTCGGATACCGGACGTCCGGATCCTGGCTCCACGACCACGGCGCGGCCGAGCCGTGATCGACGATCAGCAGCCGCCCATCCGGGCGCAGTGCGTGCGCGGCGGTGCGCAGGACGGTTGCTCGGTCCAGGTCGAAGGGGGTGTGCAGGTAGTGGGCGCAGATCAGGTCGAACTCGCCGTACGGGAAAGACGTGCGTAGGTCGTGCCGCACGGCCGTGACGCGATCGCCCATGCCGTACGTGCGGGCAAGGGCGGCGAGCCGCTCGACCGCCACGGCCGAGATGTCGGCGGCGGTGACGTGCCACCCCTGACCGGCGAGCCACAGCGCGTCACCGCCGTCGCCGCAGCCGAGGTCCAACGCGTCGCCGGGCGGCAGGCCCGCAACCACCTCGGTGAGGCGGACATTCGGCTGCGGATCGGTGGCCGCCGGCCGCGCCGCGTACACGCCGTCCCAGAACATGACCGCATCAGCGGCGTTCATCAAAGAGTCCTTCCGTCGGTGTCCGCTCAGTCTCGTCAGGCGCGCACCGATCTGGCACGAAAACTTGCGGTTCTGGCAAGATGGCCTGATGGACCGTGAAATGGACGAGGTGCTCGACGCGGTGGGGCCGCGACTTCGTGCGCTGCGTCGTCACCGCGGCATCACCCTCGCCGACGTGGCGACGACGACCGGAGTCTCGGAGAGCACCCTGTCCCGGCTGGAGAGCGGGCAGCGCCGGGCAACCCTGGAATTGCTGCTGCCGCTGGCCCGAATCTACGACGTTCCGCTGGACGACCTTGTAGGGGCCCCGCGCACCGGCGACCCCCGGATCCACCTCACACCGATTCGGAGGTTCGGGATGACCTTCGTGCCGCTGTCCCGTCGGCCGGGCGGGGTGCAAGCGTTCAAAATGATCATCCCCGCCCAACCGGAACCGCCCGTACTGACCCCGCAGACCCACGACGGCTTCGAATGGCTGTACGTGCTCAACGGACGCCTGCGGCTCATCGTCGGCGACCGCGACCTGATGTTGCCGCCCGGTGAGGCAGCCGAGTTCAACACGTCCTTGCCACACTGGCTGGGCAGCGCCGACGGCGGCGTTGTCGAACTACTTATCCTGTTCGACCCGCAAGGGATGCGTACGCACATACACGCCGACCCACATCGGCCCTCTCACGGCGGGAGCCAGCGGTGAACTCAGCGACAGATTTCGGTATTCGCGCTCGGCAGTGAGCCCTGTAGCCGGCTGATCCGCGTCAGCTCAGGGCGCAGGCGGGCGCGCTCGTAGGCGATCCAGTCATCAGGTTGCGATGAAAAGCGACTTAGCGCGAAATTCGGCAGGCACACCACTGGGGAAACAGGGAACGTCACCATCAGGCCCGGAGGCAGGACAACTCGCGACAGTTGAATGGGCGACCTCACCAGTACCGAGGCCGATGATCAGCACGCAACCGGCGATCATGTCGAGCGCGCGCCAACCCGTCTCGGCCGCCATCGGCAGCGACGGCCCGGAGTACCGCCCGCCTGGCCCGCAGGGTGCGTTCCTGGCGCTCGACGATCTCCAGGTGCGTGGCGAGCAAGTCGTGCAGGGTCGTGCCGCCTTCGAGCAGGCGGCGGATCTCGTCCAGGTCGGTGTCCAGCTCGCGCAGGGTGCGGCCGAGTTCGAGCCGGGCGATGGCGTGGATGTCGTACATCCGGTGGCCAGCCTCGTTCAGGCCCGTGGGCTCGATGAGCCTGGAGTCAGCGTAGAACCGGACGGCGCTCACGCTCAGGCCGCTGCGACGCGCGGCGTCTCCGACGGGATACAGCGTGTGGTCGTTCATGGGGGCCACTGTGGTACCTCAAGCCGCTTGAGGCGCAAGTCGATTTCCACTGAGCGCTCCTCTGTGACTGAGCACTTGAGTTGGCCAGTTGTGCAGCCGAACTGGCCGGCGCCACGAGAGATCATGGGCAAGTGAAGTCAGCGGCGTGGACCTGCTGATCACCACCGTGCACCGCATCAACGCCCGCGCCGACACCAAGGTCACCGAGGAGTTCATCACCGAAAGTGGCCAGCCTGGGCACGTTCGTCACCGGCTACCTGGCCAGGCCGGTCGGAGGCGTGGTGTTCGGCCACTTCGGCGACCGGCTGGGCCGCAAGCGCATGCTGGTGCTGACCATGGTTGTGACCGGTGAGGTGCGGCCGGCGGTGGCACGCGCGGTCCTGGGAATGTCCCCGCTACTGGCGACGGTGTTCACCATAGAGATGTCGTCCACGTCCGCGGCGCTGGCGGTGATCGCACTGGCCGGCTGGGGTGCCGTCCGCGCACGCCAAGGCCGAGGCCCAGGGCGCACGGCCGGGGAACCGGTACCCCGTGAGGACGTTTGAGAGTTGACGCCCAGGACGGCGATGAAGCCGTCATGGCATATGCGCGACCGTTCGGCCCAAGGGCAGCGGGTCACCGTCCATGGCCGGGTATCGTCATGCGCGTATTGGCCGGACGGCATTAAGCAGGTTCATGCTCACCACGCTCGCAGTCGAGAACTACCGGTCGTTGCGTCATCTCATCCTCCCGTTGCACCGGCTCAACGTGGTGATCGGCGCCAACGGCAGCGGAAAGTCCAACCTCTACCGCGCGCTGCGGTTGCTGGCCGACTCCGCGCGGAACGGCGCGGTGGCCGCGCTGGCCAGGGAAGGCGGTCTGCCGTCCACGCTGTGGGCCGGGCCGGAGCACCTGGGCCGGGCCGTACGGGAAGGACGTCACCCGGTCCAGGGGACGCGGCGGAAGGGGCCGGTCAGCCTGCGGCTCGGCTTCTCCGGCGACGAGTACGGCTACGCCATGGACCTCGGCCTGCCCACACCCTCAAGTTCGGCCTTCGCGCTCGATCCCGAGATCAAGCGCGAGGCGGTCTGGGGCGGCCCGGTGCTGCGCTCCTCGACGCTGCTGGCGGACCGCAGCAACGCGGTCGCCCGCGTACGGGACGCCGAGGGCGCCTGGCAGCCGATGCCGTATGCGCTGGGACCGTTCGACAGCATGCTCAGCGAGCTGGCCGACCCCTACCGCGCGCCGGACCTGCTCACCCTGCGCGAGCTGATCCGCTCGTGGCGCTTCTACGACCATGTGCGTACCGACGCCCACGCGCCCGCGCGGACGGTGCAGGTCGGCACGCGCACGCCCGTCCTGGGGCATGACGGCGCAGACCTCGCGGCGGCGTTGCAGACCATTCGGGAGATCGGGGATCGCGACGCCCTGGACAAGGCGATCGACCACGCGTTCCCGGGCAGCCGGATCGAGGTCCGCGCGCAGAACGGGTGGTTCGAGCTCGCCTTTCACCAGCATGGGCTGCTCCGGCCACTGACCGGCGCGGAGCTGTCCGACGGCACCCTGCGCTACCTGCTGTGGACCGCGGCGCTGCTGACCCCGCGTCCTCCGGCGCTGTTGGTGCTCAACGAGCCGGAGACCAGTCTCCACCCGGATCTGCTCGCTCCGCTCGCCGACCTGGTCGTCACCGCGTCGGCGCACGCCCAGGTGCTGGTCGTCACGCACGCCGCCGCGTTGATGGCGGCGCTTCGCGACGCGGGCGCGAACGCCATCGAACTGACCAAGGAGTTCGGCCAGACGCGCATCGTGGGGCAGGAACCCTTGGACGAGCCCGCCTGGCACTGGCCCAAGCGATGACCCTCACAAGCCGGACCAGCCGGTCCGCGGGTGGCCGGCGTCGTTCATTTTCCTGCCTTCCCGCACCGGTGAATAAACCGAATACGCCTTTACGTCATACTGTCAAGACGCTGCCAAGACATTATTCTCGAAGTCTCCACACCATTGCCACAAATTCTCCATAAACACATCAGGTGGCCGCTGAACTGCGCGAACACATGAATTCATCGGCGCCCTGCAACATGGCTTCGTAAGCGATTTGAACATCGTTCCATGGAAATGTCCAATCTTGCCATGTGCTTTTACCGGCATTTATTCTCCAGGTGATCAAATCACTTTTTCTCCTTACCTGGAGGCACCACGTGCGCCGATTAGCACTCCTCCCCTTCCTCGCCCCGGAGGTCTCCGCCACGGCGCTCGCCGACCCCCGCCGGCCGACGTTCAGGAGATCGGCCCCGGCCAGTACTCCTCCGACACCGAGACCTTCAAGCTCTCCGAGCTGGACGTGTCCGCAGGGATGATCAGCCGCGAGCACGGCGTGGCTCTGACCGGAGGCGATCTGGCCCGGCCGTAGTCGGCCCCGGCCACCCGGCCCGAGTTGGGCGTCTTCGGGGCGGGCTGGCAGGCCGAGTTCGTCGGCGGGGAGATCAACCGGAAACTGGAGAACCAGAACGGCGACATCGTCGTCACGGAGCTCGAGGAAGGGACGTCGACCCGCTACGTCCTGAAGAGGATGTCCGACCCACCAGTAGTCAAGCTCCCACCCGACGGCGCCGGCTACCTGCTCAAGAGACGCACTTTCGCCGACGGGCGCGAAGAAGCGCTGGTGTCCTGGACAGAGATCACCCCCTGGCCGCGGGGAGGGCTGGTTCCCCCTGAGGACTGGCTCCCGTTGGAGCGCGTCCACTTCCTGCCCATCGTCGACTACGGGGCTGTTGAGCAGATCACCGAGGACGTCCCCCCGTGCTGCCAGCTGGCCAGGCCGACGAAGCGCCCCGTGACGCACGGGGTTGGGCCAGGGCTGGCACCGCTCAGCCCTGTCGACCCGCCGTCTACTGCCGGATCGGCAGGCCGGTGGCGGGGTCGAACGGCTCCCACCGTTGCACGACGGTCTGCCGCACCCCCTGGTCGAGCTGGCCGCCACACGGTGTTGCCCCTCGCAGTAGCGCCATTCGGCGTTGGGTTCAGTGTTCGGCTCGATTCCCCCGGTAGGCCAGCGGCTTGGGCCTGGCGGACCAGACGCATGGCTGCCTCTGCGGCCTGGCGCCAGTCCACCTGGTGGTACCAGCAGCGTGCAGGCGGTGCCTGGCGGGGCACGAGCCAGGGAGTCAGGCGGCGGATCCGCCGTCTGACCCAGACCTTCGGGCCGATCATGCAGTCCGGTTCGCGGATCTCGTTGGGCACGGGCAGGCGGACGACCTTCACCACTTCGTACACCGGCTCATACACCGGCTGAATCGACTCGCTTGGCTCCGGCATGCGTTGCCTGGAGTGGGCGGGCCGGGACAACGGCGAAGTCATCGAGCCGCCGCGTCCGCCGCATGGGATCGGTGCTGGTTCTGCCGTCGTGGTCGCGGAGCATGTGCAGGACGCTCGCCACCGAGGGGCGCCATCCGCGACCTGCGCGACCCGAATGCCGCCGAGGACGACGACGACATCTGACCAGCGTGGCGGAACGGCCTCTCTGTAGTCTCGGGGAAATTTTGGTCGGATTTGCCTGGCCTGCATCGATGCGGGCCAGGTGGCGCGGTGGCCGAGGCGGCGCCGGCACGGGCAGGACCAGCCCGGCACCGCACGTTTTCATGGGCAGCGTCGAATCTGTCCCTCGCCCGTTCGTCTTCAGGATATGAGCCCTCATGAAGGAGTAGCCATGTCCTCGGCAACCCTGCCGCCAGCACGTGACCTCCCACAGCGACGAGCCGACACCCTTGACCGTCTGAGCAGCGGATTCCAAATGTGGCTGGCCACCGGGAGCGACGGTCACGGGGCACACCTGATCCCGGTCGCCTACGTCTGGAACGGCTCGACCGTGACTACCGCGACCTTCCGCCGCAGTCGCACGGTCTCAAACCTGCGAGCGAGGCCAACGGCGCGGTTGGCGATCGGGGACACCGCCGACGTCGTCCTGATCGATGCCTACACGATTCTGCTCGACGTGCCCAACATCGACGTCGCCTCAGCCGAGGCGTACGCAAAGGTATCGACAGACCCACGCAATGCCCCGGACATGTTCCTGTACATCCGCCTCGTCCCCAAGCGGATACTCGCATGGAATTCTCTGGCAGAGTTCAGCGGCCGTACCCTCATGCTCAAGGGCTCCTGGCTTGATACCCCCGTTGATTGAGGCTTAGTGGTCGCCCCCGTAGGCCCACCGGCATCAGAACGGCCAGTCACGATAAGACAAGCCCGCCGGGCTCCTTAACGTGACTGACCGTAGCGGTGATTACATAGAGCTACTTTTGGACTGGTTGCATGGACCCGAGTGAGGGGCCCGGTAGTCCGGCTAGGTTGGCGAGACGCATCAGGCTTCCTTCGCGGGTTCGTCGTGGGTACAGCCGGTCAGTCCGGCCGCGGTCTGGGTGAGGTGCTGGGCCAGTGCCTCGGCCGCGGTGTCGGCGTCGCGGGCCAGCGCCGCCTCCTCCAGCCGGCGGTGCTCGCCAACGTGGTCCCGGTCGGGGGCGCGGTGCGCCGAAAAGCGGCGAGCCAGCTCACTCGCGGTCCACAGCCGGTCGAAGGTCTCCAGCAGGACGGGATTGCCGCAACCCTCCAGCAGGGTGCGGTGGAAGACCCGGTGGGCTTCGGCCCATGCGCTGCTGTAGTACTCGCTCTCCTGCGGCACGTAGGCCGGGGTACGGGCCAGACGGTGGTGGGCGGCTCGTACGCGGGCCTCCCAGTCGACGTCGCCGCGCTCGATGGACATGCGTAGCACGACCGGTTCGATGGTCCGGCGGGCCTCCGCGATCTCCTGCCAGCGGCGGTCGGAGAAGGCCGGGACGGCGAAGCCACGGTTGGGCAGCCGGTCGGCGAGGCCCTCGCCGACCACCCGCACCAGCGCCTCGCGCACCACGGCCAGGCTCACGCCCTGTTCCTTGGCAAGGTCCTGCGGTTTGAGGGCGTCACCAGGGGCGTAGTCCCCGCGCATGATCGCGTCCCGCAGGTGTGCGTAGACCTGCTCGGAGAGCATCTGCTTTCCCGACGAGGTCGAGGTGTGGGCCGTCTGGGTCATATCTCCACCATAGACGATCCCATAAATAATCGATTATTTCTGCTATAGTCGATTTGGTGGTCGATGAGTGAAAGGCGACGGCGGTGCCTCTACGCGACTCTGCGGGCTCTGCGTCGGCCGCATCACCGCCACCCCGCAGCACGGCCTGAAAGGAACGACACGATGAACGCCAACGACCCCTTCGCCCGCCTCCCCGAGGCGGCCTCCTTCACCGTTGCCAGCACCACCATCACCGACGGCGCTGCCTGGTCGCCCGAGCAGTTCTCCTCCGGCGTCCCCGGCGGCAAGGACATCTCCCCGCAGCTGTCCTGGAGCGGCGCCCCGGAAGGGACCAAGAGCTACGCCGTCACCATCTACGACCCCGACGCCCCCACCGGGTCCGGGTTCTGGCACTGGGCCGTGGCCGACATCCCCACCACCGTCACGGAACTGCCCGAGGGCGCCGGCGACGACACCGGCTCGGGCCTGCCCGAAGGCGCCTTCCAGCTGCCCAACGACGCCCGCGCAGCCCGCTTCATCGGCGCCGCGCCGCCGGCCGGACACGGCCCCCACCGCTACTTCATCGTGGTGCACGCCCTCGACGTCGAGCACATCGGCGTCCCGGCCGACACCACCCCGGCCTTCCTCGGCTTCACCATGGCCGGCCACATCCTCGGCCGCGCGGTCCTGACCGCCACCGCCGAAACCCCCGCCTGACCAACAGCATGTCCGGACTCATCGACACCACGGAAATGTATCTCCGCACCATCCTGGAGCTCGAGGAGGAAGACGTGGTCCCCCTACGCGCCCGCATCGCCGAGCGCCTGAACCAAAGCGGCCCCACCGTCAGCCAGACCGTCGCCCGCATGGAGCGCGACGGTCTGCTGCACGTCGCCGACGACCGGCACCTGGAGCTGACGGAGCAGGGCCGGCAGATCGCCACGCGCGTGATGCGCAAGCACCGGCTCGCGGAGTGCCTGCTCGTCGACGTGATCGGGCTGGAGTGGGAGCAGGTCCACGCCGAAGCATGCCGCTGGGAGCACGTGATGAGCGAGGCCGTCGAACGCCGCGTCCTGAAGCTGCTGCGGCACCCGACGCAGTCGCCCTACGGCAACCCGATCCCGGGCCTGGAGGAGCTCGGCGAGAAGAGCATCGTGGATCCGTTCCTCGACGAGAACATGGTCAGTCTCAGCGACCTGGAGCCCGGGCCGAACGGCGCGAGCGCGGTCGTACGGCGCATCGGGGAGCCGATCCAGACCGACCCCCAGCTGATGTACACCCTGCGGCATGCCGGGGTGCAGCCCGGCGCGATCGTGAGCGTGACGTCGTCGCCCGGCGGCGTGATGGTCGGCAGCGACGGGGAGGCCGCCGAACTCCCCACGCAGACCGCCGCACACGTCTTCGTGACCAAGCGCTGAGCCCGGCCGGGCGCCGGCCTGTTGCCGTGGCCCGCGCAGGCACGAGGATGGGCCCTCGACCGCGATCGCGGCCGAGGGCCCATCCTCGTTGCGGCAACCCGCGATGTCACCGCGACCAGCGGCGCGATCCCCCGGATTCAGCCGAAGGTGTGCACAAGTGCGCCACTCATCGAGCGCGGGACCCCTGTGAAGTTGATCTGTGAGAGGACCACTTCGCAGTAGGGTCCCGCGGCTTTCACAGTAGTCACAGCAGCCGAACTGACTTCTGGCGCAGGAACTCCCACGGATGCCGGTGTAGAGCAGAACAGGATGCCGCACAACACCTGTTTCGTGCGCGCGCTGAGCGCAGTTGCCGGCCACGGCCGCGATGAGACGCTGATCAGAACCAGCGCCGCCACCACTTGTTCGGCTTGCCTGCCGCCACGGTCGCGGCATACTGGTCGGCGGTCCCGAACTCCTCGAGCGGCGATGCGCCGCTGGCGTCGAGGTGGGAGCGAACCTCCGCCACGATGTCCTTCACCTGTGCGCCCGGCATCCGGTAACGCCCGATCAGCAGCGAATGCAGCCGGCTCAGCCGCTCGTCGCCGTCGGCAGGCACCCTCCGTGCCTTGGGCGTGCCTTTGCGGGTGAAGGCCCATCCCAGGATCACGGCTCCCAGGACAACGATCAGCGGTGTCGGGACGACGGTCAGCCGCACGACGGGCGGCAACAGGAACGCCGCCGCCGCGCCTGCTCCCATGGCCAGCGCGAGGCACCACGACCTCGCGATGACAGGCCACCGGTGTTCTTCGGCCCTCATCACGTGTACGGCGTGCAAAGCGACGATCACGCCGGCGGCCAGTACGAGCGTTCCGATCGCCCCCGCCACTGTCACCGGCAACATGAGCCCGGTGCCGGCCCAGGCGGACACACCTGCGACGAGCACCAGCAATCCGAACTGAGCGACGACCTCGGATCGGCGCTCGGCGCCGGACATGCCGAACTGGTCGAGGTCGGCCGGACTTCCAGAGGCACTCGTTCCCGCAGGGCCGCCCTTGCGTACTCGTCCGGCTGGCCGAACGCCGCCTCGGGACGTTCGCCGCTCATCGCACAATGCTCACGTACCTCGGCCGCGACCGCGTCGATCAACTCCTTCGACGCACCTCCTCCCGCGAGTGCACCCGAACCCGGTCGAGCCAGAGATCTTCACCAGTGATCATTTTTTCGTTCCTTCCACACGCGTGAGCAGTGCACTCATCGAGGACGCGAACAACGCCCACCCGGCGGCCTCGTCGCGCAACCGGGAGTGACCTGCCTCGGTGAGCCGGTACACCTTCCGCCCGGGGCCGCCCTGACCCGCGGTCCACTGCGCCTCGATGAGGCCTTCGTTCTCCATGCGGCCGAGGACGGGGTACAGCACGCTGCCCCGCACTGTGCCCAGTCCCGCTTCTGCGATGCGCTGGATCAGCCCGTAGCCGTGCAGATCATCTTCGGCCAGCACGGCACTGACAGCGAGCTCCAACGTGCCCCGAAGCCAGCCATGCGAAGGGTCGATGCCTGTCATGGTCTCGCTCTCTCCGTAGTTCGGAAGTGAGACTGGTCTAGATTCGTAGAAGTCGGCAACCGGCATGCTGGCGCCACCTCGCCCGAGAGGGTCAGCCGGGGCGCTCACGGGTCCGCCAGGCGCTCAACGTCCTCACGACGGGGCGACAGCGTTGTCCCCTGTGCGAGCTACCCGCAGATGTCCACTGTGTGGTGACGATTCCGAGCCGCCGGCCTCATAGCGTTCAGGACACCCGCGGCTTTCACATGCACCTCCGGCCCAGCGCGCCCCAAGATCACACAGCGTCGCGAACCGTTACCCGGAAAGCCTCAGTGTCGACCGAGTGCTGGGAGAGGAGAGGAGTTAGGGAAATGTCATCGGGGAGTACCAATAAGTCAGGATTGCTGGGATGGCGGCTGCAAGCAGCGCGCCAGATGGCGTTCTTGGGGCGAGAGGAAGAGCTCGCGGTTTTCCATGCGGCGTTGTACGGCGGCGGCTGCAGCGTTCTGTACGTACACGGTCCCGGCGGCATCGGGAAGTCGGCCTTGTTGCGGTGGTTCGCACATGAGGCCGCGGTGGCGGGGCGGCCGGTGTCGGCGGTGGACGGGCGCACGGTGGAGCCGTCGCCGGCGGCGTTCGAGGCCGAGGCCGAGCTGGTGCTTGGTGATGCGGACGCGGTGCTGCTGGTCGACGACTTCGATCGCGTTCAGGGCTTGGAGGGATGGCTGCGCGAGCGGTTCTTGCCGCGGGTGCCGATGGGGGTGCTGGTGGTGATCGCAGGGCGATATCCGCCGGATATGCGGTGGCAGGCGGATCCGGGATGGGCAGGGGCGCTGGAGGTGCTGCCGCTGCGTGACCTGCGGGCCGGAGATGCGCAGGCCCTGCTGGACTCCTGCGGGGTGGCGGCCGAGCTGCGCGAGCCGCTGCTGGCGTTTGCCGGCGGTCATCCGCTGGCGCTGCTGCTGGGGGCGGCCGTGGCGGTGAAGGACGGCGGGGCCAGCAGGCGGTGGAAGCCGAATCAGGACGTGGTGGCCACGTTGCTGGATCAGCTGGTGGGCGAGCTGCCTTCGGCGGCGCATCGGCATGCTCTGGAGATCTGCGCACATGCCCACATGACCACGGAGGACCTGCTGCGGGCGGCCTTACCGCAGGATGCCGGGAGGTTGTTCGGCTGGCTGCGGAGGTTGCCGTTCGTGGAGTCGAGCAGTCTCGGGCTGTTTCCCCATGACATGGTGCGGGAGCTGTTGGAGGCGGACCTGCGATGGCGGGATCCCGAGGGGTATGCGGTGATGCACGACCGCATGCATGCGCATCTGGCGGAGAGGGTGCGCACGGCAAGCGATGCGGACGTGCTGGGCGCGGTGGCGGCACTGCTGTACCTGCATCGCGGCAACGGTGCGTCGGCCGATTTCCACCGCTGCCGCGACGAGGGCGAATTCCAGGAAGAGGTGTTGCGTCAAGAGGACGTCGGCACGTTGCTCCGGGTGGCGGCGACAGCGGAGGGTGCGGCGTCGGCGGGCTGCGCCGCCTTCTGGGCCGAACGTCAGCCGGAGGCGTTCCGGCTGTATCGACGGACCGAAACCGGCGAGCCTGTGGCCTTCTCCGCGTGGTTGCGCCTGGCGGAACTCGATGAGCAGGAACTGGCCGCCGATCCCATCGTGGCCCAAGCGTGGGTGCATGCGCGTGCTACCACGCCGTTGCGCGCCGGTGAACATCTGGCGGTCTGCCGGCTGTGGGTGCTGCCGCCGTATCGCGGGAATTCGCCGGTGATGGATTTGATCCAATGGCGGGTGATCGGCAATTGTTTGCGGGCCGAGCGGATGGCCTGGTCATATATCGCGATACAGCGTCCGAACAAAGCCTGGGTGGAGCATTTACGGCGGTACGGGATGCGTAACATCTCCGATCAGCCGCGGCTGGGAGATGACGTATACACCCTGTTCGTTCATGACTGGCGGGCGGTGCCGGTGCAGGCGTGGCTGGAGCGGATGAACCACCTGCTCGTCGATGGTTGTGCCGACGGCCCGAGTGCCGCGACGGCGGAACTGGCGGTGCTGTCCCAGGCGGAGTTCGCCGAGGCGGTCCGCAAGGCGTTGCGCCAGCTGTCACGGCTGGACGCGCTGGCCGCTTCCCCGCTGACGCGCACCAGGCTGATCGCCGAGCGGGCCGGGCAGGACCCGGCCGCAGCACTGGGTGACCTGCTCCGCCAAGCGATCGACGACCTGCGCGAGGATCCGCGCTCGGTCAAGTTTCACCGGGCGCTGTCCGTCACGTTTCTGCGCGGCGCATCCACCCAGGAGTTGGCCGCGGAACACCTCGGCCTGCCTTTCACCACCTACCGCCGCCACCTGACGGCCGGCATCGAACGCCTCTGCGCCGATCTGTGGCACCGGGAACTGTATGGCACCAACGCACCGGCGTATCGATCCACCTGAGCCGCCACATCGTGTTGGTTCGGCGCTGCAGGGTGCCCGCGCCATCGGGCCGCTGTGCCCGGAAGGCCGCAGGCTGTTCGCCGGGATGACCGTCGAGGAGAACCCGCTCCTGGGACGCGGCACTCGTCTACGATCTCTTCCCCATCTTGGGGCAGCGGCGGACTCAGCGGGCGGGGCTGTTCTCCGGCGGCGAGCAGCAGATGGTGGCGATCGGCAGAGCCATGATGGCCAGACCGAGGCTGCTCATGTTCGACGAGCCCACCATGGGCCTGTCCCCTATCATGAGCTGGCAGATCCTCGACACCATCGCCGTACTCCGGGGCCGGGGACCACGATCCTCATGGTCGAGCAGAACGCTCTCGCCGCCCTCACTCTGGCCGACCACATCTACGTGATCGACCTCGGCCGCACGACCCTCTCAAGCCCCGCCAGACAACTGCTCGCCGACCCCCGCGTACGCGAGGCGTACCTGGGCCAGTGTCATTCGGGCAGGACGCGCGCGCGAGTCGGCCGCGAGCCGAATCGGGTCTCCGCGTGCTTCCCCTGCCTTTCTCCTCCCTGCGCGCCGCCGCGCCGGTGCTGACCAACCCGGCCAACGTCCACCGCGCGGTGCCGCTGACGTACGAGCAGTTCCGCTACGCCTTCGCCAACGCGGTCAGCGAGGAGGAGGCCAAGGAGCTGTACGAGCGCTTCTCCGTGCCGGCCCCGGCGCGCCGCTGTTCCAGGCGGCGGTGGCCAACTTCAATCCGTGGAGCGAGACCAAGGTCGACAGCACCGCGGAGAACCGGGGCCCGCTGCTGCGCATCTCCGGCGAAAAGGACCACACCGTCCCGTGGGCCATCGTCCACGCCTCGTACAAGAAGCAGAGCGCAACGAGCACGCGGTCACCGAGATCATCGAGATGCCCGGCTGGGGACACTCCCTGACCATCGACGGCGGCTGGCGGGAGGTCTGCGACACCGCCCTGGCCTTCGTCAAGCGCTCCGTCTGACGCTTCAGGAAGGGACCTCATCCCCTGATCCGCCGGTCTGCGACGGTCGAGCAGGTGAATCATGAGTTGGCCGGCGTTTCGAGGTCCCGCGCCTGGACCAGCCAGCCGGTGAACACGTCAGCGTCGACGTCGTCGGAGGTTCGCAGCTTGATCGAGGCCATGTCCCGGGCGCCGGGCTGGAGGCGGTCGGAGGGGTCAGTGATCTGCCTGCCGCGCCAGAATCCGAAGGTCAGGTGGGCGGGGTAGGCCTTGACGAAGCAGACCGGGGACTTGCCGGGTTTGTCGCCGAGGCTCCACACCGGGTGGCCGTGCCAGAGGGCGCCGGCGCCCGGCAGCACCTGCTCGATCAAGGGCAGCAGCCGGTCGGCCACCTGACGCTGGGGTTCGGGCAGGGAGGCGATGTAGTCCTCGACGGTGGTGAACATGGGCATTGCGGGATCCTTCGCGCTCGGTTCGGGGCGGGGTCGGGTTCGTCAAGGTCGGCGGGTCGGTGTGGGCTCAGACGGTGCGGCGGCGGTAGCGGGCCGCGACCCACGAGACCCAGATCATCGCGGTGATGGCGCCGACGGCCAGGGTCAGGGAGCCGGCCGTGCCGCCGCTCATCGCCCAGGCGTCGCCAAGGAGGAGCGCCGCGCCGGCGAGGTGGGAGGCGAGGGCGTGGCCGGGGTGCCCGGCACGGTAGAAGTGGTGGCCGAGCACGTGGCAGGCGGCGATCAGCGCGATGAAGGTGATCGAGCCCGCGGCCATGTGGCCGAGGCCGTGCCAGCTGAGCGTCCCGGACCCGGCCGGGGTACCGGCGGGGAAGCCGTCGCCCGGGTCCATGACGAACACGCCGGCGGCGATCATGCCGATGCCGGTGACGCGGAGCAGGAGGGGCGCCCACGTGCCGCCGGGGGCACCGCGCAGGGCCCGGCGCAGTCCGGCCGCACCGGCGATGCTCAGGGCTCCGGCCAGGACGAAGTTGGCGATCTGCAGCCAGCCCAGCGAGCCGGTGCTCAGCAGGCTCAGCGGGTGGCGGGTCAGGTCGAAGCCCTCGCGGGTGGCGGCCTGGGTCAGGGACACCACCGACCACAGAGGCCCGGCGACGGCCGCACACGTGAGCAGGGTACGGGTGGTGGGCGAGACGGTGGCGGGGGCGTGGATGGCGATCATGTCAGTTGCCTTTCTCGGCTTGTGCTCTTCGCTTGTCGCCCACACGTCGATCGGCCAATGTGACAGGGAACGCCAGCATTCCCTGTCACATACTGGCGATCGACGTCTAGGCGGACGTAAGCCGCGAGATCAAGGGAGACCACCTGATGCGCTACCTGATGACGACCAGGGCCACCGACACCGCCCCCGCCCCGGACGAGAAGCTGTACGCGGAGATGGGCGCGTTCATCGAGGAGATGACCGCCAAGGGCATCCTGCTGGCCACCGGCGGGCTGGAGCCGGGCGGCATCCGCATGACCTCCTCCGGAGACGAGATCACCGTGACGGACGGCCCGTTCACCGAGGCCAAGGAGGCCATCGTCGGGTTCGCGCTGGTGGAGGTGCGCTCCAAGGAAGAGGTGATCGAGCTGGCCCGCCGCTTCCGGAAGATCGTCGGCGACGGGGTGAGCGAGATCCGCCAGGTGTTCGGCCCCTGAGTTCCTGACCCTGCCGACGCCCCGCCCGGGCCCCCGCCGGCTTGCCGCGCGGGCCGGGGCGGTGCTGTCATCGTTGCCGTGACCGACCCCTATCGCACGATCGACGCGGTCTGGAAACTGGAGTCCGCCAAGATCATCGCCGGGCTGACCCGGCTGGTGCGCGACGTCGGCCTGGCCGAGGAACTGGCCCAGGACGCCCTGGTCGCCGCGATGGAACGATGGCCCGCCCAAGGCGTCCCCGCCAACCCCGGCGCCTGGTTGATGACCATCGCCAAGCGCCGCGCCGTCGACCACATCAGGCGCGCCCAGCGGCAAGAACGCGCCAACGAGCACCTCGCCCATGAACTGCGCCGGCTCCCCGAGGACGCCGACGAGCAGCAGACCGAACGCGACGACACGCTGCGGCTGATGTTCCTGTCCTGCCACCCGGTGCTGCCGGCCCCGGCCCGAGCCGCGCTCACGCTCAAGCTGCTGGGCGGGCTCAGCGCGGCGGAGATCGCCCGGGCGTACCTGGTCGCCGAACCGGCGATCGTACGGCGCATCGCCCAGGCCAAACAGACGCTGGCCGAGCATCACGTACGATTCGAGCTCCCGGACGAGACGCACATGGCCGAGCGCCTGTCATCGGTGCTGGAGGTCATCTATTTGATCTTCAACGAGGGGTACGCGGCAGCCTCCGGAGACGACCTGATGCGCCCCGGGCTGTGCCTGGAGGCGCTGCGGCTGGGCACCATGCTGGCCGACCTGACGCCCGACCAGGCCGAGGTGCACGGCCTCGTCGCGCTGATGGAGATCCAAACCTCCCGCGCGGCCGCGCGTACCGGCCCGTCGGGCGAGCCGGTTCCGCTGCACGAGCAGAACCGGGGACGCTGGGACCAACTGCGCATCCGCCGCGGATTCGCCGCGATGCTGCGCGCCCGCCAGGCCGGCGGCGCACCCGGCCCGTACGTCCTCCAGGCCGCGATCGCGGTCTGCCACGCCCAGGCCCGCACCGCCGCCGACACCGACTGGCCCCGCATCGCCTCCCTCTATCAGGCCCTCGTACGGCTGACGCCCACCCCGGTCGTGCGACTCAACCAAGCCGTGGCCGTCGGCATGGCACAGGGGCCGCAGGCCGGGCTCGACCTGGTCGACGCCCTGACCACCGACCCGGCGTTGCAGCACTACCACCTGCTCCCCAGCGTCCGCGGCGACCTGCTGCTGCGGCTGGGACGCCACCACGAGGCACGGCTGGAGTTCCAGCGCGCCGCGTCCCTCACCGGCAACACCGCCGAACGGGCCTTCCTCCTGCGCCGCGCCGAACTGATCACCGCCGACGAGCCCGCCGGCGCCACCTTGGGTCAGACCGTCCGCGACTTCTTGAGCCGCCCCGACCTCGATCCCCAGACACTGCGCTCGTACGCCCAGACGCTGCGGCGCCTGTGCCTGGGCCTGGGCGAGCAGACCCCGCTCACCTCCGTGACCGCCGACCAGGTGACCCGCGTGGCCACCACCGCCTGGGGCCGTACGGCGGTCAAGACGTGGAACCGGCACCTTTCCACCATCCGCTCGTTCGCCACCTGGGCGGGCCTGGACGGCCTGGCCGCGGGCCTGCAGCGTCGCCCCGAGCCCCGCGCCACGACAAAACTGGACGGCCCGGCGCCCCTGGACGCCCTCTGGGGCCGTTCCGACCTGTCGCTGCGGGAACGCACCCTCTGGAGCCTGCTGCACGAGTCGGCGGCGCCGGTGTCGACCGTGCTGTCGCTGAACGTCGAGGACCTCGACCTGGACGACCGCCGTGCCCGCGCCGGCCGCACGTGGGTCACCTGGCGCTCGCGAACCGCCCGGCTGCTGCCCGACCTGATCGCCGGCCGGACCAGCGGGCCGCTGTTCCTCTCCGACCGGCGGCCTGCACCGGCCCGCACCCCGGCACCCGCCGACCTGTGCCCGCACACCGGCCGCCGCCGCCTGTCCTACGAACGAGCCGAATACCTCTTCAAACAGGCCACCAGGCACCTGGACCCGGCAGGCAACGGCTACACCCTCCGCCGCCTCAAACCCCGGGACACGCCCGGCAGAAACCCTTGAGCGACCCCTCCAAGCTGATCATCGAGTTGGAAGCGTTGACCATCCGCGTCGTGCTCGCCGACGACCAGCCGCTCATCCGCGCCGGTCTGCGCATGGTCATCGACGGCACTCCCGACGTCATCGTCGCCGGCGAAGCCGGGACGGGAGCCCAAGCCGTCCAGCTCACCCGGCAGCTACGTCCCGACCTCGTCGTGATGGACATCCGCATGCCCGGCATGGACCGCATCGAGGCCACCCAGACCATCACCGCCGAAGCCCCGGACACCCGCGTGATCATGCTCACCACGTTCGACGACGACGGCAACGTCTACGCCGCGCTGCGGGCCGGGGCGAGCGGGTTCCTGGTCAAGGACATGGCGCTGGAGGACATCTTGTCCGCCGTCCGCGTGGTCGCAGCCGGCGACGCCCTGATCGCGCCCAGCGTCACCCGCCGCCTCATCGCCGAGTTCGCCGGCCGCCCCGAACCGCGCCCGCGGTCGCGCGAGTTGGCGGGCGTCACCGCGCGAGAACGCGAGGTGCTGACCCTGGTCGGGCGGGGCCTGTCCAACGCCGAGATCGCCGCCCACCTGCACATCAGCCCAGGCACCGCCAAAGCCCACGTCGCCAGCCTGCTCACCAAACTCGGCGCCCGCGACCGGGCCGCAGCGGACTGTCCGTACCCCGGCTCGTCCTCGGCACCATGAATTTCGGGCAGGACACCTCCGAACCGGACAGCCACGCGATCATGGACCGTGCGCATGAGCACGGCATCAACTTCTTCGACACCGCCAACGTGTACGGCACACCGCAGGGCGAAGGCGTCACCGAACAGATCATCGGCCGGTGGTTCGCCGCGGGCGGCGGCCGGCGCGACAGGACCGTGCTGGCCACCAAGCTCTACCTGCCGATGCGGGCCTGGCCCAACGACAGCCGCCTGTCCGCGCGGCACATCCGGCGCGCGTGCGACGCCTCGCTCCAGCGGCTGGGCACCGACCACATCGACCTGTACCAGATGCACCACATCGACCGGTCCACGCCGTGGGAGGAGATCTGGGAGGCCTTCAGCGTCCTGCGCCGGCAGGGAAAGGTGCTCTACTTCGGCTCGTCCAACTTCGCCGGCTGGCATCTCGCGCAGGCGCAGGAGGCCGCGCGGTCGCGGCACATGCTCGGGCTGGTCAGCGAGCAGTCCATCTACAACCTGATGAACCGCTGGGCCGAGCTGGAGGTGCTGCCCGCGGCGCGGCACTACGGGCTGGGCGTGATCCCGTGGTCGCCGCTGCACGGCGGAGTGCTCGGCGGCGTCCTGCGCAAACAGAAGGACGGCGGCGCCTCCCGAGGCGACTCCGGGCGATCGGCCCACACCCTGGCCAAGCACCGGGAAACCATCGAGGCGTACGAGAAGATGAGCGCCGACATCGGCGAGGACCCGGCCCATGTCGGGCTGGCCTGGCTACTCGCGCAGGACGGCGTGACCGGGCCGATCATCGGGCCGCGCACGGTCGAGCAGTTCGACGGCTCACTGCGCGCGCTGGCGATCACCCTTGACAAGGGCACGCTGGCCAGGCTGGATGAGCTGTTCCCGCCGCCTGGGCCGAACGGCGCCAAGCCCGCGCCGGAAGCGTACGCCTGGTGAACATCTCCATTCGCACGGAAAGGCACAACATTGTCCGCGCATAACGTGGTCTTCGGTTTCGGCACACATCCCGGCATCGACGACATACCCGAGCTGCTGCGCATGGCCCAGCAGGCCGACCGGGACGGGCTCGACATCTGCACCCTGTCGGACCATCCCTACATCGGCGGGCGCCTGGACGCCTACGCCGCGCTCGGCTTCATCCTCGGGCGTACGCAGCACATCGCCGGCTTCGCCAACGTCACCAACCTGCCCACCCGGCCCCCCGCCATGCTGGCCAGGACGGTGACCTCGCTGTCGGCGCTGTCGGACGGCCGGATCGTACTCGGCATGGGCGCGGGCGGGCTGTGGGATCGCATCACCGACATGGGCGTGCCGCGGCTGTCACCGGGCGACGCCGTGGACGCCTTCGAAGAGGCGATCGTCCTGGTCAAGCTGCTGTCGGGCGGCGGCCCTCCGGTCACCTACCAGGGCCGCCACTACCAGGTGCACCAGATCGAGCCCGCTCCCGTCGCCGCGCCTCCCGTGTGGACGGGATCGGTCGGCCCGAAATCCCTGGCCGCCACCGGCCGCGTGGCCGACGGCTGGATCCCCGGCCATGCGGCCGACTGGCTCAGCGAACGTTACCGGGCCTCGCGGCCCATCATCGACGAAGCGGCGGCGGCCGCGGGCCGCGAGCCGAGCCAGATCCGCACGGTCTTCAACCTTTCCGGACGCATCACCGACCGGCCACTGCCCGCCACCCGCGACCGCGACGGCCGCTGGCTCGGCGGATCCGTCGGCCAGTGGGTCGAGGAACTGACCGGAGCCGTGCTGGAGCACGGCGCATCCGGCTTCACGCTCTTCTCCGCCGGCCACGGCGCCCCTGACCTCACCCTCCTGACCCGCTGGGCCCAGGAAGTCGTCCCGTCCGTCCGCGAAGCAATCGCGAAGGAAAACGGCTGAACCGTACTCCGGCTCACGCCGAATCTCAACGTACGTGACACCGCGCGCGGATGGCATCCCACCGGCCGAGCTGCCCGCTCAAAGCTCTTCTTGGACCGCCATCACCCCTCCTCGAGGGCGGCGGGAGGCAGGGAAGCCTCGGCGCCCCGGCCATCGAGCTCCATCCGGTCAACGAACCCACATCCCACTGATGAACCGGCCGGACCACGGTCGAACGGCCAGTGGCGACATCCACGTGACTTGAGCTCACTATCGCCACTGGCGTTCGTTCTGTCGTTGCTCGGGCGTCGATCTCCAGCTCGGCGCCGGGGTGAGGTTCAGACGGGCGTTCACATCGAGGTGGAAGGTGTTCAGCTGGCCGATCCGGTCCCTCGGTGCAGTGATGCTCCACCGAGGGCAGCAGTGCGATGTTTCCCTCGCGCATGCCCGGCGGGCGGCGCAGCCAGGCCACGGACTCGCCCAGGTCCTCCAGGCGCACCTCGCGCCAGTCCAGCCCCTGCAGGTCGAGGAAGGTGAAGTAGTCCTTCAGATCGTGAGCGTAGGCCTTGATCGTGTTGGGGGACCGTTCGATGTCGGTCAGGTACGCCAGATAGGCCTCGATCGGCTGGATCGGGCCGTCGTCGCCCAGCACGGTCCATGACTCCAGCCCTGTGACGGGCGACAAGACGCGCTGCACCTGCATGCTTCCTCCGGTGATCTGCGTGGTGGACGGCGGCAGATAACCACATCCAGCAGGCGGATCACCGGGAAGGAGTCGTTCGTCATGGACGTCGTGGACAGCGGCTCAGGCGCTACAGGTAACGACCGCTTATGAAACACGCGGTCGGAGGTCATCAGGGCCTCGATCGCGCGCTTGTGTTCGCGGCGGTCAGCCGCTCGGCTGGGTGCGGCGGGAGCGGGTCAGAGCCAGCCCACCGAGGACCGCACCGACGAGCCCGAGCACCAGGGCTAAGGCCCCCTGAATACTCCGTTGCCGGTGCCGGGAGCACCGTCGGTCGCCGCCTCCCTGAGGTACCCGGCAACGCAGCGGATGACGTCCCCCTGGCACGGGCCGAACTATGATCATCGGATGCGTTCCCCCGTTCCGGGAAAACTCGCAATCTGCCTCCTCGCCGGATTCGCCGCCGTGGCATGCAGCACGATGCCGACGCCCGCCCCGACGCCGCCCCCGGTCACAACACCACCCCCGGTCACGACCCCGACGCGGGCGGATGCTGCCACCTCGGCTCCGCCGCCGAGCGTCACGCCCTACACCGCCGTCGCCACTCCGGCGGCGAGCGTCAGCGCGGCTGCCCGCAAGGTCCGGGCCGCGCATGACTACAACGGCGACGGCTACCCCGATCTGGTCGTCGGAGCCCCTCAGGCCACGGCGGACGGCAAAGCGCTGATCCTGCGGGCCGAGGTGCTGTACGGCTCCGCCGACGGCCTCACCACCACCAAACGCGAGATCGTTTCCACCGGCGTCGTGGCACCCCGCACAGAGGACGACATCCTGAGTCTCGCCTCCGGCGACTTCGACCGAGATGGATACGCCGACCTGGCGATTGTTGTACCGGTGACGAATGACCCCGCCGCCCCGCAGGAACTTCGCACCAACCACCAGCTGACCATCGTCTTCGGCACCGCCGATGGGCTCTCCGGCACACCGGTCACCGTGACGCAGCCGCTGGCGGCCGGGTGGCTCACCCTCCTGACGGCCGCCGGAGACTTCAACAAGGACGGATACCAGGATCTGGTCGTGACGGACGACGCCGGGGTCTGGGTGACCTATGGCGGCCGCAGCATCAGGAAGGGACGGGCAAGCTGGAAGACCGTCCTGTCAGAGGCCACCTACGTCGGCTCGTTCGCGACCGGCGACGTCACCGGCGACGGCTTCGCCGACCTCGCTGTGGCCTATTCGGTGGACGATCCAGCCGATGAAGGAACGGGCGTGGTGTACCGTGGCTCGCCGACCGGCCTGGCGGGCCGGGTGCCCGGCCGTTTCCCCGGCTGGGGCGTGGGCGCCGTGGCGATCGGCGACATCGACGGCGACGGCTTCGGCGACGTGATCGCGGGCAGCTCCTACGCGGACGCCGAGGACTCGGGAGGCCAGATCTACATCAGCAGAGGCTCGGCCGGCGGGCTGGCCGAGCGGCGGTTGCTGGGGCCAGGGTCTCCGGGCATGCCCAAGACCACGGATGTCGCTGGCGGGTTCGGCTCGTCCGTCGCCGTCGGCGATGTCGACGCCGACGGGTACGGCGACGTCGCTGTCGGCGGCGATGGAGATACTGGGGCTGTCTACGTCCTGCGTGGCCGACGCGGCGGCCTGTCGGCCCGGGATGCCCAGGTGCTCGTCCCCGAGACCGTCGGCATCTCCGACCCCAACACGGCGGGATTCGGCCAGGCCGTGTCCCTGATCGACCTCGACGGCGACGCCGCCGCCGAACTCCTCGCCGCCGCTGACGGGGCCGTGTCCGTGTACTCACCAACTGGACGCAACGCCCCCGTCCACATCACCCCCGCGCAACGAGACGACGACTTCGGCTACCCGTTGAACTAACGCCCTGAAAGAGCGGCGCCCGCAGCGGGCGACCCGGGAGTTCTTCGCCCGCTGGCGGGAGTCGCTGGACCAGGCCCGCAAGCCGTTGATCGCCCGGCGCGACTATGTGATGGGCAAGCTCACCTACATCTCGGGCGTCCGGGCCGCCGAACTCTGTGGGGTCACGATCGGTGACCTGCACTGGGAGGCCGGGCAGTGGGGCCGGTTCCTGGTCAACGGCAAGGGCGCCCGCGGATCGGGGCCCCGACCGCGCGAGGCCTACATGTTCGAGGAAGGTCGGGCGCTGCTGTGGTGGTGGATGGAGGACGTACGCGGCGACTTCCCCGACGATCCCGACGACCCGAACGCGCCGCTGTTCCCCTCCGAACGGATCCCGCGCGCGGTGTCCGCGCTGAATGTCGCAACACCAGGGATCGCGGTGACCCCGTCGACGTTCCGCCGCGCCTTAAGCATCGCGGGGCAGCGGTTCCTGACCGGCCCGGTCCAGCACCTGCACCCTCACCTGCTGCGGCATGCCGCGGCCACGCACAACTACGAGCGCGGGATGTCGTTGTGGGAGGTGCAGAAGATGCTCGGTCATGATCGTCCGACCACGACGGTCTCGTATCTGGCCACCGCCCACGCCGACCCGGAGAAGACCAGCCTGGCCGCCGCCGGGCGGGCGGTGCAGTTATCTGGTGTGACTCTTTGTAGTCAGACATGTGCGCTAAGTAAGGTTGGCGCGTACTTGCCAGACAGATATCTAGGGGTCTTCAGGCATGTCAGCCATGTCAGGTGCACTGCCTCGGTTCTACCGGCCTGAGCGGGCGGTGGCCGCCGACGAGTCGGTGTCGTGGGTGGTGGTCGATGATGAGGATCTCGGGCTGCATGTCGAGGCGTGCGCGTATCTGGCGGGGCTGCGGGCGGCGGGCCGGGCGTTCAACACTGAGAAGACCTACGCGGGCCGGATCGCGTTGTACTTGTCGTACTGCCGTGGCCATGGGGTGGACTGGTCGAGCCCGAGCCTGGCGCAGCTGATGGCGATGATGCGGTGGCTGGTGGACGAGCCGATGCCGGCGCGGTCGCGCAGGCCGGGGGCGAAAGCGCACTACCGCAGCGAGGGCACCGCGAACGCGATCATGGGGACAGTGGTGGAGTTCCTGTCGTGGTGCTGTCTGCAGGGGTGGGTGCCGCCGACGCTGGTCAATGCGCTGACTCGGCCGAAGTATCTGCGCTTTCTGCCGGTCGGGTTCGACGCGGGCGAGGACGGCCAGAACCGGACGGTGAGGGCCCGGACGATCAAGTTCCGGGCCGCGGTCCCGGGCTATGAGTGGCTGTCGGATGAGGAGATCGCCGTGCTGCTCGGCATGGCCCGGCACGCCCGCGACGCCTTCCTGATCCAGCTGCTGGCCGAGACCGGCGGAACTCCTCGCCCTGGCAGAGCAGTCCGCACGCCTCGTCAAGCGCTTCGCGCGTCTGGTGCAGCTGGATGTCACCCAGCAGGCCGACGCCCGTGTCGCGCTGGACGACCTGGACGTGTTCATGACCTGGGCACGCCAGGTCACCGCCATCAGCGGGGCCGGCGTCCCGGCGCAGCGTGGTGCTCAACGTGGTGCTCAGCGTCGTGCTCGGCGCGAGACGGCGACAGCGTGATGGGCAAGCACCCGCCCGAGGACCCGCCAGAGCAGGCCGTCGGCGACGACATCGACGACGGCGAGGACGCCCTAGATGCTGGCCCAGATGATCGCCGACCTCGAAGCCCGGTTCACCGAGCAGGCAGCAGGCTGACCAGGACCGTCCCGGACGCACCACAACCCCAACGACCGGCCAGGAGCCCCATCATGACCACGCTCGAACGCACCCTTGCCAAAGCCCTCACGGAGATCGTCATCGGGCTCGATCTCAGCGAAGACAACGCCATCGCCGAGGCCTCCATGCAGCTGCTGGAGCCGGTGATCGCCCTCCTGCAGGCCCTCCCCGGGCAGGACCGGCAAGCCCTCGCCGAGCTGATCAACCAGTTCGCACACCAGGAAACCGACCCCGAGCGGCAGCTGACGGCCTGGGAAACGCCGGAAACCCTGGGTCTCCTGGCCTGAGGCATCACTCGATCCGGACGACGCAGGGCATACGCACCTGAGAGGCAGCCCCGAGGAGCATCGAGCATGATGATCGAATGCCGGACTGCCCCTTTTGTCTTCCGAAGATCGAGCCAGAAATCGTAGTCGCCAATGATCATTGCTATGCCATCTACACCCAGGGCGCGACTCCCGAGGGATCAGCAATGATCATCCCTCTTGCCCATCGGCCCACCGTCTTCGACCTGACCCGCAAGGAATGGGCAGCAACACAGCAACTTCTTCACGAGATGAAGAAACGCCTCACCACGTCCCATGCCCCAGACGGATGGAACGTCGGATGGAATGTTGGCTCGGTCGGTGGACAGAGCGTCGATCACGCTCATTGCCATCTAGTCCCTCGCTACGAGGGAGAGCCGCTGGCGGGACGCGGTCTTCGGTTCTGGATCAAAGACCCTTCGAATCGCCCGCCCCATCACTTGCCGGCCCCACAGACCCGGCCTGCTTGACCGAGGCATCTGCCGATCAAGATGGCGGCGCGCCCGGCGGCTCCCCGCCGGGCGGAGTGGCCAGGCCGTGACGGACCATCTGCTCCAGCACTCGCTGCGCGTCTTCGACGCTCACTCCAGCGAGGGCCGCCAGGTCCTCAGCCGGGTATGGCCCGCCGCCATGACGCTCGATCACCGCCCGAATGGCCCCGAAGATCATGAGATCGTGAGTGGCGGCAGCTAGTGGTTTCGTCTCGTGAAGCATCCGATCCAGCCAGGCCGTGTTCTCCCCGGCCGCCCGGAGCCGGTCCCGTTCACGCTGCAGGTTGGTAACCAGGTCGGCGGCCCTGGCAGGCCGCGTCCAAGATCGTGGTGTATGAGATTCGACCACTCTGCGATCTGAATCGCTATTTAAGCAGCAATAGCACCATTGGTCACATTGACATCAGCGGCGTCTTCTTTGGCCTTTCTTCCGGCTGCTTTGCGGCAGTCGGCGAGGATTTCCAGGCCGAGGTAGCGCCGGCCTTCGGTCCACTCGTCGTGCTGCTCGGCCAGTACCGCGCCGACCAGCCGGATGATCGCGTCTCGGTGCGGGAAGATGCCGACCACGTCGGTACGGCGGCGGATCTCCTTGTTCAGCCGCTCTTGGGGGTTGTTGGACCAGATCTGCCGCCACACCGCCTTGGGGTAGACGGCGAAGGCCAGGATGTCCTCGCGCGCCTCGTCCAGATGTTCGGCGGCCTTGGGGTACTTGTCCTCCAACGCTTGGACGACCTGGCGGTGCTGCGCGCGCACCGAGGCGGCGTCGGGCTGCTCGAAGACGGTGCGCAGCATGGTCGACACCCACGGCTGAGCCGCCTTCGGAACGCAGGTCGCCAAGTTGCGCGCGTAGTGCGCGCGACACCGCTGCCAGGAGGCGCCGGGCAGCGTGGAGCCGATCGCATCGCGCAGCCCGGCATGACAGTCGGAGATCACCAGACTGACGCCGGACAGGCCGCGGGCGACCAGACCGCGCAAGAACGCCAGCCAGCCCGCCCCATCCTCGCTGGAGACCACGTCGATGCCGAGGATCTCGCGGTGCCCGTCGGCGTTGACGCCGGTCGCGACCAGGGCGTGCACGTTGACCGTGCGCCCGCCCTCGCGCACCTTCTGCGTCAGCGCGTCGATCCACACGAACGTGTACGGCCCGGCATCCAACGGCCGGTTGCGGAACTCGCTCACCATCTGATCCAGCTCCCGGGCCATCACGCTGACCTGCGACTTGGACAGCTTGGTCACCCCGAGCTGCTCGGCCAGCCGTTCCACCCGCCGGGTCGAGACACCCAGCAGATACGAAGTCGCCACCACCGAGGCCAGCGCCCGCTCGGCCCGCCGCTGCCGCTCCAGCAGCCAGTCAGGGTAGTACGAGCCCTGCCGCAGCTTGGGGATCGCCAACTCGACGGTCCCGGCCCGGGTGTCCCACTCGCGCCGCCGATAGCCGTTACGCGAGTTGATGCGCGCCTCGGACACCTCGCCGTAGCCGGCGCCGCAGCGCTGCTCGACCTCGGCGTCCATCATCATCTGCGCCATCCGCACGACCATCTCGCGCAGCACATCGGGCGAGGCCTGCGCCAGGCTCTCGTCGAACCACTCGCCCTCAGCAGGCAGAATGTCCATAGCGGCCACTTCTCGTTCTCCTTCTTATGCCTTCGACAGCTGTGAAGGATCGCGGAGTGGCCGCCCTCATGTCACATCGATCTTCCCTCACGGGCATCAAGGTGACGAGTAGGTTCAAACCCGTACACCACTCCCGTGGACGCTAACCCCTGGCAGCCAGCTCGGCAAGGAGCTGCCGCTCGGCCTCGTCCACATTCCCAGGCGATGAGAGGGCGCAAGCGTCCTGCGAGCAACCGCGCGGTCCTGTCAGGGACTGAGAGCCCGGTGTCTATACCTTGCTCGCGACCACCATGTAGTTCTCGGCCTCAAGATCGAACGTGCTCACTTCCGTCCGGAGTCCGACCCGGTGCAGCTCGACTTCGAGTTCCTCGTACCGGTAGGGCCAGCAGGACAGCAGTTCCGAGCGGACAAGAACCAGCCCAGTCGCATCAACTTGGGCGATCGCAATCTCGATGTGGTGCTCATCCTCCCAATGCGGCGCAATCTCCCAGCGGTAGACCACGACGGCATCGCGACCGTTTCGTCGGACGAGTCGGTCCCTGATGTCCAGCCGGGAACCTCTGGCCCTCACGAGTTCCCAAGTGCGGGATGTGAGCACCAAGCGCCCGCCAGGGCGCAGAAGCCGTGACATCGACTCCAGAGCAGCACCCCTGCCTGTCGCGCCCGCGGCATGGTGAAGCGAGTTGCCAACGCAGAACACCATGTCGAACGTGTCGTCCTCGAAATGATCGGGCAACTCTTCCCAGTTCGCCCGCACGGCCCGGACGGAGGCCCCGAACTCCTCAGACAGCTCTGCAGTCCGGCGAACCATCGCTTCGCTGGCGTCAGTTGCGGCAACCTGCATGCCACGACCGGCGAGGCCAACCGCCAACTGTCCGGTTCCGCACGAACAGTCGAGGACGTGAGCGTTCGACGGCAGGAGACTGAGGACGTCATCGAACGACGCAGCGAACTCGGCGGGAGGCAACTTTGCATCCGAGATGAGCCATTCGTACACCTCGGCAAGCACGTCATATTCCGTCACAACCACTACCTCCGTCACACAGCAGACTCACGGCGGGACGTCAGTCCATCAGAGGAGCAAGCCGGGCACCAATGGTTTTCGCAAGGACAACCCGTCCGCCCATGCCGCGGATAGCGCGAGCTGATCCGCTCGGTCATTCGCCGTGTTCGGCGCTTCGGAACTATCAATACGTCCGAACTTGATACGCAGCGTGTCCAGTACGCGGATGAGGATGTCCGTCTTGCCGGTGTTGTTGAAGACCTCCTGCGCCAGCCACTCAGCCCCTGTCCAGGGGCCAGCCGCCAGCCGCTGAGCGGGAACAGCCAGCTTACTTGCCTTACATGACTGACAAGATCATATAGCTTTGACCTGCGGGAAGAGGCTAACTACCCCAGATAAGCCTTGCGGCTGACGATGGACAAGGGGAACCTGAGATGAAGTGGAACCTGCGCTGGGCTGCGGCCAAGCGCGACATCTGGCGGCCCAGCGACCTGCTGAAGGCCTTCGAGGAGGTGGGGTTCACCCCGTCGCTCAGCAAGGTAGCCGCGCTCTGGAGCGGCAAACCGATCTCCATTCGCCTCGACGACCTGGACATGATCTGCACGGCGCTCGGCTGCACTGTCGCCGATCTGCTGGAAGCCGAGCCGGCCGCTACCGCCGACGGCCAGCGGAACAGACCAATCGGGCGGTCGGAGCCGGTGACGAGCCCAGCGGCCCGGTGCGGCCGACACCGCGGCGGGGCGGGCGGCGCCGCTCGCTACCACCGAACTGACGATGCCGCGCCGTTGCCCGATCGGGCAATGCCGCGTCTGCCTCGGCTGGGGCGAGAAACCCCAGTTCGCCGACTGCATCGCGTGCTCCTCCTGGCGACAGCTACACCCGGCGCAAGCACGCTGCCGCCGGTGCGGGCACGGCAGCCGCGTCAACACCGATGGGCTCTGCCGGTTATGCCTGCTGACCATCCGCCTTGACGAGCCCGAATGGGTCGCGGCCCCGGTCGGTGGCAGGTCGGCGCAGCTCATACTCATCCTGCCAGGAGATCGGCTCCCCAAGTCACAGCCGCTCGACCGGCCGGTCCGCGGCCAGGCGCCCGACCGCACCCGGCCTCGCTCGCTGCTGGAGCGCAAGCGCATCGAGACGGCCGAACGGGTCGACGACCCGCGCGTCTGCCCACCGACGATCCGCGGGCAGCTGCTGTTGTTTCGACCCCGCCGCCAGCTCACCGACGCGCACGCCCGCCGGGTCAAAGACCGTGACCTGGCCGACTACGAGCGTCTCAAGGACGTCGCGATCGCCCTGGCCGCAGAGCGCGGACTGAGTACGGCGTGGTGGTGAGGAACCTGCCTCATGCTCCGCCTTGTCCTGGCCGTCCGCGAAGCCGACGGTGACGACAAGCTCCCCGAGGAGACCCTCGACGACTTGCCTCGCTTCCGCAACGCCGTCGCCGATGTCCTGCGCCACGCCAGCCTGACCGGTGCCGGGATCCTCCGTCCTCGCCACCGTCCCCGGCCAGTCGTTCTGCACAAGCCACAGCGCAGCTGCCGGTCCTGCGACTGCTGCGGCTTTCGCAGGACCTGCGAGGGCTGCGGCAACTGGAACAAGCAGAACCATCCGATCGGGACCTGCACCCGCTGCCGCCGCGCGGACGTCCCACTGGCGGACGGGCTCTGCCGCGCCTGCTGCCTGCACATCGACCAGCACGGCCCCGCAGCGCGAGCCGAGTCCTGGACCCAGCTGTGGCTGGGCGGAGACCTTGCTCCGCGCCTGGCGATGCGAACCGGCACCCTCGGCTACGTCGCGCCCCACCAGAAGGCCCGCGCCCGGGCCGTGACCCGGCGACCACCGCCACCACCGCTCTCACGGCACCTCCTCAACCCCGGCCAGGGCGTCCTGTTCGACGTTCGCCGGGACTGGGGCTGCTTCGCCAAGCGCGCCCTGGACCAGTTGCCGTCCCTCACCGCAGACGCCCAGACTCTGCTCGAGGATTTCCGGCGGCACTCCGCCGAACGGGGATTGGACGAGCAGGTCAACCGAATCGCCGCTCGCAGCCTGCGGATCCTGCTGGCCTGGCTCGGCATGGACGCCCCCATTCACGAGGCCGACATCTGGTCACTGCCCGCCGACCGGCCCGGCACCAGCGCCCGACACATCCTCGCCTTCCTCCAACAGCGCGGCTTGGCCATCCCCGACCCCGACCGCGAGATCGACATCCACCAACGCACCATCCAGCAGCGACTCGCCGAGCTTCCCGCCGGCATCGCCGACGAGCTGCATGCCTGGGTCCGGGTCCTACGCGGGGAAGGCCGCCGTCAGCACCGTGCCATGTCGTTCGAAACGATCCGCAAGTACCTCGGCTATCTGGCCCCGGTCCTCACCGGCTGGGCCGGGAAGGTCGCCAGCCTGCGTGAGATCACCCGCGACGATGTCCACGCCGTCCTTAAGCAGCGGCCCGGCCAGCCCGGTCTGGATCTGGCCACTGCCTTACGCAGCCTGTTCCAGGTCCTCAAGCAGGAACGGCTCATCTTCCGCGACCCCACCCGCAGCATCACCATGACCGCCGTCGTCCGCCTGCCCATCCCGATCCCCACCGACCGCCTCCGCGGCCTGATCGACCACGCCGACGGGCCGATGGCCAAGCTCGTCGTCGCCCTGGTCGCCATCCACGGCCTCGGCCGCAACGAGACCACCGGACTCCTCCTGGACGACCTGGACCTGCAGAACGGCACGCTGCTCGTCCGCCGCGACCTGGCCCGCCACACCGTCTACCTCGACGACCTCACCCATACCCTCGCCATCGCCTGGCTGCGCGAACGCCGACGCCGCTGGCCCCGTTCGACCAACCGTCACCTGCTGCTCAGCCAGCAGACCGCCGTCATGGACACCCCGGTCTCCAACATGGTCATGAACGAGATCTTCCGGCCGCTGGGGATCGGCCCGTCCAAACTCCGCCAAGACCGCATCCTCGACGAGGCCAAGCACACCGCCGACCCCGTACACCTCATGCGAGTGTTCGGCATCTCCGCCGCCACCGCCATGAAGTACGTCTACGCCGCCCACCCCGAACGACGATCAACCCTGCCGAGGTAGCGGGGCTAGCCCCGGCGTCACGGGTCGTCGGCGGGATTGTCCGTGTAGCGCAGCAGGTCTCCCGGCTGGCATTCGAGCACCTCGCACAGCCGGGCCAGGGTGGAGAACCGGATGGCCTTGCCTTTGCCGGTCTTGAGGATGGACAGGTTGGCGATTGTCACCTCGACCCGGTAGGACAGCTCGGTCAACGTCATGCCGCGCTGAGCGAGCAGCTCATCGAGCCGGATCTCGATGCGCCCGTTGAGCTCGCCTGGTGGCACTCAGATCGTGCCTTCGATCTCGTCGAGCATGGCCAGGCCGCGCCCGATCACTTCAGCCACCACGAATGCTCCCACACCCATCAGCACGGCGACGAGCGGCCAGTCGACGTCGCCGGGCACCAGATACGCGTTGATGGTCATCATCCGGGCTGCCGCGGTCTTGGCCGCGAAGTCGAGGGCGCAGGCCGCCAGTGAGCCAAGGGTGAGGATCGCACCGATCCTCCGTAGGTCTTGCACCGTGTCGGCGGAGAACAGCGCGCGGTCTCCGGCCACGCCCCGGCTGGTGATGCGGACGAGCCAGAACAGGGGCAAGAGCATCACCAGCGCGCCGGGCAGCCAGGCGAGCAGGTGCAGAGCGGCCAGCAGCGGCGCGCGCGCCGGATCGTAGAGTGTTGCTTCGATCATGACGTCCACCGCGCGTACTCCCGGGGCCAGAGCCCCGTCGAGCGACACGCTGGCGTGCGACGGCCAGAGCCCGGTGAAGCCGTAGTCGGCCTTCGCCGTCGGCAAGGCGAGGATGACGTCGGCAATCAGCCGCGTGAGGGAAGCGAGCACGCCAAGGACGAGGGCGGTGGTCAGGAGCGCGTGCAGGCGCCGGGTCCACGCGCCGACTGCCGAGGGCGCGGTTGCTGTCGGGCTGCCGGGCATCGGCCGCCTCCTTTATCGTTTATCGATGATGACGTAGCTCACGGTAGCATCGAAAAACGATAAAACAAGCGGAGCAGGCACATGCATCCCGCTGCGTAACCGGAAAGGAACCCGGACGATTCCGTCGGCGACGGCCGCCGATCGAGCACGTCGGCTCCTTGTCTCTCAGCAACGATGGCGTCGTCGAATGCCATCACCGCAGCTTCTGTTCGGCTGAGATCCCGTCAACAGCCCTCAGACCCTCTCCGGTTCAGACAGCGCAACCTGCACCGATCGCACGCTCAACGCCCACCCCAACGCGGGTTCCCGCTGTTTCACCCTCAGGAATCTGCGAACTCACGCGCTTTAGGATTCGGCGGCATCGCCTACCACCACATCGCCGACAACTACATCGTGCTGTTCTCCCGGTTCATCCCGTGCGGGGTGTGGGAGGCGGTCTACATCATCGAGGGCCTGCTGGAACAGGAGAGCGAAGCAGCGCCCAAGGAGATCCACGCCGACACGCAAGGCCAGTCGTTCCCGGTCTTCGGGCTGGCGTACCTGTTCGGGTTCGAGCTGCTGCCACGTATCCGCAACTTCCGGGATCTGACCTTTCACCGGCCCGAGGCCGGCATCGCTTATCGGCACATCGACGCGCTGTTCGGCGAGCCGATCAACTGGCGGCTAATCGAGGGCCACTGGCAGGACCTGATGAAGGTGGCCATCTCGATCCGCGAAGGCGAGCTGTCGTCGATCACCCTGTTGCGGCGGCTGCGGCACGACTCCAAACGCAACAAGATCTACCGCGCCTACCGCGAGCTGGGCCGCGTCAAGAGGACGATGGTGCTGCTGCGCTACATCTCCGACGCCGCTCTGCGGGAGAACATCACCCGGGCCACCAACATGGTCGAGTCCTACAACAACTTCGCCAAATGGATCGGGTTCGGCAACAACGGAGTGATCGCCGACAACGAGCCCGAGGAACAAGAGAAAGCGATCAAGTTCAACACCCTGGTCGCCGACCTGATCATGTACCAGACCACGCCGGACATGTCCCTGGTACTCAACCAGCTGCGCACCGAGGGCGAGACGATGCATCGCGCCGACGTGGCCATCATGTCCCCCTACCAGGAAGACAACGTGCGCCGCTTCGGCGACTACATCTACGCCCTCAACGCGCCGCTGGACGACATGGAGGTCAACCCCGATCTCGGCGAGGACGCCAATGCAGCGTGAACCACCCCCACCCACCCGTCATGAGCCGTTGCGCATCCTGAGGGCCGCGACAGCGCAGGGTTGCGGCGATGGCACTACCACATCAGTGGCCAGCACGCCCGTCGCGCCCACCGGCGACGCGGTTTTGACGTCGCCAAGCATGACGAACTTGCCCCTTTCCAGGAGTTCACATGGGTAGGTGGCTCAGCTGCGTGCTGCGGCCTCGATTGCCTGCTTCATCTCCCATGCGCCCTGTTCGATGCGAATGCGGATCTCGGCGGCTCGCGTGTGTGGCAGCACGTTGGTGGTCCAGATCAGCCGGCCCGCTTGGTCGCCCTCCGGGCGAACTTCAAACGAGGCGTGGTGGTGCTCGAGCGCGGGTCTCGCGCCTTCAACAACGGAATAGACCAAGCAGCGGGAATCGTCATCGATCGCGACAATCAGCTCGCGGATGACGTGCCCGTCGGGAAAGGTCAGGAACCGCTGGTCGCCCTCCAGCCGGGTGTCGATGACACGGCCCGGCAGCAGGCGCTCGTCCACGGCTCCGACGTCGCGCAGCACATCCCAGATGTGCTCGGGGGACGCATCGATGACGATCTCGTGGCGGATGGAGGCCATGACGCCGGGAACTCCTTCTCGGGATGGGGCAGCTCCTCGCCGGCAGGCAGGGACCGCGACCCGTGGGTGGCATCTTCTTCGGCTGCCCTGGGGCACACCGACACCCCAACCACCCGCGAGCCGCCGTCGCGGGTGCACCGACGCCAAACTCGCCAACGTCGTTCGCGCTTTGACTCGGGCCCTGGGGCGCGTCGTTTCATAGCTCGATCTGGGCCTTCATCGGCTGCCAGGGCGAGGCGTCGAACAACAGCATGATCGACACGATCTTGTCGCCGTCCAGCCGGAAGTGCTCGGCCGTGCGCTGAGTCCCGACCGGCGTCGCGGTGTGCACGTCGTACACGAGTGTGGCCTCCGCTTCGCCGTACAGCTCGCTGATCAGCTCGACGCCGGTCACGATGGATACGAACCCTGGCAAGGTCGCCAGATGGCCCGTCCGATCGTCGGAGGTGATGAACGGGCTCTGGAAGCGGAACGGCTCTCCCAGGTGCGCTGCCGCCGCGGACACCTCGCCGCGGAAGCGCGCCTCGTGATAGCCGCGCACGGTGCGACGGGTCTGTTCCTGAGCTGTCGTGTTCATGGCTGTTGTCCGATCTGGCGCAGGTGGTCGGCGAGGTGATGCTGGTTGGCGGCCAGCCGCAGGCACAGGTCGCGCAGAACGACCAGTTCTTCGGGTGTGAACCCGTGGAACATCGAAGTAGCGAACAAGCGGTCCGGGGCTGCCTGGGAGGCGGGCTTCCCGCGCCCGATCAGATGACGTTGACGGCGTCGAGGAAGCGGGCGGCGAGCTCGGTGTCGCCGGTGACCGTGACGTCGCTGTCGCGCCAGGATGACCGCTGCGTGCCCCAGTCGGGGAAGGTCAGCGCGGGGGCGGTGACGTGCGCGGCGACAGCGCCATTGGATGGAGTCAGGCCGCCTGCCTCGTCGATCCACCAGGTCCCGCCGCCGGGGCCGGTGAGAGTCAGTGCGACGCGGGCGTCGAGCCTGGCGACTGGCGCCTTCGCGACCTGATTGCTCAGTACGGCGATCATCCACGTCAGGACCGCGCGCATCCTGTCCGCATCGGTGGGCGGCACGGGCCGGCCGAGCGCTGGGGCCATGTCGTGGCGCAGGTGCGTGTGATGGTCGAAGACGAGTGCGCCGCCGATCATCAGACCCATGGGGTGGCGACCGAGTTCGGCCAGCGGTACCCGCACTCGGGCGGCGGGTGTGCGTCTCACGACGTCGAGGAGCGTGGTGGCTCGCCGGCCGGCGCGCTGGTACTCGGCCGTTACCTTGGCACGGCTCCAGTCCCGCCGTCGGTCGACGGGGTCCTCGTTCACCCGTTCGAGGCTGGCGGCGAAGATCGTGCGCAGCCCGGCGGGTGTGTAGAAGCTCCGCGCCGTCGCACCGATGTGGGCGACGACGTCGGCGATGCGCCATCCAGCTGCGGCGCTGGGCGCGGTCCATTCATCGTCGGTGAGGCTGCTGGTGAAGTTCAGCATCTCGGCGCGTTCGGCGCGGAGGGCGGCGGCCATGTTCCGCAGGTCCGCCGCGGGCAGGCGATCGGTCATGTCATCTTCTTCTCTGGTGGTGAGGCCGGGCGGCGGATCGCCTGCACCGCTGCGTCGTAGAGGTCGAACAGGTCGACCTGTCCGCCCAGGCGCACCCACTCCTCGTTCGCTGCCTGCAGGCACGTGATCGCCGCGGCCGCGATCGCGCGCGCCTGCAGGGCGCGGCGGTCGGAGTCGGGCAGTCGCGGCTCGATCAGCGGCGCGAACAGGTCTTGCCAGCGAGCCTGCTTCTCGGCGTGCCCGGCGCGCAGGGACTCGTTGCCGAACAAGAGCGTGATCATTTCGAGCCGGCGCTCGGGCGTGGTGTCGATGTCCTCGAGCACCTGGAACGCCGCGCGCAGTGAGGTCCAGGCGTCCTCCTCGGCCGGGCGCTCGGCGAGCCGCGCGGCGATCGCTTCACCCTGCTCGGACAGGCCGCTGAGCGCGAGGTCTTCCTTGTTGCGGAAGTAGTTGAACAGGGTCCGCCGAGAGACACCCGCCGCGGCGGCGACCTCCTCCAGCGTCGTGTTGTCGTACCCCTTGGCGGCGAACAGTTCGATAGCGGTCCGAGCCAGCAGCGAGCGGACCACCGAGCGGGTCTGCTCCCGAAGGGGTGTCGGTTTCTGAGCCATGCACCGATGGTACGGAGGATCACACGTTGTAGCAACTTGCACTTCGTGCACATTCGTGCGTAGGGTGAATGCATGAGCAAAGTCGACTACCGCCGCCAGACCGTCATCGTCACCGGAGCGAGCTCCGGGCTCGGCGCGGAATTCGCGCGCCAGCTGGCCCGTCGCGGCGCGGATCTCGTACTCGTCGCCCGGCGGGAGGACCGGCTCAAGGATCTGGCCGACGAACTCACCCGCGCCCACGGCGTCACGGTGACCGTCGTCGCCCGCGACCTCGGCCTGCCCGACGTCGGCCGCACGCTGCGCGCCGAACTCGAATCCCGCGGCATCTACGCCACCGGACTCGTCAACAACGCCGGCTTCGGCACCCACAACGCCCTCATCAACGAGGACCCGGACCGCCTGCAGAGCATGATCGCGCTGAACGTCAGCGCGCTGGTCGACCTCAGCCGCGCCTACATCGACCCGCTGGCCTCCGCCGGCACCGGCGTCCTGATCAACGTCGCGAGCCTGCTGGGCTTCCAGCCGACCCCGTACATGAGTGTCTACGGCGCCACCAAGGCCTTCGTCCTCAGCTTCACCGAATCGCTGTGGGAAGAGAACCACGACACCGGCCTACGCGTCCTCGCCGTGTGCCCCGGCGCCATGCAGACCGAGTTCTTCGACGCCGCCGGCAGCCAGTCGGCCGACTACGGCGCGAAGCGAGCCACCCCTGCCGACGTCGTCAGGACGGCCCTCGACACGCTCGACCGCCGCTCCGCGCCCCCGTCGGTGATCACCAACGGCCGCCCGCTCGCCCTCGCCAGCAAGATCCTGCCGCGCCGCCTGATCGTCCGATTCATGGGCCGGATGGCCCGCCGCTAACCGGAGGCCGCCGCTCTCCACCACATACTCGGCGCCCCGCTCCACGTCCCAGGCGGCGCTGCTCCTCCGTCGCCACCACCAGCAGCAGTCGTCCTCACCAGCAGCCAGCAGCAAAGGAACAACATCATGACCATCACAGAAGCCACCTCACAGCCCACGGACGCGGAGCGCTTCGGCCACATCCTCGCTGTTCAGCGCGCTGCCTACCTCCGCGACGGAGCGCCCTCCCTGGCGGCGCGGCCCAGCGGCAACGAGACCTGGCCGCCTGTGGAGGAGATCTGGATGATGTGCCCGCCACCCTGCTCGCGCATGATCGGCAGCGCCGCTTGGACGCCCCACAGCGGGCCGAACAGGTTGGTCTCCAGCTGGTCGCGCAGATCCTTGTCGCTCAGCTCCTCCACCGCTCCGAACAGGCCGTAACCCGCGTTGTTCACGATGACGTCGAGGCGGCCGAAGTGCTGCCTGGTCTGCCGTACGGCATCGAAGACGGCGGCTTTGTCGGTTACGTCGAGCTTGTGGGGAAGCACAGCGGCGCCGTATGCGGTGAGCGCGTCGAGGCTCCCGACGTCGCGCGCGGTCGCGGCGACCTCGTCGCCGCGCGCCAGGGCGGCCTCGGCGAAGCTGCGGCCGAGGCCGCGGGACGAGCCGGTGATGAACCAGACCTTGCTCATCAGTTGGAACCCTTCACGTTGTGGTTGGCGGCGAACAGGTTGGCGGGGTCGTACTCGCTCTTGACCGCCGCGAGCCGCTGGTAGGTGGCGGGCGGGTAGACCGCGGCGACGTCCTCGTCGGTGGCGGTGGCCAGGAAGTTGGCGTAGGCGCCGGTGACGTGCGGGGCGAGCTTGCCCCAGACCGCGTCGAACGCGGGCCGGCCGGCGGCGATGACAGGCTCAGGGCCGATGGTCGTGGTGATGACCATCAGCTCCGCCTGCCGGTGGGCGTAGGCGGTGGCGTCGTCGGGGACGCGGGAGACGGCGCCGCCGACGCTGCGGATGGCGATGACCGGCGAGCCCTGCGCCGTCGCGATCTCGGTCAGGGTCCGCAGGGCGCCGGGCACCGACGTAGGTCCGACGAAGGCACTGCGGGTGACGAGCTGGATGCCGGGCGGCGGGGTCGCGCCGTCCGCGAGCACGTCGCCGTAAGGCATGAGCGTGACATCGTCAGAGAGCACCGTGCCCAGCGCCCGGATCGGGTCGATGACCTGGGCCGCGAGTTCGGGGTCGTCGCCGTCGAAGGCGACCTGGATCTCCACCGGCGCCTCCGGGCCGCCCGCGAACGGGTTGGCCAGGGTGACGATGGAGGTGAGCTCCTCCGGCGCGGTACGCAGGTAGTCCGCCCAGCCCTGCAGCACCGCGGCCGTCTCGGAGGCCGGGAAGGTGATCTTGCCGAAGATGACGTCGGTGGTCGGGTGGGCGGCGAACTCGAAGGCGGTCACGACACCGAAGTTGCCGCCACCACCGCGCAGCGCCCAGAACAGCTCCGGGTACTCGGTCGCGCTGGCGCGCACGAGCTGCCCGCCGGCCGTGACCACATCCGCCGCGACCAGGTTGTCCAGCGCCAGGCCGTACTTCCTGACCTTCCAGCCGATGCCGCCGCTCAACGTCAGCCCGCCGACACCGACGCTCCTGGTGTCACCGGAGGAGATCGCCAGCCCGTGCGGAGCCAGCGCGGCCACGACCTGGCCCCAAGTGGCGCCGCCGCCGATCCGCACCAGGTGCCGGTCCTTGTCGATGACCTCCACGCTCGACAGCCCGCTGAGATCGATCACCACACCGCCGTCATTGGTGCCGAAGCCGGCGAAGGCGTGGCCGCCGCCACGCACCGACAGTACAAGTCGCAAGTCGGCGGCGAATCGGACAGCGGCTTGCACGTCGGCGGCGCTCTTGGGACGCAGCACGTAGGCCGGGTTGCCGGAGGCCAGTATCGAGCGACTGGCCGCGGCGTAGTCGGCCGCGCCCGGTTCGATGATGTCGCCGCCGAAGTCACGTCGAAGGGTTTCAGGTGCTGAGTTCATGACATGTTCCTTGCATTGGTTGAGCTGGTCGGACATAAGATGCCGGTGGCCCACTCCTTGTGACACGTGCAGTCCGTGACGTGAGCCACATGCCGGCTGCCTCAGAGGGGCTTGTTGTTGGGCAGGGTGAGGGCGGTATGGGCTGCGCGACCCTGGGTGTCGGATGGCAGCGCCGTCTGACTTCGCAGCATCGCGTTGCGGGCCTCGAATTGCTGCCGGGTGGCGAAGGCCTGGTCCTGCTCCACGAAGTTCCGAACGGTCTTCTCGTAGGCCGCGAAGGCGGTGGTGTGGCCGCCGTGCCTGGCCAGCTCGTCGGCCAGGACATAGGCACCTACCAGTGACAGGCTCGACCCCTGGGCCGACATGAACGACGTCGCGTAGGCGGCATCGCCGACGAGGGCGACGCGGCCGGTAGACCAGACGGGCATGCGGATCTGGCTGACGACGTCATACACGTCCACGTGATGGTCAAGCTCCGGTGGCTCACCCGAGATGATGCGATCAATGGTGGCGGCGGAGACGTTCGCCGTGCAGAGCTCGAACTCCTTGGAAGGATCAGGCGGACAGGCGGCGGGCGATGGCCGGGACCACGATCGCAGCGGCGACCACGTGCGCCAGCATCAACAGCACCCTCGTGGCTGCGGGCGCGTCCACGAGCGCATCCGGCACCAGTGACAACACGGTGAGCACCACGGTGGTTCGGACGAATACCGTGCGCGGACGGCGAACCGTGCGAGCCAGCACCAGCGCCAGCACCAACCCCACCACGGAGAAGACAACGGTCAGCACGGCGAATCCGGACACCGGGATCGGCATGCCGCCGACAACCAGGCTGATCCCGGCGAACGCCCCCACCGCGGCGATGGCCGCGGTCGCCGCGCCGGCGACCACCGCGGCGATCAAGCCACCGATGACCAGCGGTCGCGCGGGAGAGGTAGCGGTGGTGGTGACGTCTTCGTGGATGTTTTGCGCCATTTTGATGCCTTTCGGAGGAGAACTATTCGGAGGAGAACACGCGGTTTACAGATGCCTGGAGCGTTCAGCGTCCTCTGCGCATGTAGGCGCGGAGCGACAGCGGGATGAAGATCACCAGCAGCGCGGCCGACCAGAGCAGGACGGTGGTCACCGGATGCGCGAGTGGCCAGGCCACGTTTCCGGACGGGGCGCCCGGGTTGCCGAACAGCTCCCGTGAGGCGGCGGTGAGCGCGCTTACCGGGTTCCAGTCGGCCAGGAAGCGCAGCCAGCCCGGCATGCCGTCGGTCGGGACGAACGCGTTCGACAGCATCGTGAACGGCAGGCCCAGCGGCACCATCGCGTCGGCGACCTGGTCGTTCTTCACCGCCAGGCCCACATAGACGCCCACCCAGCTCAGCGCGTACCGCAGCACGATCATCAGCAGGAACGCCTGGGCCGTGGGGATCAGGCCGCGGTGCGGCTGCCAGCCCACCAGCAGGCCCGTTGCCACCATGATGGCCAGCATCAGCAGGCCGGTCAGCAGGTCGGCGCCGGTCTGTCCGAACGGCACCGCCAATCGCGCCATCGGCATGGAGCGGAACCGGTCCATCACACCACGGGAGGCGTCGGCGGCCACCCGCGTCATGACCCCCAACCACGCGGAGAAGGTCACCATCGCGAACAGGCCGGGCATGAGGTACTCGCGGTAGTCGCCGCCGTCCGGCACCTGGATCGCGCTGCCGAAGACATACCCGAACAGCACCACCATGACGGCCGGGAAGATCAGCGCGGCGACAATCTGCCCAGGTTCTTGCCGTAGCCGTCCCAGCTCGCGGCCGACCAGGGTCAGCCCGTCGGCGAACGTCCAGCGCAGGCGGCCCAGTGGTGAGGTGAGGGCGGTCATCGGACGGACTCCTTGCGGTCGGTGAGGCGCAGGAACACCTCGTCGAGGGTGGGACGGCGCAGGCTCACGTCGGCGGCGGCGACCCCGGCGCGGTCGAGCTCGCGCACGATGTCGGCGAGCCGGAGGCCGGTGGCGGGCAGGGCGACGCTGAGCCGGTCGGCGTCGGTCGTCGTGGGTTCGGTGCCGGCCAGGGTGTTCAGTACGGCTGCCGCCGTCGCAAGTGCGGCGGGGTCTTCGAGGACGACGTCGAGGCGGTCCCCGATCGTGGCCTTCAGCTCATCGGGCGTGCCGGTGGCGATCACCTGTCCGTGGTCGATGACGGCGATGTCGTCGGCCAGCTGGTCGGCCTCGTCCAGGTACTGCGTGGTGAGCAGCACTGTGGTGCCGTCCGCCACCAGCTCGCGGATGCTGTCCCAGATCTCGCCGCGGCTGCGCGGGTCCAGGCCGGTGGTCGGCTCGTCCAGGAAGAGCACCTCGGGGCGCAGGATGAGGCAGGTGATCAGGTCGAGGCGGCGCCGCATGCCGCCGGAGTAGCCGTGAACCGGCCGGTCGGCGGCGTCCATCAGGCCGAAGCGCTCCAGCAGCTCATCGGCCCGCCGGTGCGCCTGACGTCGCGGCAGGTGGTAGAGCCGCCCGAACATGCGCAGGTTGCTGCGACCGGTGAGCTTCTCGTCCACGGCGGCGTGCTGGCCCGCGAGGCCGATCCTGGCTCGCACCTGGCCGGCGTCGCGGACGACGTCGTATCCGGCGATGCGGGCGTGCCCGGCGTCGGGATCGGACAGGGTCGCCAGGATGCGCACCGCGGTCGTCTTGCCGGCGCCGTTGGGCCCCAGCACGCCGCAGACCGTTCCTCTCGGAACGCTCAGGTCCAGCCCCCGCAGCGCTTGGGTGTCGCCGAAGGACTTGTGCAGCCCCTCGGCGACCACGATCGGATCCGCCATGATCCCTCCATTGGGTACCCCGTACGCGGTCATGGCGGCCAGACTAAGGGACCGGGTACTATGTACGCAACCAGGAGGGTGGAACGATGACCGACGCCGAGTACGTGAACATCTGGATGCGACCCGAGCGCCCGGCCTACGGGCCGAAGCCCACCTACAGCCGCGCGCAGATCACCGAGGCGGCGATCCGGATCGCCGACGCCGAGGGGCTGGAGGCCGCCACCATGCGGCGCATCGCCGCCGAGATCGGCGCGGGCGCGATGTCCCTCTACCGGTACGTCCCGAGCCGCGACGACCTCGTCGAGCTCATGGCCGATCGGCTGCAGGGTGAGATCGACGTCGAGGGCATGCCCTCGGGCGACTGGCGCGCCGACCTGACCCGCTACGCCGACGGGCTGCGGGCGATGTGGCTGCGGCACCCGTGGATCGCCACCGTGCAGCGGTCACTCCCCAGCTTCGGCCCCAACCAACTGCTCGTGATCGAACGGGTGATGGGTGCCCTCGACGCCCACGTCTCCATCGACGAGAACCTCGGCCTCATGGCCATGCTGAACGGCTATGTCGAGGGCGCCGTCCGCGAGGAAATCGGCTGGGCCGAGGAGGTCCGCCGCAGCGGGCTCAGCGAGTCGGAGTGGATGGTGCGGAGCGGCCCGCGCGTCGAGCAGCTGCTGGAGAGCGGGGAGTACCCGATCTTCAGCAAGATCGTGATGGAGGCGCGCCGGCTGCACCTGAGCCGCGACGACCAGTTCCGGCACGGACTCCAGCGCGTCCTCGACTGCATCGCCGCGGCCCTCCCGTCAACGGCCGAGTCTCCGATGTCGGCGCACCGAGAGGGGCGGGAAGAACAGGACGGGCCAGGGCAGGCTCGTAGGCGACCATCCGAGAGGGCAGCAAGAGCGAAATAGACGCACAAGCCATGCCTAAATGCCCACCGAAAAAGGCGCAGCGGCGGCACCCACGGATGATCTTCTCGGGGGTCTTCGACCGGTTCCCCGACCTGCAGGTGATCGCTGGGCACTGGGGCGAGGTCGTCATGTTCTAGAGGTCATGGGCACCGGCTGTACTCCACCGGCTACCCCTTCACCTACGGCTTCCGTCCCGGCGGCTTCCCCTACATCGACACCAGCAACGGCGCCGCACGCTCCTTCCTGGAGGACGCGCCCTTCACCGACGATCAGAAGGCCGACATCGCCCACCGCAACTGGGAACGCCTCACCGCCCGCGCGGCCGAGCGCCCGGCAGCCTGAAGCATCAAAGCGGCGAGTCATCCACCCTGCGCTTGACGTGCGGCCTGCGCGGCGACGCGCTCGATGGCCTGGACGGCGACATCGGGCTGGTCGAGGTAGATGTAGTGGCCGCTGTTCGTGGCCGTGCTCAGCTTGCTACCGCTGGACAGCGTGAGCCACTTGCGCTGGCCCGCGGCCCACGCCTTCTCCAGGCGCGGCCCGTACTCGGGGACGGCCGCGAGATACGGCTTGCCGTGCTGGATCACCTCCACCGGGATGTTCCCGGCGGAGGCGACCTTGCCGTCGGTCATGACGAGCTTCTCCGGGTTCTCGCCCTTGAATATCGCGAGGTTCTGCGCGCGCACCTCGGCCGCCGGCCCCTTGGCGGACTCGGGGATCGACTTCGAGATGTCGGCCAGCATCGTGGGGGGCGTGGCGTCCATCAGGACCAGCCCCTTGACCCTGTCCTGGTGGTCGGGTGCGTACCTGGCGGCGATCAGCCCGCCCAGCGAGTGACCGGCCAGGACGACCGGACCGTCTGTGGCGACCCGGTCGAGCACGCCGGTCAGGATCTTTCCGGTGCTGGCGAAGTTCTGCGGGCCGTCCGCCTGGTCGCTCGCGCCCGCGCCGAGCCGGTCGTAGGAACACACCCGGTTCTTCTTGCTCAGCGTCTGCTGGAGGGCGGCCAGCTTGTCCAGCCCATCGCCTGCTCCGTGCATCAGGATGATGACCGGCTGACCCTTCTCCGGGTCGCCGGAACAGGACACGTTCACCGACCGGCCCGCGACATCGATCTTTTCGGTCCCGGAGATCGGGGCGGCATCGGTTGTCGGCGTGGCGGGGACGAGGGGGTCCCAGTTCTCCATCGCGTCGCCGTCGCAGCCGGCGACCCCCATGCCGAGCGCGGTGCAGCACAGCGCGGCCGCAACGGATGTCTTGATCTTGCGGAGCATGAGGTCCTCCAGTGAGGGAGTCGACGCCGGGATGATGCGCACGGCGGTGTAACGCAGACGGAGCGCCGCGGCCGCGCCGTAACGCTACGGATCGGGCGGTCCGAGATCGTCCCCGCACGGTGGACATTCGCCGGTAGCTCGTGCGAGGGACACGTGCGGTCTGCCGGGCAGGGCCGCGATCGCCGCGCTCTAACGTCCGGTGCGGACGTCGCGGCGGCGTCGTACGACGAATCGCATGCGCGCCTGTCCCCCGTGCGAGCCACTCGCGATTGTCCACTGTGCGGGGACGATTCCGGGACGCCGAATCCCTAACGTTCCCGGCGTAGCGGCGGCGCCCCGCCGCGGAGTCCCCACGTAAGAGAGTCGTCATGCGGTTGTTGAAACAGCTCGTCCCCGTCGCGGCGGTCGCCTTCGCCGGCGGCATGATCGTGGGCGCGGTGCAGGGAATCCCGTTCCTCACCCTGCTCCTCGGCGTCGCGACGGCCGTACTGGCCGTACTCGTGTACGCCCGGACGGTGCGCTGGTCCGAGCGCCGCGCACCGGTCGAAGTGATCGCGAAGGGCGCCGTCGCCGCTACCGTCCGCGGGATGCTGATCGGTGCCGGGATGTTCGCGGCCGTCATCGTGAACATCGCCTTCCTGGGCGGCTACCGGATCGAAGGGCTGGGCTCGGTGCCGGGCGCGGTGGCGATGGTCGGGTTCATGGCCGCCGCCGCGGTGACCGAGGAGCTGCTGTTTCGCGGCATCCTGTTCAGGATCGTCGAGGAGCGCACCGGCACGTGGATCGCGCTCGTGCTGACGGGGGCGTTGTTCGGCCTGGTGCACCTGTTCAACCCGCACGCCAACTGGTGGGGCGCGATCGCCATCGCGATCGAGGCGGGCGGCATGCTCGCCGCCGCCTACGCCGCCACCCGCACCCTGTGGGTGCCGATCGGCCTGCACTTCGGCTGGAACTTCGCCGCGGCCGGCATCTTCGCCACCGAGGTCTCGGGCAACGGCGCCTCGCTGGGGCTGCTGAACGGCGTGACGTCGGGCCCGGCCCTGCTCACCGGCGGCGCGTTCGGGCCGGAGGCGAGCCCGTACGCGGTCGTGTTCGGCCTGCTGCTGATGGTCGTGTTCCTGTGGCTGGCCCGTCGGCGCGGCAACCTGGTCCCGCTGCGGCGCCGCGCGACCGCTACGCTCTCCCGATGATCGACCTCCGGCGAGTCACCGAGCTGTGGCAGCGGTGCCACGTCACGGTCCGGGACTTACCGTTCGGGCTGCTGCTGGCCGTCGTGTCACTGCTTCCGGCGCTCCACGGCAAGGGGACGCAGGTCGGCGACCTGCCGGCCCGCCCCATCGACGAGCTGGCGATCCTGGTGATCGCTCTGCAGACCCTCCCGCTCGCAGTGCGCCGGCGGTGGCCGGCCGTCTGCCTCGTCCTGGTGTCGCTCGGCTTCGCCCTCGACCAGCTCCACGCCTACCACGTGTTCGCGAGCAACGCGATGCCTATCGCGCTCATCAGCGCGGGCGCCCACCTGGAGCGCTACCGGCGTGTCACCGTGGTCCTCCTTTCCATGGCGTACGTGCCGCTGGCGCTGGCGCTCAGCAGGCTCGGCGCGACCGAGAGACCGGAAGGGTACGTGGTGTTCTACCTGGCACTGGCTCTCGCCTGGGGTATCGGGGCCTGGCTGCGCTCCACCCGCGCCACCGAGGCCGAACGCCGCCACCACATCGCCGAGGCCACCCGCGCCGCCGAACGCACCCGCATCGCCCGCGAGCTCCACGACGTCGTGACCCACCACGTGACCGCCATGGTCGTGCAGGCCGAGGCCGCCCGCTACCTGACCGCCGCCCCCGACCGCCTCGACGCGACCCTGAGCGCCGTCACCGACACCGGCCGGCGGGCCATCACCGACCTGCGGCACATGCTCGACCTCCTCAAAGCCGATCACGACACCGACGTCGGCGTGCCGACCGCCGGAGGGCTCCACACGCTCGTGGAGCAGACCCGCCAGGCCGGGCAGCCGGTGGAGTTCGCCGAGGAGGGCAGTCCGGCGGAATCGGCGGGCAGCGCCGAGTTCGCGACCTATAGGGTCGTCCAGGAAGCCCTGACGAACGCCCTCAAACACGCCCACGGCAGCCCTACCGTGGTCCACGTGTGCTACGGCCGGAAGGAGATCAGTGTGACGGTCAGCACCGACGGACCCGGCTCCCGGGCCGCCTCTTTCGGCGGGAGCGGACGCGGCCTTACCGGGCTCCGCGAGCGGGTCGAAGCCCTCGGCGGCGAGTTCAGCGCCGGCCGGCAGGCGGGCGGCGGCTTCCTCGTACGGGCCACCATCCCCGCGGGAAGCCCGTCGTGACGACACCGATCCGGGTCCTGGTCTGCGACGACCAGGCACTGATCCGCACCGGCTTCGCCACCATCATCGACGCCCAGCCCGACCTGGAGGTGGTGGGCGAGTGCGGCGACGGCCGCGCCGCGGTCGACCTCGTCGGCCGGCTGAGCCCCGACATCGTGGTGATGGACGTGCGGATGCCGGTGCTCGACGGCATCGGGGCGACCCGCCTGCTGGCCGGCGCCGGGGTGCCGGACCCGGTCAAGGTGCTCGTCGTCACCACCTTCAACCTGGACGAGTACGTCTACCAGGCGCTGCGCGCGGGCGCGAGCGGCTTCCTGCTCAAGGACGCCCCACCGGCGCAGCTCCTGCACGGCATCCGCACCGTCGCGGCCGGCGCCGCGCTGCTGGCCCCCGAGGTGACCCGGCAGCTCGTCGGAAGGTACGCCTCCCGGATCCGCCCCGCCCAGGCCACGCCCGGCGAGACCGCACTGACCCCGCGCGAGCTGGAGGTGCTGCGCCTGATCGCCGACGGCCGGTCCAACAGCGAGATCGCCGCCACGCTGGTGATCAGCCAGGAGACCGTCAAGACGTACGTGTCGCGCATCCTGACCAAGCTCGACCTGCGCGACCGGGTGCAGGCGGTGGTCTACGCCTACCGCAGAGGGCTGGTGACCTGAGCACACCTCGATGGGAGCCGGCGCCGGTCCGTGGCCCTGTTCGACCATCAGCGCGCGGCCGTCGGCCCCGAGTCGGTGTGGATCCGTCGTCAGCAGATTCGCCACCCGGACGCGCATCGCGCCGCGGATGCGAAGCCGAAGATTTCGGTTCACCCACGTTCTGACCTGTCCGGCAGCGCGTATGGCTCAATCACCCGTCCAGCCGGACGGTGACGGTCACCTGACCCGCTTCGTCACGTCTGAAGACTGCATGCCCGGTGCGGTCGATCCCATCCAGCTGCAGCGATATCGGACCACCCTCGGCCAAGAAGTTGCGCCACCACAGGTTGGCGTCGGGGAACTGAACGCCGATCGTGACGGTGCCGGCCGCGCGCCGGAAGGCGACGGGTGTGCTGAAGGTGTGTCCCGAGCGGCGCTCCGTGTAGGTGACGACCGTGAGACGTCTGCTGATCAGTCGGCCCCATCGAGGAGAGGAGCGCAACGTCAGGATCGCTGAGACATCTCGTATGCCGACCGTCCCCGACGCGGCCGTAGGGTTGCGCGCCGACGCGCGACAGAACCGCGACCGCGTCGTGGAGGTCGCCCGCGAACTGTTCGCAGACCACGGACTCGACGTGCCGATGGCCGCGATCGCCCGGCACTCCCACGTGGGAGTCGCGACGCTCTACCGCCGTTCCCTACGAAGGTCAGGTCTGCGGCAGCTCGGGCCGGCGGGGCATGTGGTGAGAACGTGGTCTCGCATCGGTGAGCCGGTCCCGGCAGGCACCGGGACCGGCTCAGCGTCACGTGCCGAGCTTCAGGACGGCCGCGTAGTACACGTGGGCCAGCCCGATGCACTTGACGCCGTGGTGCACGATCTGCGCGTCACAGGCGACCAGCATGTCCCGGTAGAACATCCGGTCGATGCGCAGTTTCCGGTTGTAGTCGAAGGCGCTCATGGCCTTGTAGTTGCGGTAGCCGAAGTCATGACGCGCGCACTGCTTGCGCCAGTCGACCCGTTCGAACGGGGCGAGCCCGAGGACCGGCCGGTCCGGACTGCCCGAGCACAGGTCGGTGCTGTGGTCCCACTCGTAGCCGTCGATGTAGTAGGCGTCACCGCCGTCGAGCCCCAGCCAGCGATTCCACCCGGCGGTCGAGATCTCCGTGAGCATCGCCAGCATGTGGGCTTTCGACGGCTTCAGGCGGATCGTGATCGTGGGGCTGGCGGCGCTTTCTCCTCTCATGTTGACGGCGGTCACCCTGACGTCGTACCTGCCGATCGGCAGGTACTTCAGGGTGATCTCCGACTCGGCGAGGGGATAGCGGGCCCGGGTCCAGGATCCGCTACCCGCCGGCCGGTAGTACAGCCAGTACATGACGTCGGAGCCGCTGTCGTTCCAGGAGATCCGTGACCACCCGGGTCCGTCGGTGTGATAGAGGGCGCTGGGTGGCTGGGGCTTCGGGTAGTCCGGCACCGCGGAGACGGAGGAGCTCGGCGGGCTCTCGCCGTCGCGGTTGACGGCGATCACCCGGAAGTCGTAGGAGTAGCCGCGCCACAGCGGCGCGCCGATGCTGGCCTCGTGCCAGGTGGCCGGCCAGGCGAGCCGGTACCACGTGCCGGTCCCGCTCGGCTTGAACTCCACCCAGTAGAAGTCCTCCTCGGCGGTCTGCGTCCAGAGCAGGTCCACGCCGTTCGCGGTGCTGCCCACCCTGAGGCCGGTGGGCCGGGGCGGCGGCGACCCGCCGAGCGCCGAGCGGACCGTGTTCGTCGGGCTGGAGGCGCCCGTCTGGTTCTCGGCCACGACGCGGAACTCATACTGGAAGCCCGGCCACAGCGGCTTGCCGACGTGGTAGGTGAGGTTGAGCGTCGGGTAGGTCAGGTTGTACCACTGCGAGCGGCCCACCGATCGGAACTGAACCCAGTAGTAGACGCTGCCGTGGTCAGGGCTGGCATCCCACTCCAGGGCGACGAAGTCGCGGGTGCGCTGGGTGACCCGAAGGTTCGTGGGCGGCCGCGGAAGGGCGGCGACCGCTTTCACCGACGCCTTGGCCGCCGGTTGGGGCATCGACACCTTGCCGAGCGTCGCGCTGCCCAGGATGGTGACGCGGACCGGGTCGGACGGCGGCCCGTCGCCGCCCGGGTTGGTGGCCGTGACCAGGAAGTCGTAGGCATGGCCCCCGGTGAACGGCCCGATCTGCGCGCTGTTCGTCGTGGCCGGGTACTCCAGCCGCGTGTAGGACGTCTGGCCGGCGGTCGTGTCCCGATACGACAGCCAGTAGAAGGAGCCGTCGATCGGGGTCCAGGTCAGCTTGACCGTGCCGTCCTGCTGGGGCTGCGCGCTCACGCCGGTGACCTTGGGCGGAGCGGGCGGCTTGGGCACGACGCTGACGACGCCGCCGGCCGGTCCCTCACCCGCGTCGTTGATCCCGGTGACCTTGTACTCGTAGGTGTGGCCGTTGACCAGCCCCTGCAGGTCGGCCGAAGGCTGCCCGGCGGGGTAGGCGAGCCGGGTGAACGTGCTCTCCCCTGCGGTGACGTCGCGCTGGTAAACCCAGTACATGCTGGCGCCCACGGGTGCGGTCCAGCTCAGCCGTACCGTGCCGTCGCCCGGCTCGGCGCGCAGACCGGTGGGGGCCTGCGGCGGCGTGACCCGTGAGACGGCGCTGACGACCGCGCTCGCCGGCCCCTCGCCGCCGTCGCCGACGCCGGTCACCTTGAACTCGTAGGTGTTGCCGTTGAACAGGTCGGCGATGACCGCGCTGGTGCCCGAGGCGGGCAGGTGATAGCGGGAGAACTCGGTGTGCCCGAAGGTGACGTCGCGGCGGTAGATCCAGTAGGTCTTGGCCCGCGCCGCCGCCGTCCACGTGAGCTTGACCGAGCCGTCCGCCTGCGGCGTGGCCCCGAGCCCGGTGGGCGCGTCCGGCAGCGCGACCTTGGCGGTGGCGCTGGCCACGTTGCTGGCCGGGCCCTCGCCGCCACCGTTGCCCGCGGTGACCTTGAACTCGTAGGTGTTGCCGCTCAGCAAGTGCGTGAGGGTGGTGGTCGTGCCGTGGACGGGCAGCTCGATCTTGGTGAAGTCGGTGGCGCCCGAGGTCACGTCGCGCAGCCGTACCCAGTACCGATCGGCGCCCGCGACCGCGGTCCAGGTGAGCTTGATCGACCCGTCGGATTGGGCGGTCGCGGCCAGGTTGCCCGGCGCACCGGGCGGGGTGAACACTGCGGTCGCCCGCGCCAGGTTGGACGGCGGGCTTTCGCCGATGTCGTTGACCGCGGTGACCTTGAACTCGTAGACGTGCGTGGCGATCAGGTCCCGCAGGGTCGCGCTCTCGAGGAGTGGGTCCTCCGTCGCGCTCTCGGTGAACACCGTCTCGCCCACGGTCACGTCCCGCTGGTAGACGCGGTAGGTGACGCCGGGGTCGGAGGCGTTCCAGGTCAGTTTCACGTCACCGGCCACACCGGCGGTCGCGACCAGGCCGCTCGGCGCGGGCGGGGCGGTCTTGCGGCTCTCGGTGTTGACCGTGTTGGACGGCGGTCCTTCGTGCCCTGCGGTGGTGACGGCCCTGACGTGGAAGGCGTAGGTGTGGCCCTCCTTGAGGAACGGGTCGCCGTAGCGGGTCTCTGTGACTGGGTTGCCGGTCCTGGCGAAGTGCGTCTGCCCGGCCGTCAGATCCTTCTTGTACACCCAGTAGTTGAGGCCGGAGCCCGGCGGCGCTGTCCAGGTGAGGTGGGCGGTGCCGTCACCGGCCATCCGCACGCTCAGGTTCGTCGGCGCGCCTGGCAGTTTCGACGGGTCGGGTACGGCCGGCGGCCACTGGACCTCCACGAAACGCGGCCGGTAGATACGCACGTCCCGGTACAGATCCTCGGGGTCCCAGGCGTTGACGTCGTAGGTCAGGAGCAGCTTGCCGGGGTCGGACAACTCCGGATGGTGGCGGGCGACGTAGACGAACTGCCGCCGGTTGCTGATCTCCGGCTCCGGCGCCTCGTACAGGTACGTCGGCCCGCTGAACGGCCCGGTCGGCGCGTTGGACACGTACGCCACGATCCAGCCGCTGAACAGGTCGTTGTTCTCCTGCGTGATCATCACGTACTGGTTGCCGACCTTGCTGACCGACATGCCCTCGCCGACGCCGCTGACCATGCGCGTGGAGTCGCTTTCCTTGTCTGACCAGCCGCTGCCGGTCCAGAACTCCCACGGGCCGCCGAGGTCGCCGGCCTTGGCCCTGGCCAGGTGGACGAACTTGGTGCCCTCGGCGTACTCGCTGCCGTAGATGTAGCTGTAGCCGCCGTCCTCCATCAGCGCCGAGCCCCAGGTCATGGAGTCGCTGACGGGCATCGGCCGGACCGAGGTCACCCGTAGATCGGGCAGGCTGAAGGTGGCCAGCGCGGTGCCCTGGCGTTTGAACCCGAGCGGGGTGCCGTCGTTGGTGCTGAGGTAGCGGCCGTAGATGACCTTGAGGGTGTTGCCCTCGACCGTGCCGTCGCCCACCCAGTAGAAGTCGTCGGGCGACAGGTCGGTGTCGATCAGTGAGGTCGGCGCGGCGGCGGTGCCCCCGTGCAGCGTTGGGCCGAGGTTCGAACCGTTCTGGATGACCATCGAGTTGCGCAGGAACGGGGCGTCCTTGGGACGGGAGTAGTCGGGGTTGACGGCGCCGAGGAAGGAGTCGGAGAAGATCCAGGCGATGCGGCCGTCGGGCAGCGGGATGGAGACGGTGGCGTCGCCGCCGGTCCAGTGGCCGCCGGCGTTGCCGTACCGGCCCCACATCTCGGCCAGGTCGAGGGGCGGCGTGAGAACGGTGGCGGAGGCTGAGGTCGCGGTGGCTGAGGTCGCGGTGGCTGAGGTAGCGGTGGCGGAGGCGGCCGTGTGGGGCGCTTGGAGCAGCCCCATCATGACGATCAGCGACAGGGCTGCAGTGAGTAACCGGGATAACTCCCGGCTGCTGCGAGATCTGGTGATCACGCCAGGATATTAAGTCATTAGATGACTTCTTGCTATATGTCCGACACAGCGTGGAGGACAGCGCCGTCGACCGCGCCGTCGACCGCGCCGTCGCTGCGGGGCAGCCGCGCGCCTCTGGGCGCGCCGGCCGACCGGGCCTCGTCACGCGCGCTGCTGATGTTGGTTCGCGGTAGTGTCGAGATCAGGTTCTCTGAGCGGCGACGTCGCTTTCGGTCCCGGTTTGTCATGTGCGAAGTCGGAGGTGATCACGGTGCACCAGCTCTTATGACGGCCCCAGCCCGGGGCGTCACGGAGCCGGAAGGTGACCGTATGAGCAAGACCGACAAGACCCGGCCCAGGTGGGTGCGGATGGCCGACGCGCCGCTGGTGACCTGTGTGCCCGTGCATGATCATCGGTTCGGGCCGTGCACGCTGCCGGACGAGGTCACTCCCGACAGCACGAACTGGCGCAGGGGCGGCTGTTACTGGGGCGCCCCCGGCTACCACGTGCTCGTTTGCGAAACCAGGGGCGGGAACCGGGAGGGGTACTACCTCCGTCGTGAGGACCGCCGCCGCAGCCGCCACCAAGCGCGCCGCGAACTGCGCGCCTATCGCGGTGAAGACTGATAGAAGGCGGAGGGCAGGCTATAGGCGGGCACTGTCGTTTCCCGTCCGGTGCGGAACGGGAGCGCAAGGCCCCCCACTCGGGTCCGTGCAACCCGCCCAAAGCAACTCTGCGTAATGGTTCAGGATCGCCAAAGAAGGGGGCACTGCCCTTTCAGGCGTACTTGGTCTGCCCCCTGAACATTCGTCCAAGACGGCGGCTCCGGTGTCGGACACGCTGCCCTCATGACATCACTGACCGAAAAACCGGCGCACCGCCCGGGGCGCACCTCGCCGGGCACGCGCCTGCTGCTGCTCGGCACCGGCGCGCAGAGCGACCGGCCGTGCTCTCACCTCGCCGCGCGCGTGCCCGCCGTCGTCGTCTCGGTGGAGGACCGCCTGGCGCCCGAGCACCCACTTCCCGCCTCGGCCGACGACGCGCCCGGCGGTCAGGATGAAGGCCGTCGGCAGGCGGCTGAGGTCGTCATACGCGAGAGGCGAGAAGTCCGCCACGTCGCGCACGTCCTGGCCTTCGTCGGAGACCGGCTGCGCCGGGAAGGCGCCGCGGTATGAGCAACGAGACATGGGCGATCGAAACCCGCGGCCTGGTCAAGGTCTTCGGCGCCAACCGGGCGGTCGACGGCGTCGATCTCGCGGTGCCCGCGGGGTGCGTCTACTCGGTGCTCGGGCCCAACGGAGCGGGGAAGACGACCATCATCCGGATGATCGCCACGCTGATCCGTCCCGACGGCGGCACCGCCCGCGTGCTGGGCCACGACGTCGCCGCTGAGGCGGCCCAGGTCAGGGCACGTCTCGCGCTCACCGGGCAGTTCGCGTCCCTCGACGAGGACCTGACCGGGCTCGAGAACCTCACCCTGCTCGCCCGCCTGCGCGGACACCGCGGCAAGGCGGCCAGGAAGCGCGCCACCGACCTGCTGGAGGCCTTCGACCTGAGCGCGGCCGCCAGGCGGGAGGTGAAGGCCTACTCCGGCGGCATGCGGCGCCGGCTCGACATCGCCGGCTCCCTCGTCGTCCGTCCCGACCTGCTGATGCTCGACGAGCCGACGACCGGCCTGGATCCGCGCAGCCGCGGCCAGGTGTGGGAGAGCGTGCGAGCGCTCGTCGGCGTCGGCACCACCGTCCTGCTGACCACGCAGTACCTCGAAGAGGCCGATCAGCTCGCCGACCGCATCGCCGTCGTCGACCACGGCCGCGTCATCGCCGAGGGCACGAGCGACCGGCTCAAGGCTCTGGTCGGGGCGAGCGCGCTGCGCGTGCGGGTCGCCGACAGCGCCGACCGCCCGGAGGTCGCCAGGCTCCTCGCGGCCACGCTCGGCGCCGCCCCCGTTCTGGAGCCGGATCCCGTCGCGCTCTCCCTGCGGGTGGACGAGCCGGCCGCGGTCGCGAGCGCGCTCGCGGCCATCACCGAACGCGGAATCGGCATCGGCGAGTATGCGCTGGCGCAGCCGAGTCTCGACGAGGTGTTCCTGGCCCTCACCGGAAAGCCAGCCGACGGCCCCGCGCCAGGCCATGAGGAGGCATCGACGTGACCATCCACCAGGCAGCCGAACGCTCGACGTTCGAGCATCTCGACACCCGGCTGATCTCCGCCGTCGCCGACGCGCCGCCGCCGGACACGGGCGCCGGCGCGCTCCGCGCCACGCTGACCTTCGCGTGGCGCGTCCTGCTGAAGATCAGGCATGTTCCCGAGCAGCTCCTCGACGCCACGCTGTTCCCGATCCTGTTCACGCTGATGTTCACGTACGTGTTCGGCGGGGCGATGATCGGATCGCCGGAGGCGTACCTGCGCTACGCGCTGCCGGGGATCCTCGCCCAGACGGTCGTCTTCATGACGATGTACACGGCCGTGACCCTGAACACCGACATCGAGCGGGGCTCCTTCGACCGCTTCCGCTCGCAGCCGATCTGGCGTCCGGCACCGCTCGTCGGCGCGCTGCTGGGCGACACGCTGCGGTACAGCGTCGCCTCCGCGTTCGTGTTCGGCATCGCGACGCTGATCGGATACCGGGCGTCCGGCGGCCTCGGGGGCGTCGCCGGGGCCATCGCGCTGCTCCTGGTCTTCTGCTTCGCGCTGAGCTGGCTCTGGCTGATCGTCGGCCTCACCGTGCGGACCCCGGCCGCCGTGATGGGGGTGTCCACCGTCATCCTCTTCCCGCTGACCTTCGTGAGCTCGGCGTTCGCGCCGCCGGAGACCATGCCGGCCTGGATGCGGGAGTTCGTGACCGTCAACCCGGTGACGCTCCTCGTCCAGGCGGCGCGCGGCCTCCTCGACGGCGTGCCCGACACCGGGGACATCGCGCTGGTCCTGGCGCTCTCAGCGGTCATGACGGTCGTGTTCGCCCCGATCGCGCTCTGGCTCTACAACGGCAGGACCTGAGCGGCCCCGGGGGCGTCGCCGCACCCGCACCTGGTCACGACAAGCTGCGTGTGCGCCCCCGGGCCGCCTCCACCCTCGCGCCGTCGCGCTCGGGATTCACCAGCAGTGCGAAAAGCGCGCCTCCCACCATGGCGATGCCGCCCATCAGCACGAACACGTTGGTGTAGCCCTCGGCGAGCGAGCCTGCGGAACGGGCCGTGTCCAGTACGACGCCCGCGACCCATGGCCCGGCGGCGGCGAGGAGACCGGCGACGGCCACGCCGATCGACAGCACGCTCGTGCGCTGCCCCGGCGGCACGATCTGCACCAGAGCCGGGTTGGCCACAGCATTGACGGTCATGGCCAACCCGTAGCCCATCATCAGCAGAGCCATGGGGAGCACCACACCGGAGACGAGGGAAAGGGCCGCCAGGAAGACACCGCCGAGCGCGAGCAGCACACCGCCCCACATCCCGCGGACGATTCGGGACGTGGCCCCCTTCCTGAGCCTCCGGTCGCTCCACCCGCCGTACAGGTACAGGAACACCATCGCGGAGATGCTGGGCACGCCGAACAGCGAGCCCGCCGTGACCGCCGAGAACCCCAGCGCCACCTCGAAGTAGGACGGAAGCCAGGTCAGGACCACGGCCACGAGCATCGAGGAGGCCGTGAACGCGGCCACGTACCCGGCGAAGGTGCCGGTCAGCAGGATGGTCCGTACGGGCGCACGAGATCCGGTCTCCGCCACGGTTCCGGCCTGGCCATAGGGACCCTCTCTCCCGAGGAACGACCACGCCGGCGCCCAGGCGAAGCCGAGGAGTGCCACGGCGAGGAAGCCCGACTCCCAGCTGAATGCGGCGATCACCAAGGCCAGCGGCGGAGCGAAGAGCAGCTTGCCGAGTGACGCCCCGGTCGTGAGCAGCGCCGTGGGGAATCCGCGCCGTTCATTGGGCCACCAGGAGTAGGCGGCCACGTGCGACACCGGCACGGTGGGACCCTCCGCCGCTCCGAGAACGAACCGCGTCGCCAGCAGCAGCCCACCCGAAGCGGCGAAGACAATGGGCAACTGGAGGAGTGACCACACCACCACGAGGGTGAAGAGCGTGGCCTTGATGGGCAGCCGGTCGGCCACGAAGCTGTACAGCAGCGCCGTGGCCGGGCCGAGCAGGCCGGCGGCGCTGCTGATGCTGCCGAACTCGGCGGCCGAGAGCCCGAGGTCGGCCATCGCCGGTTGCGCGACCAGCCCGAGAATCGCCTTGTCCAGGTATGCGATCAACGTGCAGCCGAGCAGCATGAGAGTGATGGCCCAGGCCAGGATCGGGCGGTGCTTTTCTGGACTGGTGGCCGCGGTGCCCCTCACCCTGCCGGTAATGCCGGTCGCCGCGGCTCGTCCGGCAGCGCCGTACGGCCGGTGGCGGCGTCGAGGGCCGGAACGTCCGGCCCGGTCGAGCCGCCGTACGTGGCGATCTTGTACTCGACCGCCGTGAGGGAAAGGGTCAGCTCACGGATCCGGCGGCGGATGGTGTCGCGATGTTCGAGCAGCATGTCGAGCCGCTCCGGCACCGTGTGCTCGCCGGCGTCGACGAGCGAGATGTAGTCCTGCAGGTCGCGCATCGGCATACCGGACAGCCGCATCCGGGTGAGGAACACCAGGCGCCGCACCGCGTCGGCGTCGTAGACACGATGACCGTTGGTGTCACGGGCCACCTCGACCAGCCCGACCCGCTCGTAATAACGCAGCGTGTGGGGCGAGATGTCGAGGAGGTCGGCGACCTCAGCGATCGTCATCGACGCGGGCACGTCGGCCACGGCGGTGAGGCGGTGGATCGCCTCGACCGACAGCGGGCCGTCGTCCCCGAGCGTTTCCAGCGCCCTGGTCATCAGATCGTCGGTGGCCATGACGCGAGCCTAGATCGGCCGGACCGACGCCGGGACGCCCGCGAAGTCGGCGCTGCGGGCGGTCTCGGCCCACCGCTCGACCTCGTCCAGGCCGCGCCGGTACGCACCCGAGATACGCTCGACCGCCTCGCGCCCGAGCGGCAGCCGCAGCGGCACCTCGTCACTGTGCGCGAGGGACACGATGATCTCGGCCGCCCGGGCCGGGTCCCCCTCCTGGAGGCCATCGGCCCCGGCCATGTCCGCGCGGACGGCGGCGAGCAGGTCACGGTAGGTCTCCGACGCCTCGGTGAACTCCAGCACGTCGTCCGCGTGGAAGCCGGTCCGGAACCGGCTGGGCTCGACGATCATCACGCGGATCCCGAACGGCGCGACCTCCCCCGCCAGGGCTTCGGACCAGCCTTCGAGGGCGAACTTCGACGCGGAGTACGCCGACACGCCAGGGAACGACATCCGCCCACCCTGGCTGCTCATCTGCACGATCGTCCCGGTGCCCTGCGCGCGCATCACGGGCAGCGCCGCCCGGACGAGCGCGGCGGGGCCGAACAGGTGCAGATCCATCAGCTCACGCAGCTGCGCGTCGCCGACCTCTTCGACCGCTCCGACCACGGCCCGGCCCGCGTTGTTGACGAGCACGTCGAGCCGGCCGAAGCGGCCGAGGGCCTCCTGTACGAGGTCCGCGGCCGCAGCGATGTCCCGGGCGTCGAACGCCGCGACCAGGCAGGTGTCCGGGTATTCGGCCTGCAGATCGGCCACACTCTCCGGACGGCGCACCGCCGCCACCACGTGGTCGCCCGCCGCGAGCGCCGACTCCGCCAGTGCGCGCCCGAAACCGCGGGACGCGCCGGTAATGATCCAGGTCTGTGTCGTCATGGCGGCGACGCTATGGCTTCGAGCGCGCTCGAACGCAAACCCCGCGCGACCCCCGCCGCCGGGCCGGGAGGACCGGTGTCAGCGCGCGCGTCTGGAGCAGAACGGCCGGTCAGCTGTTCCGGCGCAACGCGAGCGGGGTGCGGGGGGCGGCGGTGCTGCCCCGTACGACGAGGCGTGTCGGAAGCACGATCTCGCGGCGTTCCTGATGTTCACCGTTCAGCCGGTCTATGACCGCTTGGACGGCGAGCCGGGCTTGCTCGATCGGTGACTGGCTGACGGTCGTGAGAGCCATCCGCGGGTGTCGCGCCATGAGGCTGTCGTCGAAGCCGGCCACGGACATGCCGTCCGGTACCCGGATGCCGCTGCTCTCCAGCGCCTCGATCAGCCCCACCGCCGCACGATCGTTGAACGCGACGACGGCCGTGATGCCCGTGCCGGATGGGAGATGCTCGAAAGCCGCCGCCCCCTGCCGCTCAGTGAGGCCTCCAGGAAGGACAACGGCCTCGAGCCCGTGCCGTCGCATGGCCGCCCGGTAGGCGCCTCGCCGGACGGCGGCGATGTGTCCCGCTCCCCCGTCGACGTGGGCGATGTGCCGGTGGCCGAGTGAGACCAGATGGTCCACCACGTCGGTGATGCCCTGCTCGTCGTCGGCGCGGACGACGTCCACCTCCGGCAGGTTGAGCGGGCGTCCCACGCAGACGGTCGGAACGTTCTCGACGAGGGAGGCCAGCTCGGCTTCGGGCATCGTCGGCCCCAGCAGGAGGAGGGCCTCGCACCGGAAGTCGATGAGGGTCTCGATGGAGCGCCGCTCGTCGTGGGTGGCGGTGATGGCTCCCAGAACCGTCTCGTACCCCGCGGCGTCCACGATCGCCTGAATCTCCTCGGCGAGTTCTCCGTGGTACACGTTGCTCGGGAGGATCGTCACGCCGATGAGCCGCGTCCGTCGCTGGGCGAGGAGCGTGGCGGTTCTGTCCTTGCGATAGCCCATGCGCTCGGCGACGGCCAGCACGCGCTGGGTCGTGGCCGCGCTCGGTCCCGCCGAGCCGCTGAGCACTTTGGAGACCAGCCCCTTGGACACGCCGGCCGCGGCGGCGACGTCGAGGATCGTCGGCCGGCGGCGTCCTGGCCGAGGCGATGCCGGCGCGGTGTGGTCGGGCATGCGAGCACGATAAGGCCGGAGGGTTTGTCAGCACAAACCCTTGACATATGCCGGTAACACAACGCATGCTCGGCGCAACCTTTTAAACCGGTTTCCAAACCGCTTCTGAGGGCGTCTACGCAGCGCGAACGCCCCTTTTCAGTGATGCCCATGAATTGAGGAGCCAGCATGCCCCACGACCACATCGGCGTCGCCGTCGTCGGCGCCGGGATGGCCGGCAGATCGCACGCCGCCGGCTATCGCAGCGCGACGACGACGTACGACGCGGGCCTGCCTGACGTGCGGTTGGTGGCGATCGCCGACGTGAACGAACACTTCGCTGAGGAAACCGCACGCCGCTTCGGATACGAGCGGGCGGAGACGTCCTGGCAGGTCGTGGCAGAAGATCCGGATATCGACGTCGTGAGCGTCGTGGTCGCGAACCATTTGCACCGGGAAATCGCCGAAGGGCTGCTGGCGGCGGGCAAGCACGTTTTGTGCGAGAAACCCTTCGCGCCGACCATCGCGGAGGCCGCGGCGATGGTGGCCGCGGCCAAGGCCAGGCCGGACCTTCAGACGGGAGTCGGCTTCACGTTCCGCCGTTCCCCCGCGATCTCGGCGGTGAAGCGACTCCTCGACGACGGGTCGATGGGACGGCCGATCCACTTCAACGGCCACTACTGGTGCGACTACGGCGCCGATGCGTCGGGGCCGATGAGCTGGAGGTACAAGGGCGGCCCGGGATCGGGTGCGCTCGCCGACATCGGCAGTCATCTCGTGGACCTCGCCGAGTTCCTGTGCGGTCCGATCCGCTCCGTCCGTGGATCGATCCTGTCGACGTTCATCACCGAGCGTGCCTTGCCGCTCGGCACGGCCATCGGGCACGCCGCGACGACGCTGAGCGATGAGCGTGAGCCGGTCGAGAACGAAGACCTGGTGACCTTCACCGCGACCTTCGAGTCCGGTGCCACGGCGACGATGTCGGCCTCGCGCGTCGCCCTCGGCCTGGCGAACTCCCTCGGCTTCGAGGTGTTCACCGAGAACGCCGCGGCGACCTTCGACCTGCTGCGGGCGAGCGAGTTCCGCTTCATGGACCGCTCGGTGCAGGGGGTGACGAAGGGCTACCGGCAGGTGGCCGTCGGTCCGGAGCACCCGTACCTCACCGGCGGCCTGCCCATGGACTTCCCCGGCGTCGGATACGGCCAGAACGACCTGTTCGTCTTCCAGGCCCGCGCGTTCTTGGAGCAGGTGGCCGGTCTCGACCGGCTGCCTCGGGTCCCCTCGTTCGAGCACGGGCTGCACAACCTCCGGCTGCTCGCCGCCATCACCGAGTCGGCGCTCAACGGCGGCGCCGAAGTGAAGGTCCCGTCGTACACCCCTTAGGAGAGAGAACCCATGAAGCTCGGCGCCTACACCGCCTGCCTGCATGACAAGCCGCTGACTGAGGCCCTGGCCGTTCTCAAAGGAATGGGCTTGGAGAGCGCGGAGATCAACTCCGGCGGATTCATCCCTGAGCCGCACCTGCCGATCGACGGCATTCTCGCGAGCGCGCAGGCTCGCCAGGACTACCTCGGGCTCTTCGACGAGCACGGAATCACGCTGACCGCGCTCAACTGCAACGGCAACCCCCTGCACCCGAACCGCGTGGTCCGGGAGAAGCACTCGGGCGACCTCCTGCGCTCACTGGAGCTGGCCGCCCTCCTGGGCGTCAAGCGCGTCGTCACGATGTCGGGCACGCCGGCCGCGAGCGCCGCCGGAAGCAATCCGGCGTGGAACGTCCTGCCCTGGGACAGCGCCTACCTCGATGTCCAGGATTACCAGTGGAACGAGGTCGCGATCCCTTTCTGGAAGACGGTCCAGGAGCGTGCGGCCCACTTCGACGTCAAGGTGGCGATCGAGATGCACCCGCACAACGTCGTCTACAACCCGGCGACGCTGGAGCGGCTCGTCGACAAGATCCATGCCACGCACGTCGGTGCCGAGATGGACCCCAGTCACCTGTTCTGGCAGGGCATCGATCCGGTGGAGGCGATCGGGCACCTCGGTTCCCTGGTGTACAACGCCGCGGCCAAGGACACCCGGATCAATCCCGCGGCGCGGGTGAACGGCGTCCTCGACGACCGCTTCGGCCGCGTTCAACCGGACGAGCCCGGGGCCGTCGGCCTCGGCGGGCCGTACACCCTGTCGCGCTGGCCGCAGGACTCCTCCTGGGATTTCGTCGCTGTCGGCCGCGGCCACGACATCGCCTGGTGGACCGCCTTCCTCCAGGCGCTCGAGAAGGTGGACCCGGACATGGCCGTGAACATCGAGCACGAAGACCAGGAACTCGACCAGCTCGAAGGCTTGGCCGCGGCGGCCAAGGCCCTGCTCCAGGCCGCCGGCCGCTGACCGCGCGGGCTCCCTTCACCGGGCGGCCACCGACACACCCCCCGATCCACCGCGCGCTCCCCACCCAGGGATCTGTCGCGCCGGCCCATCACACGAAGGAGTACCGCAGAAAATGGAAGGCACACGAACCCGGCGGCGTCCGCTGGGCCGCCCCAACCGCCTCTCGCTGACGGCGATCAGCCTCCTCGCCGCCGCCACCCTGACCGCCTGCGCGAGCGGCAAGGCCACCAGCGGCACCGCGAGCCAGGCCGCCGCGGCCCCCAGCGCGGCCGCGACCACCGGCGGATCCGGCGGCGGGAAGGTCTCCATCTTCGTCATCGGCGGCAAGTCCGACGACCCGTTCTGGTCCGCGGTCAAGCGAGGCGGGGACGACGCCGCCAAGGTCGTCGAGGCAGGCGGCGGCAAGGTGACGTGGCTGGGCCCGCAGAACTACGACAACCTCGGCCCGGACGCCGCCAAACTCATCCTCAGCGCCAAAAGCCAGGGCGCCACCGCCATCATCGGCGCCGACTGGGTGCCGGAGGCGCAGAACGACGCCTTCAAGACCGCTTCCAGTGGCGGCGTCCCGGTTTTCCTGTTCAACGCCGGTGGCCCTGAGCAGGCCAAGAACGTGGGCGCGCTGTCCTACACCGGCTCCGAGGAGTTGCTGGCGGGCAAGGCCGGAGGCGAGTTCTTCGCCATGAACGGCGCGAAGAACGTCCTGTGCGTCAACACCGTTCCCGGCGCGGTGAACACCGAGGCCCGGTGCAAGGGCGTCGCCCAGGGCATGAGCACCGGCGGCACGTCCACCCAGCTGCCGCTGCCCTCGTCCAGCTTCGGCAACCCGACGGCCGTGACTCAGGCGATCAAGGCTGCCCTGCTCAAGGACAGCACCATCGACGGCCTGATCACCATCAGCACCCAGGACGCCGACAGCGCGGCCGCCGCCATCGACCAGGCAGGCGCCGCGGGCAAGGTCAAGCTGGGCACGTTCGACATGAGCGAGACCCAGCTGCAGCGCATCAAGGCCGGCAAGCAGCTCTTCTGCATCGACCAGCAGCCCTACCTGCAGGGTTACCTCGCCGTATCCCAGGCCTACGCCTACAACGCCTTCGGACTCCGCGTCGCGCAGGACTCGCTGCTGACGGGGCCCGCCATCGTCGACGCCGGCAACGTCGACGCCGCGATCGCCGGTGTCAAGGCAGGCGTCCGCTGATCCCGCCGAAGGCGGCCGGGTCCGGGGTCTCGTACGCCGGCCCGGCACTCCGATCAGACTCGAGGTGGTACGAACAATGACCGTCCAGATCTCCGACACGGCCCGCCCCACAGTGCCCGGGACGTCGTCGGCCCGTACCCTACGCAACTTGACCTACCGGCCCGAGGCCGGGGCCCTCATCGGGACCTTGGGCGTCTTCGTCTTCTTCACCGTGTTCGGCGGCGCCAACTTCCTCGCGCCCTCCGGCACCGCGGCCTGGCTGAACGTCGCCGCGGAGCTCGGCATCATCGCCGTCCCGGTCGGCCTCCTCATGATCGCCGGCGAGCTCGACCTGTCCGTCGGCTCCGTGCTCGCGGCCAGCTCGATGACCCTGGCCATCGTCTCGGGCTACTGGGGCGGACCGGTGGTCCTCGGCATCGTGCTCGCCCTCGGCGTCGGCGTGGCGGTAGGGCTGCTCAACGGACTCATCGTGACGCGCACCAACGTGCCCTCCTTCGTCGTCACCTTGGCGACCCTCTTCGGGACGGCCGGACTGACCCTGGGGCTCTCCCGTGTGATCACCGGCACCACCAGCGTCGCCATCAACCCCGACCCGGCCTCGAAGGCAGTGTTCGGCACGCTCGTCGCCGGCCAGTTCGAGGTGGCGATCTTCTGGTGGCTCGCGGTCGCGCTCGGCGTCGGCTGGATGCTGCAGATGACCAGGTACGGCAACTGGATCCTGGCCGTGGGCGGCGACAAGGACAGCGCCCGCGCCGCCGGCATCCCCACCGACCGGCTCAAGATCGCCCTGTACGTCGGGAGCGGGTTCGGCGCCGCCCTGGTCGGCGTGATCCAGACCATCCTCTACAACGGCGCCCAGGTCGCCAACGGGCAGTCGTTCGTCTTCAACTCCATCATCGCGGTCGTCGTCGGAGGCGTCCTGCTGACCGGTGGCTACGGATCCGTTGTCGGGGTCGTCCTCGGCACGCTCACCTTCGCGATCGTGAACCAGGGCATCTACTACACAGGCTGGAACTCCGACTGGGCGAGCTTCATCCTCGGCGTCCTCATCCTCGCCGCCGTCCTCATGAACAACACGTTCCGCCGGTTGGCGCTGTCGTACGCGCCTCGCCCCGGGAAGAAGGCCTGAACCATGCCCGAGCCACTCCTTCGCCTCGCAGACGTGAGCAAGTCGTTCGTCGGCACGAACGCGTTGCAGGACATCTCCCTGGAGGTACACCCGGGAAGGGTGCTGTGCCTGCTCGGCGACAACGGCGCCGGCAAGTCCACCCTGATCAAGATCCTTTCCGGCGTCCACACCCCCACGAGCGGCGCCATCGAGGTGAACGGGCAACCCGTCGTCTTCAAGAGCCCGCGGGACGCGAGCGCGTACGGAATCGCCACCGTTCACCAGTTCGGCGGCACCTTCCCGCTGATGAGCGTCGGCCGGTCGTTCTTCGTGGGGGTCGAGCCCACCAAGGGCTGGGGGCCATTCAAGCGCTTCGACAAGAGCCTCGCCGGCGAGATCGCCGTCCGCGAGATGCAGTCCCTCGGCATCACCCGGGTGACCGACGGCAAGCGGCTGGTCGGCAGCCTGTCCGGCGGCGAGCGTCAGGCCTTGGCCATCGCGCGTGCCGTCTACTTCGGCGCCAACGTCCTCATCCTCGACGAGCCGACCGCCGCGCTCGGCGTCAAGGAGGCCTCGCACGTCCTGCGGATCATCATGCAGGCACGTGCCAAGGGCGTCGCCGTCATCTTCGTCACGCACAACGTCCTGCACGCCATGATGGTCGGCGACCACTTCGCGGTCCTGATCCACGGACGGAAAGCGGACGACTTCCGCAAGGGCGAGCGGACCCGTGAGCAGATCACGGACCTGATGGCGGGCGGCGAGGCCATGGCGGACCTCGAGGCGGAGCTCGCGGAACTGGAGGCATCGGCATGAAGATCGCCCTCGACCCGTACATGCTGCGGTCCGTGCCGTTGCTGGAGCTCCCCGGCGTCGTGGCCGATCTCGGCTATGAGTACATCGAGCTGTCGCCGCGCGAGGACTTCATGCCGTTCTTCCTGCATCCGCGGGCGGACGACGCGAAGGTCAAGGCCTTCAAGAAGGCCCTCGACGGCGCCGGCGTGAAGATCTCCTCGGTCCTGCCGCTCTACCGGTGGTCCGGCCCGGACGAGGAGGAGCGCGAGGCCGCCGTCCGGTACTGGAAGCGCGCCCTCCAGATCACCGTCGAGCTCGGCTGCACCATCATGAACAGCGAGTTCAACGGCCGTCCCGAGCAGGCGAGCCTGTCGGAGGCGAAGTTCTGGAAGTCCATGGAGGAGCTGCTGCCGGTCTTCGAGCGTGAGGGCGTGCGGCTACGCCTCGAGCCGCACCCGGACGACTTCGTCGAGGACGGCAAGGTCGCCGTCGACATGATCCGCGGGATCGACTCCCCGCACGTGTCGTTTCTGTACTGCGCCCCGCACACCTTCCACATGGGCGGCAACATGGTCGAGATCATGGAGTACGCCGGGCCGCTGATGACTCACCTGCATCTGGCCGACGCCTTCGACCACACCGCCTCCTCGGGGCTGCGTTACATCGTCAACCCGCCGGGCTCCACGGCCCGGGTGCACCAGCACCTGGACATCGGACAGGGAGAGGTCGACTGGGAGACCTTCTTCGCCACCCTGCACCGGCTCGGATTCGCCGACGGCGCGGACACCATCATGACCTCGTGCGTGTTCGCCTGGGAGGACCGCGCGCGCGAGTCCGCGACCTTCATGCGCCAGACCATCGACAAGTACATCGGGTCCTGGTGACACCGCCCGCGCTCGTCCACGCCACCTGCTCGACGAGCGCGGCACCCGCGGTCGCCTTCGGCTGACCTGCGCCGGTCAGGCACCGCCGGGCTCGACGGCCTGCTCCCACATTGACTTCATCTCGGCGAAGCCCTGCTCCATGATCCCCACCATGGCCTCCCGGGCCCGCTCGCCGTCGCGCCGCTGAATCGCCTGGGCCACGTCGGTGTGCAGCTGCAACGCCTCCTCGTCCGGATAGTGCGGCATCAAGTGGTAGTGGTGCCGGCCCGCGAGCACCTCGGCGACGATCAGTTGCAGTTTCGCGAACATCTCATTGCCGGAGGCGGCCAGCACCCGCCGGTGGAAGTCGATGTCCAGGACGAGGAAGCGCGCCTCGTCGCCAGCCTTCCCGGCGGCCCACATCTTGGCCGCGAGCCCGACCAGCTCGCTGGCCTCGTCGTCGCCGATCCGCTCGGCGGCCAGCCAGGCGGCGTGCGGCTCGATCGCGGTCCGCAGCTCGGTGATCGAGCGCATCTGCGCCATCCGCCCGTCCGAGGCGAGCCGCCAGCGGATCACCTGCGGATCGAAGACACTCCACACCTCGGCGGGCTGGATCATGATTCCGACCCGGCGCCGGGTCTCGATGAGTCCCATGGATGCGAGCACCCGCAGCACCTCGCGGATCACTGAGCGGGAGACCTGATAGCGGTCGACCAGGTCGTCGATGCTCAGCACGGAACCGGCGGCCACGTCGCCGCTGCATATGGCGGTGCCGAGGTGGTCCAGGACGCGTGCGTGCAGCCCTGCCTCGGCAGGGGCGTGCTGGCTGGATGCGCCCCCGGGGGAGGACTGATTCACGGCACAGAGCATATCAGTTGAGGGTCAGCCCTTGAATAAATCAGCTTTATTGTCCTAGCATCCCGGCATTAAGCAGATGTTACGAGAGTGTGGCGCTCTTCCGGGGGGGCGGCGGCCATGACAGAAAGGAGAGACGACGTGCGACGTCGAGCGATATTCGGTACGTCTCTGGCCGTGGTTGCCGCCATGGGCCTGTCCGCCTGTGGCGGTGGCGGCGACAGCGGAGCGTCCAATACGGTCCGGGTCACCCTGGCCAACCACGTGTGGACGGAGAACATCAAGAAGGCCCTGCCGGAGTTCGAGAAGCAGACCGGGCTCAAGGTCGAGGTCACCCAGCTCGGCGAGGACCAGCTCTCCGACCAGTACAACGTCAAGCTGAACGCCGGCTCGTCCGACATCGACGTGATGATGTACCGCCCCCTGCAGGAGGGGAAGCTCTTCGCCAAGAACAAGTACCTGGCCGACCTGTCGGACCAGGTGAAGGCCAATAAGACCTGGGACTTCAGCGACTTCCAGGCCGGCCCGGTGGAGGCCACCACCCACGAGGGCAAGCCGGTCGGTGTCCCGATCATCACCGAGCAGGAGGTCCTCTACTACCGCAAGGACCTGCTCGCCAAGGCGGGCCTGAGCGAGCCGCCGAAGACCCTCGACGAGCTCAAGGCCGCCGCCGCCAAGATCAAGGCGGCCGAGCCGGACATCGCCGGCTTCGTCGCGCGTACCGGCAAGTCGCCGGCGGTCACCCAGTTCTCCAGTTTCCTTTACAGCTTCGGCGGCGACTTCGTCGACGGCAGCGGCAAGTCTGCGGTCAGCAGCGACGCGGCCAAGCAGGCGTACGCCTACTACGGCGGGCTGATCAAGGAGTCCGGCCCGGCGAACGTCAGCACCGACATGGGCTGGCCCGAGGCGATGGCCATCTTCACCCAGGGCAAGGCCGCCTTCTACACCGAGGCCAACTCGCTGTACAAGAACGCCACCGACCCGGCCAAATCGAAGGTCTCGGACACGGTCGGCTTCGCGCCGTTCCCGGCCGGCCCGGCCGGTTCGAAGCCGTACAACATCCCGTCGTGGGCACTGGGCGTCAACGCCAGCTCGGAGAACACGGGCAACGCCTGGAAGTTCATCGAGTGGGCCACCAGCAAGGAGCAGACGCTCGCCCAGCAGAAGTCCGGCGTGCCGGGCGCGCGTACCTCCGTCTGGGCCAACCCCGAGGGCACCTCAACCTTCCCGAAGGACCTGGTGGAGGCCATCGCGGCCAGCACCAAGGCCGGGGTGGGTCATGACCGGCCGCTGGTCGTGAAGGTTGCCGAGGCCCGCGAGATCGTCGGCCAGCCGATCGTCGACGCGATCACCGGCAACGACGTCGCGGCAGCCGCTGACACGGCCAACGCCGCGTTCCAGAAGTTCCTGGACGACGAGGCCAAGTAGGCGGCACACGCGGGTGGCGGGGCCGAGCGCCCGCCACCCGCGTACCCCGCACATCCCTGGAGACCTCATGGCAACCATCACCACCACCAAGGCGCCGCGCAGCGCCCCCACCGACCCCGAAACGCCCGGCTGGGTGCGCTGGGCCAACGACCATCGCAAATGGCTCTTCGCCGCGCCCGCGATGATCTTCGTCGCGGTGCTGCTCGTGTTCCCCCTGGCCTGGACCGGCTACCTCAGCCTGACCGACGCCGAGGGATCCGTCCGCGCGGAGAGCGAGTTCGTGGGCATCCAGAACTACCTCGACGTCCTGACGGACACCGAACGGTTCTGGCCCGCGGTCGGGCGGACCGCCACCTTCACCGCCGTCGCGCTGCTGTTCGAGGTGGTCCTCGGGATGGCGATCGCACTGCTTCTCTGGCGGCCGTTCAAGGGCCAGAGGTGGGTCCGGGTCGCCATCCTGATGCCGCTCGTCGCCACGCCGGTCGCGGTCGGCATGATGTGGCGGCTCATCTTCGACCCGAACATCGGCCTGGCCAACCAGGTCCTCGGCTGGGTCGGCATCGGACCGCAGCCGTGGCTCGCCGGCCAGCACTCGGCCCTGCCCACCACGATCTTCATCGACGTGTGGCAGTGGACGCCGATGGTGGTGCTGATCCTGCTCGCCGGGCTCACCTCGCTGTCGGAGGAGCCGCAGGAGGCGGCGCGGATCGACGGCGCCAGCACCTGGCAGCGGTTCCGGCACGTCACCCTGCCGCTGCTGATGCCCACGCTGACCGTGGCGATCCTGCTGCGCGGCATCGACGCGCTGAAGACCTTCGACATCCTCTACGCCACCAAGGGCCGCGGCGGCGGTTCGTTCCACGAGGTGGAGACGCTCAACGTGTACGCCTACGGGCTCAGCTTCGACTACAACGAGTACGGCGTCTCCTCCACCGTCCTCATCCTCTTCTTCCTGATCATCATCGGGGCGATGTGGGCCCTAACCGCCCGGCGCAAGGAGGCGCAGCGATGAAGCCCCGACCCGCGTACCAGGCGTTCCGGGTGGTGGCGCTCATCTTCGTGGTGCTGTCACTGCTCGCGCCGCTGCTCTGGATGGTCGCCGCGTCGTTCAAGACCAACGTCGACATCTACGACCCGGGCAAGGCGCTGGTCTTCTCGCCCACCATGGACAACTACTTCAAGGTGCTCCAGCAGGCGAACTACGTCGAGTTCATTGTCAACAGCCTCTGGGTGGCGTTCGCCGCCACCGTGGCGTCGCTGATCCTCGGCGTGCCGGCCGCGTACTCGATGAGCCGGTTCAACATGAAGAAATCCGCGCTGGTGGTGCTGATGGCCCGGGTCATCCCCGGCGTCTCGCTGCTGGTGCCCTGGTTCTACGTCTTCTCCAACCTGAAGATGGTCGGGGGCTTCGGAGTACTGATCATCAGCCACATGTTCGTCTCGCTGCCGCTGATCGTCTACATCATGATGGGCTACTTCGACAGCCTGCCCGAGGAGCTGGAGCAGGCGGCGCTGGTCGACGGGCTGACCCATATCGGCGCGTTCCGCCGCATCACCCTGCCGCTGTCCGTGCCGGGCATCGCCACCGCTGGGATCCTGTCCTTCATCTTCTCCTGGAACAACTTCATGTTCGCGCTCGTGCTCTCCGACGCCGACACCAAGACCCTGCCTGTGGCGATCTTCGACTTCGTCGGCTACGCCAGTATCGACTGGGGCGGCCTGATGGCCGCGACTACCGTGGTCACCCTGCCCATCATGGTGATCGCCCTGTTCGTGCAGAAGTACGTGGTCTCCGGCCTCACCGCCGGCGCGACAAAGGGCTGACGGGGCATGACGACCATCGCACGCATAGAGACCTTCCTCGTCGCCCCCCGCTGGCTCTTCGTCCGGGTGGAGACCGACTCCGGGATCGTCGGCTGGGGCGAGGCCACCTGCGAGGGGCGCTCCGAGACCGTCCGCACCGCCATCGACCAGCTCGCCGAGCTGCTGATCGGCCGGGACGCGCTGCGCATCGAGGACCACTGGCAGGTGCTGACCAAGGGCTCGTTCTACCGGGGCGGCCCGATCCTGGCGAGTGCCGTGGCAGGCCTCGACCAGGCCCTGTGGGACATCGCCGGCAAACACTTCGGCGCTCCGGTGCATCAGCTGCTCGGGGGCCCGGTCCGGGACCGGATCCGGGTGTACGGCTGGGTCGGCGGCGACGAGCCCGGCGAAGTCCGCGACCACGTCGCCGCCCAGGTCGAGGCCGGTCTCACCGCGGTGAAGATGAACGCCTCCGGCAAGATGAGCCCGCTCGCCTCGGTCGCCGAGCTGAACGGCGTGGTCGCCCGGGTGGCCGCCGCTCGTGAGGTGCTCGGCGACGACCGCGACGTCGCCGTCGACTTCCACGGGCGGTTCACCCTGGCCAATGCTCGCCGGGTGGCGCCGCTGCTGGAGCCGTACCGGCCGCTGTTCCTGGAGGAGCCGGTCGTCCCGGAGAACTCGCACCTCATCGGCGAGTTCGTCCGCTCGACCACCATCCCGGTGTCGACTGGGGAGCGGCTCTACAGCCGGCAGGAGTTCCTGCCCGTCTTCCAAGCCGGCATCGCGGTCGCCCAGCCGGACCTCTCACATGCCGGCGGCATCACCGAGGTACGCAAGATCGCCGCGCTCGCCGAGGTGTACGACGTGCAGCTCGCCCCGCACTGCCCGCTCGGCCCGATCGCCCTCGCGGCCTGCCTGCAGGTCGGCTTCGCCACGCCGAACTACCTGATCCAGGAACAAAGCATCGGCATCCACTACAACCTTGGCGCCGAGGTGCTCGACTACTGCCTCGACAAGACCCCGTTGACCTTCGTGGACGGGCACGTCGAGCGGCTCACCGCGCCCGGCCTGGGCATCGAGATCGACGACGAGGCGGTACGCTCCGCCGACAAAACAGGACACGCCTGGCGCAGCCCCATCTGGCGGCACCGGGACGGCTCCTACGCGGAATGGTGACCATGACCGTCCAGCACCACCTGTGAGAAAGGCACCTGCGTGAAGATCATTGCCGCGGACGTCATCGTCACCAGCCCCGACCGCAACTTCGTCACCCTCAAGATCACGACGGACGAGGGGATCACCGGGCTGGGGGACGGCACCCTCAACGGGCGGGAGCTGGCGGTCGCCTCGTACCTGGCCGACCACGTGGTCCCCCTGCTGATCGGGCGGGACCCGCATCGCATCGAGGACACCTGGCAGTTCCTCTACCGCTCGGCGTACTGGCGGCGCGGGCCCGTCACCATGGCCGCCATCGCGGCCGTGGACGTGGCGCTGTGGGACATCAAGGCCAAGGCCGCCGGGATGCCGCTCTACCAGCTGCTCGGCGGAGCCTCCCGGAACGGGATCATGGCGTACGGGCACGCCTCCGGCCGGGACCTGCCGGAGTTGTTCGACTCGATCCGCCGCCACCTGGAGATGGGCTACCGCTCGATCCGGGTGCAGACCTCCGTACCCGGCATCAACGCCGTGTACGGCGTGGCCGCCCAGCCCAGCGTCGACGGCAAGCGGTACGACTACGAACCCGCCCAGCGCGCCGCGCTGCCCGCCGAAGAGGACTGGGACACCCGCGCCTACCTGCGCCACCTGCCCGGCGTCTTCGAGGCGGTGCGCAACGAGTTCGGCCCCGAGCTGCCGCTGCTGCACGACGGGCACCATCGGATGACCCCTATCCAGGCCGCCAAGCTCGGCAAGGCGCTCGAGCCGTACGACCTGTTCTGGCTGGAGGACTGCACGCCGGCGGAGGACCAGGAGGCGCTGCGCCTGGTCCGCCGGCACACCACCACGCCGCTGGCCATCGGCGAGATCTTCAACACCGTGTGGGACTACCAGACCCTGATCCGCGAACAGCTCATCGACTACGTCCGGTCGGCCGTCACCCACACCGGGGGGATCACGGCCATGCGGAAGCTGCTCGACTACGCCGCCCAGTATCAGATCAAGTCCGGCATCCACGGCCCGACCGACATCTCGCCCGTCGGCATGGCCGCCGCCCTGCACCTGGACCTGGCGATCCACAACTTCGGGATCCAGGAATACATGCAGCACGGGTCGGCGACCAACGACGTGTTCCAGCAGTCGTTCAGCTTCGCCGACGGCTACCTGCATCCCGGGGAGCTGCCGGGGCTCGGCGTGGAGCTCGACGAGGAGGCCGCGGCGCGATTCCCGTACCAACCGGCGTACCTGCCGGTCAACCGGCTCAAGGACGGCACCGTCCATGACTGGTGAGCGCCGGCCCACCCGGCACATCGTGGTCATGGGCGTGTCGGGCGCGGGCAAGACGACCGTGGCGCGCGGGGTCGGCGAGCTGACCGGGCTGCGGTTCGCCGAGGCGGACGAGTTCCACCCGGAGGCGAACGTGGCGCGGATGCGCGCCGGCATCCCGCTGGACGACGCGGACCGCTGGCCGTGGCTGCGTGACCTGGCCTCCTGGATGGCCGCCCGGCACGCCGAAGGCGTCTCCACGGTGCTGGCCTGCTCGGCGCTCAAGCGCTCCTACCGGGACGTGCTCCGACAGGGCCCGCCGGACGTGGAGTTCGTCCACCTCGACGGGTCCGCCGAGCTGATCCGGGACCGGATGACCCGCCGCACCGACCACTACATGTCGGCTGACCTGCTCGACTCGCAGCGGGCGATCCTGGAGCACCTCGACCCGGATGAATCCGGGATAGTGCTGGAGGTGGCGCTGCCGCCGGACGAGCTGGTGGCGGCGGCGGTCGCCCGGCTCGGCCTGGTGCCGGCCGCATCGCACCGGGGGCACGCCAGGGTCGGCTCGTCCCGGCACCTGGTCCGCCGGGACGCCGAAAAGCAGGGTCCATAATACACCGCGAAAGCCATGATAAAATCCCTTTCCCGAAAGCCAGGAGCGATGAAGCGGGAATATTTTCATGGAAAATTTGCATGGGCAGCCGCGGGAATCCGGCGACACCACCGCCGAAGCGGCGCCGCAGCCGGACCTATTCGTCCAAAAAGAACTTCAGCGCCTGCGCGACAGCATCGATAATCTCGATGCCGCCCTGGTCCATCTCCTTGCGGAGCGCTTCAAGTGCACCAAGGAAGTCGGCCGGCTCAAAGCCGAACACCGGCTTCCGCCGGCGGATCCCGAACGGGAGGCACGGCAGATACGCAGACTCCGCGCGCTGGCGGAGGAGTCGAAACTCGACCCGGTTTTCGCGGAGAGGTTTCTGGGTTTCATCATCGAAGAGGTGGTCCGCCACCACGAATTGATTGCGAGCGGCATATCAGCGGATCGCGAACATTAGACCGGCCGGGTTCAAGAGCGCCTAAGGTGACTTACGCACGACGGAGCACGTCCTCCACAGCCGCCAGCGACAGGGTCTTGTAGCCCACCGAGTCGAACAGCACGGTGATCCGGTCATGCTCGCGGCTCATGACCGTCCCTGGCCCCCACATCTTGTGCGTCACCTTCGCCCGCACAGGGAACCCCCCTTTGCCGGACGCGGGCGTCAGGTCGAGCGCCTCACCGTTCTCGCAGGTGTCGCACGCGCCGCACGCCCCGGCGTACGGCTCGCCGAAGTATGCGAGCAGGAACCGGCGGCGGCAGCCGCCGGTCTCCGCGTAGCCGCGCATCATGTCGATTCGTGAGTCGTCGACGCGGTGTCGTGCCTCGTCGAGCTCGACCGCCCGCGCGGCGGCCTGCGCCGGCGTCAGCCTGCCGGAGGCGTACCGCAGGTCGCCGGCGTCCGTCACGGAGAGCGCGCCCGCCCGTTCCAGCAGGTTGACGAGCCTGGCGAGCTGTGACGTGCTCACCTTGAGCAGCGCGGCCAACTCGCCGGCGGGCACCGTACCGGCGTGCTCGCGAACCAGCGTCGCCACGCGCAGCAGCGCATCACGGCCGGCTCGGCCGCCGACGAAGAACCGGCGCAGGCCCAGATCCTCCTGCCGATAGAACAACACCGCCGAGGCCGGCTCGCCGTCCCGGCCCGCCCTGCCGATCTCCTGGTAGTACGCGTCGGGCGACTCCGGCGGCTCGGCGTGCAGCACATAGCGCACGTCCGGCCGGTCGATGCCCATCCCGAACGCCGAGGTCGCGACGACGGTGTCCACGTCGCCCCTGGTGAACAGCTCGTGTACGCGCGTGCGTTCGGCGGTCCGCATCCCCCCGTGATACCCCTCGGCCCGACGTCCCCTGCCCGCCAGCGCCGCCGCGTACTCCTCGGTCTCCCTGCGGGTGGCTACGTACACCAGGCCGAGACCTTCGCGGGAGGCGGCGTACTCGATCAGCGCCTGTCTCTTGTCCCCCGCGCGGACGAAGCGCCGGACCTCCAGCGAGATGTTCGGCCGGTCGAACCCCCTGACGATCTCCACCGGGTCGGCCAGTCCGAGCGAGCGGACGATCTCCTCGCGGACGTTCGGTGCGGCGGTGGCGGTCATCGCCACCACCGGCGGATGCCCCAGACGCTCGATGACCTTCCCGAGCCGCAGATAGTCGGGGCGGAAGTCGTGCCCCCAGGCGGAGACGCAGTGAGCCTCGTCGATCGCGATCAGCGACGGCCCGGCCTGCGCGAGCCGTTCGACGACGTCGGGCTTGGCGAGCTGCTCCGGGGACAGGAACACGAACGCCGCATCCCCCGCCGTCACCTTCTCCAGCCCGGCCGTCACAGAGGAGGTCGAGTTCACCGCCACGGCGCCGCCCGCGTCGGCCTTGAGCAAGCCGGTCACCTGGTCACGCTGGAGCGCGATGAGCGGCGAGACGACGATCGTGGGTCCGTCGAGCAGCAGCGTAGGAACCTGGTAGACCGCCGACTTGCCACCACCGGTCGGCATGACGAGCAGCACGTCACGCCCGCGGAGCAAGTGCTCCATCGCCTCCTGCTGGCCCGGTCGCAGCTTCCGCCAGCCAAAGCGCTGCCGGGCCGTGGCCCGTAACCGCCGCCCCCGCCGTCCGAACCGGCCCGTCAGCCCCATCCACCATCCCATGCCACCCACCCTTCCATCGGTGGGCGGTCATTACCCGCGCTCCCGTGCCGCATGCGCCGTCAGGCCGCCCCAGCTCCACCTCCCAGGCGGTCGGCTTCGACGGGGTGGGCGTCGGGGCTGGTGGTATGGTCGGGCCCATGACCCCGGAGGACCTCGCCAATCTCGCGCATCTGCGCCGAGCGCGGGATCTGATCGATCGGGACTACGCCCAGCCGCTCGATGTGCCGACCATGGCCCGACGCGCGCTCATGTCGCCGGCGCACTTCTCGCGACGGTTCCGGGCGGTCTATGGCGAGACGCCCTACAGCTATCTCATGACCCGCCGGATCGAGCGGGCGATGGCGCTGCTGCGTGGGGGCATGAGCGTGACCGACGCGTGCATGGCGGTCGGCTCTACGTCGCTCGGCTCGTTCAGCTCGCGCTTCACCGAGCTCGTGGGAGAGACGCCGAGCGCTTACCGCAGCCGGGAGCACCCCGCCGTGGCGGCGATGCCCGCGTGCGTGGCGAAGGTGCAGACCCGCCCGACGAGAAACCCACCGAGCAGGATTGAAGAAGCGGGTCGCGTCGCCGCCGCCTAACGTTGGCGACATGACCATCGCACTCAAGTACTGCCACATCACCGTCAACGACCTGGACGAATCGCTCGCGTTCTACCGCGACGCGCTCGGCCTCGACGTACGCAATGACGTCGCTTCCGGCGAGTTCCGCTGGGTCACCCTCGGGAGCTCGGCGCAGCCGGGCCCGGAGTTCGTGCTCTCCGAACCGCACGCCGGCCGTTCCCAGGCCGACGGCGACGCCCTGCAAGAACTGCTCACCAAGGGCGTCCTGCCGATGATCGTCTTCAGCACCGACGATCTCGACGCGACCTTCGAGCGGGTACGGACCGCCGCCGGCGCCGAGGTCCTGCAGGAACCCATGGATCAGCCCTGGGGGCCGCGCGACTGCGCATTCCGCGACCCCTCGGGCAACATGGTGAGGATCCAGCAGGCGGCCAAGGGCTGACCGAGCCGGCCACCTGTTCCAGGCCGCCGACGTGCCGACCGACTCGACAACCGGCCGTCGAACAAGGCATCTACAAGTCATCCTCAAGACGCGACTGCCAGGCTGCCCGCGCCGCATTGCACGGCCGGAAAACCGCCAGCTCAGTGCAGAAATCGTCAACAGGGGGGCTCGAGCTGCCATGACCTTGATCCGTGAAACTCCATCCCGGCAGGAACCCATTGCCGTGGTCGGGATGGCCTGTCGATTGCCGGGGGCCGATTCGCCGGAGGGGCTGTGGGACCTGCTGTGCCGCGGCGCCAATGTGATATCCGAGATCCCCTCGGACCGGTTCCCGGTGGATGAGCTCTACCACCCGGTTCCCGGCACGCCGGGGAAGCTGTCGTCTCGGTACGGGGGGTTCGTCCCGGGCATCGACGAGTTCGACGCGGGATTCTTCGGCATCTCGCCGCGCGAGGCCGCGCGGATGGATCCGCAGCAGCGCATGGCGATGGAGGTGGCCTGGGAGGCGTTCGAGGACGCCGGTCTCACGCTGGAGCAGATGCCCGGCATGACCGGCGCGGTGTTCATGGGGGTCATCACCAGTGACTACTGGGATCTGCAGTCCGGCGCCGTGGAGGAGTTGGACGTGCACACGGTGGGCGGGAGCACCCGTGGGGGCAACGCGGGCCGCATTTCCTATGCCCTGAACCTGACCGGTCTGAGCGTGGCCTTGGATGCGGCGTGCTCGTCCTCCCTGGTCGCCATCGACCTGGCGGTGCAGTCGCTGCGCGCCGGGTCGTGCGACATCGCCTTCGCCGGCGGCGTGAACGCGATCCTCACGCCGGACCACGCCGTCGGGTTCTCGCAGGGCTCGATGATGGCTCTCGACGGGCAGTGCAAGGCGTTCGACGCTCGCGCCGACGGTTACGTACGCAGTGAAGGCGCGGGCGTCGTGGTGCTGAAGACCCTCACCCGGGCGCTGGCGGACGGCGACCGGATCCATGCGGTGATCCGGGGCGTGGCCGCCAGCAACGACGGGCACGGCGAGAGCTTCATGGCCCCGCAGATCCCCGGCCAGCGTGCGGGCCTGGAGACGGCGTACCGCAACGCCGGGGTGGACCCGGCGAGCGTCGCCTACGTCGAGGCGCACGGCACCGGAACCAGCGTGGGGGACCCCGTCGAGATCGCCGCGCTGGAGGCGGTCCTTGGACAGGGGCGGCCGGCGGGGCGCCCTCTGCTGGTGGGATCGGTCAAGACCAATCTCGGCCACACCGAGGGGGCGGCGGGCGTCACCGGTCTCATCAAGACCGTGCTGTGCCTCAAGCATGGCTGGCTGCCCGCGAGTCTCAACTTCGAGACGCCCAACCCGGCCATCGACTGGGACGGGATCGCCGTGCGGGTGTGCGACCGCGGCCAGGCGTGGCCGGAGCAGGACGGCCCTCGGCGCGCCGGGGTGAGCAGCTTCGGCATCGCCGGAACCAACGTCCACGTCGTGCTGGAGGAGGCGCCGCCGACGCAGGCCGCTGAGGGGAACGCGGACCGGGCGGTGCTGCTGCCGCTGTCCGCGCGGTCGCCGAAGGCGCTCACCGCCCTCGCCGGGCGGTACCGCGACCTGCTCGTCCCTCCGGGGGCGGCCCTGGAACGGGTGGGGGCGGCGGCAGGCGTACGGCGCAGCCATCATGATCTGCGGCTCGCGGTCGTCGCGGACACCCCGGAGGACGCCGCCGACAAGCTGGCAGCCTTTGCCGCCGGCGGCCACGCCGACGGGGTGCACACCGGCGAGACCGACGAGACGGGGCACCGGACCGCATGGGTGTTCCCCGGCCAGGGGGCGCAGTGGATCGGGATGGGCCGCGATCTGCTCGACACCGAGCCCGTCTTCGCCGCGGCCATCGCCGACTGCGACCGCGCCATGTGGCCGTACGCCGACTGGTCCCTGATCGCCGAACTCACCGCCGACCGGCAGACGTCGCGGCTCGACGAGATCGACGTGGTCCAGCCGGCGATCTTCGCGGTGCAGGTGGCGCTCGCTCGCCTGTGGCGCTCGTGGGGCTTCGAGCCTGACGCGGTGATCGGGCACTCCATGGGCGAGGTCGCCGCCGCTCACGTGGCCGGGGTGCTCGACCTCGACGACGCGGC